>CAVURW010000023.1:0-3612 GCA_963743595.1 uncultured Verrucomicrobiae bacterium
AATTTACCTCCGAAAGTTCGGGCAAAGTCCTGGTGCAAACGGCTGGCCCATTGGCGCAATTGGAGCCGAACTACATGCGGGCTCATTACGATCGCGGTCTGATGTACAGCCTGATTCCTGATCTGAAGAAGGCGTACAACGACGTTAGTGAAGCGATTCTTCTCGGTGAGAAAGGCGCGCGTGGCCTGGAGGGTTTGACCTCCGCCAAGGCGAAGGAATCGGCCGGGTTTATCGAGCTTGGATCAGATAGCCGTAGAGACACGAGAGCAAAAACAAGAGAACGCCCCAGCCCACAGGTAAACCAGCAGCGTTTCATAGCTCAACGACATACCACACCTCTATCTACCCGGCCCCGGTGAAACTGCAATAACCTATTTGTGCTCGGAAAGGGGAGTTTGTGTTAGACGAACGTCCTTAAACTCATACGAAACAAGGGCGCCAGATTGCCCGTTGGGTACGACGATCAAGCGAGCGTTCTGAAGGGTTTCATGCGGATCGAGATAAAAGGTGGCTTGAACCTTGTCTTCGACGGTGAACGGCTTCCAAAAATCCGTAGAATAGCAGATCGAAGCCTCCTTTACCGCACGGCCTTCTTGAAGGAGATAGACGTTGACACCGCCGGAAGATTTGGGTTCCCCGAGCATTTGAATCCGATTGATCTCAAAATAAACATTCAACGAGTCACTTTCACGCTTCACTTCTCCCATGGTGCAGCGGGAGCCGTCGCCAATAAGGCGGTTTCCATAATTGGTCCCGGCTTCTGGAACCAGGAGGAAGCCGAGTACCGTAAAGGCGAGTCCCCACGCAAGGCTAACAACTGCAAAGCCCCATTTAAATCGGTAGCGCATAATGGCCACGATCGCTCCCATCCCCGTAATAATTAAACAATTTTTAAAGGACAAGTCATCCAAGCCTGCGAAGTTGAACGCGACGATGCCGTAAGACGCGAGAATTCCAAAGCAGAGCATCCCGGAGTCGTTCCAAAAGAACGCTGGGATAGCAGCTAGGGCTAACATCGCCCAGATGTAGAGAATAAGTTCGGTAAGGTAGAGGAGTAGATGAAATCCCGTCAGTGGGATGCCGATCGAGTAGATTGCTAGCTCGGTTCCCAAAACTATGGGGAGGACCAGAAAAAGTGCACCGAACAAGAACTTGCTCGCCAAAATCGCGTGCCAAGGCACCGGGCGGGTGGAGAGGAAGCCGGGATTTGAGCCGGAGGGATCCATCGAGAGACATCGGACAAAAAGGACGATCGCTGCCAGATCCATTCCTAAACGGCTCAGAGGTCCCATAACGCTTAAGGGAAAGTCTATTTCAAAGGGCTTTTTGGAAGGGATTTGCGCGCTGCTGATCGCCCAAATAAGCACGGCACACCAGAGCAGTGCAATTCCACGTTTCTGACGCTGCACATCTTTACGGAACAGGTGCCAAGTTGTTAAAATCATAGGATTATTAGTATTCAAATCGAATCTTGAACCGGCAATTCAGCTGCTACTGTCCGGTAGGTTTGATGTTTGAGAACGGCAGTGTGGCGTAACCCACTGGGCTGGTCTCAAAAAACGTCACCACTGCACCTGCACGCCATTCTTGGTCCGTTGAAGCGCGATCGTCAGCCATGGAGGAAAGAGTGAGAGTATGCCGAATGGCTATGTCTGTTATCTGTAGATTCACCTCTTCGTAACAAAGATACATCCCGGGAAACCGTGGATTCGATACGAGAGCAAAAAGCGGCCATTCTTCCAGACTGTCTGGGCGGAGCTCCAAGCTGACACTGTAGCTGTGACCCAGGGACGCGGACAAGGAGGCCAGTTGTATATCGCTCCCTGATTTATCAAAAACGATCCGCCTCCGACCAAACACGACAGCCATTCCCGGCTTCACATTCTCAAGCGGTGTTCGAAATGGTAAGAGCCGAAGCCGAGACACGTTGACTTTGATAACGCCCGTGGGGCTGGAAACCGTTGACTCACCTACCAGCGCAGTCCGTTTCAAACTAAGAACGACCGGCGAGGAATTCCGATCCGCTGCTCTCGGATTCGACATCGAGAGCATTAACTTCTCTCGTGTCGCACGAACGACGTTAGACGATTCCGAGAACCCAAAAGTCAGCACTGATTCAGGACCGCAATCGATGCTTTCAACATATTCCATTTCCTGCAGTCCTGGAATCGATATATTTGCAAGTATCTCATCGTTTGTTCTGCCAACGGTTACATCTGTTAATTTGGGCTTTATACGATCCAACGGATGAGGCAGATCTTCATTCATTATCGAAACGGTTTCTCCTTCGATCAATACCATCCCGATACCTAATAAAATGATCCATTTCGACTTAAGTCGGTATGCAAGGGCCGCTACGGTGACAAAAATTCCTAAAAACAGGCACCTCCCACCAAAGAATGACAAAGAGAAAAAGAAGGAAAATAGAGGGAAAATTAAACTGCTGTATAGAGATACTGAGGATCTATAAAAAGCCGCCGCCACAAGAAAACAGAATAAGAGCACTATTATTGGGGCTGTTATCGCCAAAATCACCGTAGATACATTCCGAAAAAACAGCGCAAAGAATCCTATTAATGCAGCGATTCCACTGATACGGATAGAAGTCTCAATCATAGATAACCCCGTATCTGTCCAATCGTATTGAATCCCTGCGGCATAAACCGTGAGTTCCTGCATCACTACCGAGGGAATCACCAGGAACAACAGTACAAATAAGATCTTGCTCAATAAAAGCGGCCAGCACGAAACGGGACGGGTCGAAAGAAAATGATTCCCCCTTAACGGTGGGTCCAATCGCAGCAGTTGGTGCACCGCCATCAACAGGATCACGTATCTGGCACAGGACAAGACAAAGGCGGGAGTTATTCCAAGTCCAATAGTCCAACCGGAATCTAATGCTGTCTCTAGGGGGATAAGAAACGTCAGCAGCCCTTGAAACGCAATGAGCCGGATCAGGTGCCGCGTGTCTTTTTGCAAGAGATGCAGAGTTAACGAACAGGCTTGTTTCATGATTGTCCTCCGCATTTGAACAGAACCAAAATGATCTCCCGTAGAGACATGACAGATGCCTCCAGGGCTGAACCAAAAATCGACCGCAATTTCTTCTCCCGCTCCAGAGAGAACTGGGACTCCACAAAACTGAATCCGTTTTCCACACTACAGACCTGCAACATGCCCGGTTCCGCAGGTGGCGACGAATGGCCAAACACCTGAATCTTCCGAAACCGCTGTTGCAAGGATTCTAGCGGTTCATTGACCTGCAAATGCCCTTCCTCGATGATTCCGATAGAGTCGGCGAGTCGTTCGACTTCCAGCAAGTCGTGCGATGCGAATACCACCGACCACTGCTCCTGCTGCGTGGCTTCCAGTAGGCAGGTGATGAGTTGCTCTTTCGCCAGAACATCCAGCCCGCTGAACGGCTCATCCAGCAAAAGCAATTTCGGGTGAAATGCCATCGCTAGGAGCAGTAAGAGTTTCATTCTCTCGCCCTTTGAAAACGACTTCACTTTTCGATCAAGGGGCAGACGCAATTGCTTCAGCAGGTGTGCATAGAATTTGTCGTCCCAGTTCGGATAAAGCGGGCGAACAAATGCGACAAGCTCTTCACCG
>CAVURW010000024.1:0-4164 GCA_963743595.1 uncultured Verrucomicrobiae bacterium
GTTATCGTTATAAGCTTTTAAGGCACACCAACGGAACGGTAATCTGCGGACTCCTGTTCTAACTTTTACTGATGTCTCCACAAGGTCGACATGGAAACATGTTGAGAGATTACCTACGCTATTTACGGCTCCTCAAACGGCAATTCCCCAAGGCTTTGCGGCTCCATGACGCGGGGCAAAACGGCCACCTGTTCCGGTTCTTCAATCTCCTTGCCCGAGGTCGATTTCAATTCCCGGAATCGCCGTGCAGAGACGAGCACGCGACGCTCCAGTGAGGCGACCGCTTCATTGTAGCTCTCCACCGCTTTTCGCAAACTCACGCCGACCTTGCTCCAGTGCCCGCTCAAGACGCCGAGCCGATCGTGCAGCTCCCGGCCCAGTTCACTGATCGCCTGAGCATTTTGCGCAATCGCCTCCTGTTGCCAGCCGTAGGCCACCACTTTCAACAGCGCAATCAGCGTCACCGGCGTCGCGATGACGATGTGCGTGTTGGCGACGTCTTGATCGATGAGACTCGGTTCTTGTTCCAAGGCCGCGCTGAAAAAGTTTTCGCCTGGCAAAAAGAGAACCGCCAGCTCGGGTGAATTCGTGAATTGCGACCAGTACGATTTTTGCGAGAGCATGGTCATGTGATCGCGAATGGCCCGGGCGTGCTCGCGCATTTTGATCTTTCGCACGCCCTCGTCGTCCGTCTCCATCGCTTCCAGATATGCATCCATAGGCGTCTTGGCGTCGACAACGATGGTCTTGCCGCCGGGCAAGCGGACCACAAGATCTGGGCGCAATTGTTTCCCCGCATCGGAAGTGACACTCAACTGCTCGTCGAAATCGCAATGCGCCATCATCCCCGCGATCTCCACCACACGCTTCAATTGCAACTCGCCCCAGCGCCCGCGAATGCGCGGAGTTCCCAGGGCCTTAGCCAAGCTCTGCTGCGTCTGCGCCAGCGTGGAAATCTGCTGGGTCAATCCACTGTAGGCTTCAATTCGCGCGCGTTCCAAGGAACCCAGCTTGGAATCGAAACGCGAGAGGGTCTCTTGCACTGGTTGAAACCACAAATTCAAGCTCGCCTGCCGCTTATCCAGATCCGTTTTCGCGGCCACTTGATAGCGTTCTAAATCGGTCTTCGCAGCGGTCTGGTACTTCTCCAGCGTCGATTGAGCCAGTTGCAAAAAGGTCTCGTTGTTGCTCTTGAGCGCCTCGGCGGAAAGCGCTCGAAACCGCCCCGTCCATTCTTCCTGAGCCTGCACCCACTCGGCGTGTCGCGATTCGTAATTCTTGCGTTCTTCAGCAAGCGTCACCTCCACACGGGCCAGCGCCTCACGTGCCCGACTCGCTTCGCCCTGCCACATCAGCATCAGTTTTTGACTCTCAGCCTCGCCCTGCTTCAGCAGCTCCTGTTGCCCCTGCATGCCGCGCATCCGCTCCTCCACACGCACCAATTGCGCACGGAAATAGAGCAGCGTGAAGAGCCACGCCAGAACGGCGGCCACCGCAGCTACCAGGACAAAACAAAATATCTCCGAAATCGACATCCGCGCTAGCCTACCACAATTTCCAATACCAATTGCTCCAGAACCCTTCGCTTATCGCCCACGCCGGTAATCATTTTCCGGTAGGCCTTGTAACTCTCGCCTAGCGCTGCGACCCAAAACGCACTCGGTTTCCGGGCCGCACTTGCCGTTGCTTTTCCCAGGGCAAACGTGCTGATCGATTCCCCCGATTTCTTCTTCGGCAAAAAGGCGTCCGCATCACCCATAAGCTCTGCGGACACGTAATTCCCGCGATTTGTAACCCGCATCATCTTTTCCTCTTTCAATACCGAGCCTAAAGCCGCGAGCCTAACCTGGCCGATCAACATCGATAAGATCCCGATCTCCGTCTCCTCCTGCGCGAAGAGCGAGCGCAACCCGTTCATCGCACCCAGCGAATTCCCCTTAAGCACGTCGGTGCAGAAATCCCAAATAACCACCTCGCGCGTCTCAGAAACCATCAATTCGACATCCGCACGGGTCACCTCTTTTTTCTCCTCGCCAGAGTAGCAAACGAGCTTTTCGATTTCCCTCTGCCACATCGACGTGTTCAAACCCGCCGCTTCGTAAAACCGCTCCGCCGCACCAGCCCCCACTCTCAGCCCTGCCGCTTCCATGCGCGTCGCGATCATATCGATCACCTGTTCCTCGCTCATGTTTCGCAGGTCGGGTAGATCGAAGTACTTGGCCTCCGCCATCTTAAGCAGCGCTTTCGTAAACGCCCGACCTTTGTGCGCAGCACGCGCGGTTATGATCAGCGTCACCATTTCTCCATCCACCGTTTTTAGATCGTCCACCAATGGCTCGAGCGCCTCTTTTACCGAAGCGAATCGACCGACACCGCTCTCATCCAGAAAATTCACATTCTTCCACCAGACGAGCTTCCCGCCGCCGAAAAAAGGCAGCGTCAAAATTGCCTCGCGTAGTCGGGAGATGGAGACGGCGGCACCATCCACGTTCTCCGCTTGCCCATCCACCACCTCATAATTCATCTCATCCTCAGGAGCCAATCTCGCGCGAAGCTCCTGTGCCGCACGCTTTAAGGTCGGCTCGTCTTCGCCGCACAAAAAGTAGATCGGTGCTTTCACTGCCGTTTTAACATTGCGCGCCATAATTTCGCTTGTTTAGATACCCAATCCCGAGCACGTACGCGAGGGAGAAACCAATCGACTTTATGGAACATCTCTGGGCCCCTTGGCGCAACCAATACGTAAGCCACACCGGAAATCGCGCCACGCTTTTCTACGACATCGGTCAAAGCGATAAGGACGCGGAAAATCATGTGCTCAGCCGAGGCAAAAGCTGCTTCGCATTGTTGAATCGATTTCCCTACAACACCGCACATCTCATGGTTGTGCCCTATCGGATCGTCGCGCAATTGGAAGAGCTCCACGACGATGAGTTGCTGGAATTGATGACTCTTTTGCGCTCCGTGAAGGCTGCGATCATGGCCGTCTTTAAGCCGCATGGGTTCAATATTGGCGTCAATATAGGGGCCGCTGCCGGCGCAGGAATCGTTGAGCATCTCCATGTTCATCTGGTGCCGCGCTGGAATGGAGATAGCAATTTCATGACCTCCACCGCCGAGACGCGCGTGCATCCGAACGAGCTCGATCACGTCTATAAGCTTTTGACGGAACAGCTCGCCAAGCCCAGCGCTCCGTCGGCTTAGAAGCAACGATGCCCCTCTCCATTACCATCGGAATTCCGGGCTACAACCGGCCCGATTTCATCCGGCAAGCGTTGCTGAGCGCGCTCGGGCAAAATTATCCGAACCTGCAAATCCTGGTGACCGACGATTGCTCGCCTCAAGAGTTATGGCCTGCGCTGGAAGACCTTGCTTCTCCCGCATGGACCTTTCATCGACACACAAAGAATCTCGGCGGAACAGGCTCGTTTAACTACCTGATTCAGCACGCGACGGGCGACCTCTTTGTCCTGCACCAAGACGACGACCTGCTGCACCCTGAGTTCTGTAGACGCGCAGCGGAAGCCTTTGTGGCGCATCCGGAGGCCTCATTTTACTCCGGGCAATTGTGGCGGGGCAAAAACCCGCTCGGCGTTTTGGGCGTCGATCTCACTCCCATAGCCGCTCCGTGGGTGGCAATCGATGCGCGACTGGAGACGCCCGTCGTCATCCCCAGTTTGGATGCGCTGCTGATGGTCCTGGTCACGCTTCCATTCATGCATCCCGCCATTGCCATGCGCCGCGATCTCCTGAATCAAGTGGGCGGCTACTTTAACGAATTCATGTTCGCCAGCGACAACATCACCCTGGGCAAAATCCTTCTGCACGGCCCGGCGATTTACGATCCCCGCACCGCCGGTTTTTACCGGTTACACAGCACCAATGTGAGTACGAATGCCAAGGCGCAGGTTCAACACGCGTGCCGCAGAAAAGTCGTGAGCCTGCTCTTGCCGGAGATTGAAAAACGTTACCCGAACTGGCGAACGCGCATGCGCGAACTGTTGCAATTGCTCCCGCGTCGGCAACGTTGGAAGATCCTCACCGAAGTCCTGGAAATCGGGATGCCGCAAAACATTACTGCTGTTGTCGCCAGCTCGATTTCGCCCAGGCCCTTCGGCCAAACGTGGACGATCGCCCGCGCCCGGCTCATGAAAGCGAAGTGGC
>CAVURW010000025.1:0-3523 GCA_963743595.1 uncultured Verrucomicrobiae bacterium
CGGTTATCCGCAGACTCCCGTTCTTATTTTTACTGATGTCTCCACAAGGTCGACATGGAAACATGTTGAAAGTGAACAGTTTGCACTAAGCGCGGTTCATGCTCACGAATCACGTCGCTTGGCGGGGTCAGTGTCTCGAAATGGAGGCCCTTGTTGATAGTGAGCATCTTATGTTAGTTCACTGGTTTCAGCCTCTAATCGAACGCGGACCTTCAGCCCGCAGTCGCCTCGCTACGTTCGTTACCGCTGGGCTAAGTTATTTCCGTCCCGTTGGGCCTAAAGACAGGAACTGTGCTGAATGTTGCAGTGATTGCGGTTCACTAATCATCCCTGGCGTTTCTTCTGAAGCAGACGTTTCACGTCCTCCAGCTTGCGCGTGTTGACTACATCGTCCTTGCGCAGCCAGCCTTTGCGAGCCAGCGTGACGCCGTGACGCACCATGCCGAAGTGATCGATCCGATGCGCATCCGGGTTAATCGAGCAGAGCACGCCCTTGTCGCGGGCGCGGTGCCACCAGCGCCAGTCCATATCCATGCGCCACGATGAGCAATTCAGCTCGATCCACGTGCCCGTAGCGGCGGCGCAATCGATGATCTTTTCCAGGTTGATGTGGTAGCCTTCACGCTGCAGCAGCAGTCGTCCGGTTACGTGACCGAGCATGGTGACGTACCGGTTCTCCATCGCTTTAATCACGCGCGTCGTCATGGTCGCTTCATCCTGACTCATCGCGTTGTGAACGGAGGCGACCACGTAATCGAGCCGAGCCATCAGTTCGTCGGAATAATCGAGTTGGCCATCCTTGAGAATATCGACCTCTGACCCGGTAAAAATGGTAAAGCCAGGGTTCTCGGCATTCCATTGTTCGATTTTCGGAAGCTGTTCCAGAAGCCGTTCTTCCGAAAGACCGTTCGCTTGAAACGATGACTTCGAGTGATCCGCCAGCCCCATGTAATCCCAACCGAGTTCGCGCGCCGCTTCGGCCATTTGCGCGATCGTATTTTGCCCGTCGCTCCAGTTGGTGTGATTGTGAAAAATACCCCGGAGCTGCGTCCATTCCACCAAGCGCGGGATCTGACTTTTCTCCGCAGCTTCGATTTCGCCCATGTTCTCGCGCAGCTCAGGTGGAATCTCCTGCAAACCCAGCGCCGCAAAGAGTTCAGCCTCCGTATTGCACGGCACTAGCGCTCCATCCTTTTTCTCACCATCGGGCCCGATCACTTGGTGAAACAGGCCCCACTCACTCAGCTTTTTGCCCTGGGCAATCGCGCGTTGACGCATCGCGACATTATGCTCTTTGCTGCCGGTAAAATGGTGTAGGGCATAGGGGTATTGGGTAGCGTTCACTACCCGCAGATCGGCGGAGATTCCGCCCTTTAAGAGCACACTCGATTTCGTGTTGCCATGATTCGTAACGCGCTCCACCTGCGGCAGCGTGACGAAATAATCCATCACCGCTTTCGGATCGTTCGACGACGCCACCAAATCGAGATCCTTAATAATCTCTTTCCCGCGACGCAGGCTGCCCGCAACGCTCAATTGCCCGATGGCGGGGTGCTGCCGCATCTCCTCCCGAATGAGTTCCGCCTGCGCCCACGCATCCGCATAACGGAATCGGTCCGCGTACTGACGCGTTTGTTCAATCGCCGCGATGATTTTCTCCTCCGTTTTCACGCCGAAACCCGGAAGCTTTTGCACGCGATGCGAGCGGCACGCCGTCTCCAGATCCTGCACACTATTGATGGAGAGCTGCTCGTGAAGCGCTTTGATTTTCTTCGGACCCAGACCAGGAATCGTCAGCAGCTCCAGAAGTTCATCCGGGAACGCTTGCTTGAGTTCCTCGAAATAACCCAGCCGCCCGGTGTAAACGAGCTCGGTGATTTTCGCGACAATTGCTTCGCCAAGACCGGGGAGAGTATCGAGCTTTTTCTCTTCTAGCAGCTTCATCCAATCACCATCGAACGTCTCCAGCGTGCGCACGGCGTTGTTGTACGCGCGCGATTTGAATGGGTTCTCGCCTTTAAGCTCGAGAAGCACACTGATCTGCGAAAGAACCTCGATGACGAATTCTTTATCCATGCTGCGCCCGATTACTTAGCCGTGGCGGCCCACTTCTTGTACGTCTCGATCGCGTCCGTGATAATCGGAAGCGCGTCTTTGAGCGGCAGCATCTCTTCCACCTTCACCACTTTGTTCTCCAGAATCTTGTAGTCTTCAAAGAAACGGCGAATGACATTCACGTGGTGCTCAGAGATATCCGTGATCTCTTTCACCTTCTTGTACTCCGGCGCTTTCGTCGGCACGCCGATGATTTTGTAATCGAGCTCGCCTTGGTCGATCATGTTCAGCACGCCGATCGGGCGAACTTCCACCAGCGTCATCGGGTATATCGGTTCGTTCAAAATGACGAGAACATCCAAGGGATCGCCGTCATCGGCCAGCGTTTGCGGCACGAAACCGTAGTTAGCGGGGTAATGCACAGCGGAATAGAGCGCGCGATCCAGCTTCAGCAAGCCGGAATCTTTGTCCACCTCATACTTCAGCGAGCTGTTCATCGGGATCTCGATGATGACATTGAGTTCCTCCGTGGTTCCCGGCTCGATATCGTGCCAGGGGTGCTTAGGGGAAGAGCGGTGAAAAGGAGGAAGTGATTTCATAAATGGGAGAGTCAGACTACGGGAAGCAGGAGAGGGGAAGCAAGAGGTATGGGAGCGGAAGTTGAACTGATTAATGCTGGGGCGGAAGATCCAATTGCAAAGCATCCCGGCAATCGAGCAACCATTGTTTCCAGTTCTCGCCCTTCACATAGGCGATCACCGGTCCGTGCTCGAACGCTTCCTGTGGCAGGATGTAGGCGAGTCGCCCATCCTTGGCGTTCGTCTCGATATCGACCAGTAAATGCGCGTAGCCGCGTGTGGTGGGCTTGTAGCGCTGGATGTTCTTGCCCCACTCCAACAAACACGAGAGGGCGCGGCCATCGAATTCTTCAATGACGATCGGCACCTTGGCACCTTCCTCCAAAGTCTGTTTCCATTCTTGTTCGACTGCCGGGGGCATGATGCGCGTTTCAAGTGGGGTCTTCATGATCGGTGAGTTTGGGAAGAGACGGACGGAATGTCAATTGGCCGGAAATGCCCGCCTCACGGATCAATGTCTTTGAGCGAAATGATTTCGCATGTGTTCGTGAGCCCATCTTGGGTAGGTCGATCGTAGCCACCAGAAACGAGGATGCGTCCGTCCGGTAGAAGATTTGTGGTGTGAAAGGCGCGCGCGGTATTGAGCGGTTGCGTCAGCGTCCAGGTGTTCGTCGCGGGATTATAAAGTCGGCACGTGGGCACCGTGTAAAAACTGACGTGCAGTCGGCCGCCTCCATAGGGGTCCCACCAGTTCTCGATGATGCGGCGCGCTAAGGCAAACACGCTCGGGTATCGAATGTCAACTCCGCCAATCAGGAGGATTTTTCCGGAGGGCAAGAGCGTGGCCGTTTGCCCACTAGCCGCTAAGCTATCATCTAGTTTTTGGAAAC
>CAVURW010000026.1:0-4204 GCA_963743595.1 uncultured Verrucomicrobiae bacterium
CAGTCCGAGCCGGACGGGCCATTGCGGTTGATAACAGACCGGCCTTCGCTCTGAAGCTTCGGCACGGCAGGCTGGATGATTTGAGGATAGGGCATAGGCATTTGCGATTTACGGTTTGCGATTTACGGTTTACGATTCGGGAAATGAAAAGCCCGCCGGGAGGCAGTCTAGTGATCTTGGGCGATTGGAGCCAAAAAAGGCATCGAAACAGCCCTGTGCCAGAAAATAACCGGAACGGACTGCAAAAAAGTCCTTGCAAACCGGTGGAACAGGAAGAGAATCACGAAAAACGCCCACGCGAGTGGAAATGTCAGGTTTCATCTAAAGTTGTAAACTGACAGAAGAATTTCTATGGAATCGAACGAATGTGCCTCCTCCTCCGGCAAGGTCATTTTGATCACCGCCGCAGTGCTCATTGCCGGCGTGCTGGCATTTGGAGCAATCTCCATGACCTCACGGGCCTTGGACCGATATCATCGCCGCCAAGCAGTCGAGCAGCGCGCTAGGCAACTTGTCAGCGACGTTGTGCTCCAAGCCCAACAGTCGGTTGAGAAGAACGCGGAATCGTTTCGCCAGTTCATCTTGTCGAAGAAAAGTGGTTCAAAATCATTCGCCGAAGATGCAAGTTCCTTGTATGGCAAATGGCGGGCGGCGAAGCCGCTGATACCCGGCACCGACCCTGATGGGCACAAAAAGTACATTCAAGAGATCTTCGAGAAGGATGTCATGTCGAGCGCTGCGCTAGGCAGCCAACTGCGACTCCCAATTCAAGGAGCCACTATAGACATTGAAGGGATTCAGAACGATCTTGCTGTAAAGCTGCGCAGTGAACTAGACGGCTACAATATCGAAGGGCATGATATCGCCGTTGCCCAGGAAGATTTTAAGGCGTCCATTCAACGGCTCGTCGCTGCTTCCCAATGGGACACCACAAAGGCTGCTGCAAACCTGGCGGTTTCAGAAGTCGTCTCCACGGTGGCATCCCAAGTTTTGGTCCGACTCGGCGTTCAGGCAGGAATTCTCGCCGTAGGGGTTGCGGATTCCTGGTGGACCTTCGGCGCCAGCGTGGTCATTGGTTTCGCCGTTGATGCGATTTGGAGTTGGATAGACAACCCGGTCGGAAAGATCCAAAACCAAGTCGACCAGTCGCTTGACAAAGTTGCCAATGACGGGAAGGCTGCTCTGCTTGCCGAAATGAGCAAACTCGTGGAGGAAAAGAAAACATTTTGGGAAGAGGCCGCCACCGAAATGGTTAAGAAATAGGCACTATGAAGAGGTTCCCTGTAGCAATTGCTATCCTGTTTCTTTGCAACGCTTGGCCCTGTCTTGCTGGAGTTGAATCGACCGCCATTCGTGATGCTTCAAAATGGCCTTCTTCTCCCAAACAAGTGGGTGATTTTGGAGGATTCCAATAAAATCGGGTAATGAAGTGGGATCAACTTCAACGTCCGACCTCATGGTTTCGTCTGGTATGGGGGCTACGTCCGGTGTCTCTTGAACGCATCGTGGGCTTGGCAAGTGGCTGGAGGGTGATAGAGGCTTGGGTGTCCGCCCGGAGGATAGGGCTCTGCTGGGAAGCAACCCGAGCGCCGCGGTGGACTCGAATACCGCAGGCTTGGGCAGTTTCGGCTGCCCAGGCCGGCCTCCTGCGGGATCGACCGCAAAGCGAAAAATCCCAGGGGGTTCGGGGGACAGCGTCCCCCGAGAAGTCCGAGTTGGGCTGCCCGGCGTCAGATCGGAGGCAACATGCAAGTCAGTATCTTCAGGCGCAGATACTCCTCGTCGCGCAGGCCATAGGCACGGCGCTGGAGCACGCGAATCTTGTTGTTGAGTCCCTCGACGAAACCCAGGGGCACCTTGTTCTCCGGCCGGCAAAAGGAGGCAATGCCAGCCCAATGCTTCTCGATCATGCGGGCGAACTCCTCGTAAGGTTTGAGCCGCTGCCATTTGAGCGCGGCTTTCCAGTTCTCGAAGAAGCGCAGCGCCCAGCCTTCCCGCTGGTAACTCCAGAGCAGCCCGAAGGACTCCTTGAGCAGGTAAGCCACCGGCAGACGCCGATTGACGCGCAGCAGTTCCTTGAGTGCGCGCCGGCCTTCCAGATTCAGATTCTCGCGGTGGGACAACAGCGTGTATTTCTGTCCTTTGATGAAACGCCGTTTGGGCCCCGTCAATCGGGCGTATTCGCTCTTGCGCACCTGGTCGAGCGCCTCCCCCAAATGGCTCATGATATGAAACTTGTCGAACAGGATGGCGGCATGGGGAATGTGGCGGGCGGCCGCGTTGCGGAACGGTTTCCACATGTCCATCACCGCCAAACGAATCGGACCGCACTTCTTTGGCCCCAACCAGTAGTAGAACCCATCCATGCTGGCTTCCGTTCGGTCCTGGCCCCCAAACCAGATGGGCCGTCGGCGCAACAAATCGCTGACCACGATCCGGTAAGTGTGCCCCTTGCGAATCGACACCTCGTCGATGCCAATGACCAAGGGCCCGGGACGCCCCATCCTCCGCACCTGCTCGCGCATATACTGCTTGTCCAACTCCTTGACCGTCTTCCAATCCAAACCCAGTTCCTCGGCCACCGCCTTGATGGTCGAGTCGCGACACCTCCGCCCCACGTAAAAGGCGAACCGCTTGGTGTAAAACGGATTGTCCGCCAGCCAAGACAGACGTTCGCGTTTCACCTTGCCGCACTGCGGACAGGCCACCCGCCGCAGCTCCAGTTCCAGATAGATCCGCAAAGGGCCGCACGACAAATCCCGAACCATCCATGGCCGTCGGTCGTAGAAACTGCGGCACACGGTTCCACATTGTCCGCACCTCGTTTTTTTTGGCGCCGTCGCAAAGCCGCCAGTCGGACCCGGGGATCACCAAACAAACCATGCACCTCGGTCGCCGGCACAAATCCCGGAAACCGATACGCGTCGCGCAATTGCGCTTTTGTTTTTCGCATGCACTCATTGAAACATGTTTTTCAAACCTCAAAAAGTGATAAATTGCCCGTCAATCAAGCCCCACACTTACTTCCCCTATGCAAAATCACCCACGCGTCTCGGAGAAGACCCCAAAATGGATCATGCAAAAATTCGGAAAAGACTTTTCTGGAATGACCATTGAAGAAGTAACCGACGCCACATCCAGGACCGTCGCCAAGTATGGCGAGGATTGTCTCCCACTGCTCCGCGCTTCAGGAAAGGCCGGGTTTGCTGCGTTGGACCAGGCCGGCGATGAGGCACCTCAGGTCATCAAACTCTTCGCTCGCAAAGGCGACGAAGCGGTTTGGATCATTAGCGAGCCAAAGAAGCTTGCAATTTTCCTCAAGCACGGCGGGTCGGCGGCAGACGCCCTCATAAAGCATCCGCAGATTGCCGAGGACCTAATCGGCAAATACGGAACTGAAGCGGTTGGGGCAGTTAATGCGGTTTCGCGCGCAAGCTGTCAGCGTCTCGCGATCTTGTCTTCAGATGGTACCTTGGAAAGTATTGGGCGTCAGCCGGAAGTCCTTCGGGTGATACGGCAATATGGCGATGAAGCAATGGATTTTATCTGGAAAAATAAAGGTGCGCTTGTGGTCGCAACCGCCCTAACCACTTTTCTTGCTAACCCGGAGGCTTACATCAAGGGCACGAAACAGCTTGTTGTTGACCCTATCATATCGCCAATAGTGAAAGCGACAAATTGGACCTTGTTGGTGGCGCTCATCCTCGCGGTTGCCTTCTCTCCGTGGATTGTTAAGTCCATTAGACGCGTATGGCAAGCTACAGGAAAGCAGGAATAGCAAAAGATGTGTCGGAAATGTTAGGTTTGGAAACGGGGGAATTTTGGGCGCATGATGGCCACGATGTTGACGTTGGCGAGCTTGGGTCGCTCGATGACGAGGGCGATTTCACCCGCCCGATAGACGGCCCAATCGCCAATGAACGGCGAGCGGGGCGGAAACTGGACGCGGAAATAAACCCTGGATGATTGGATGGGTGGATTGCTGGATGAATGGGAATTGGCTTTTCCCCGTTGACCCTCATCCGGCCTGCGGCCACCTTCTCCCACTCCCGTGGGCGAAGGGGTACGCCAGACCATGTTGACACGGCCGACCATAAGACAGTCGCACGCGGTCACGCGCGAGCCAAAGGTGATGAGTTGTTCGGGCATATTCAGTTTTGGTTGGCACTGTTGATAATTTCTTCAATGAGGTGGAGCAACGCAA
>CAVURW010000027.1:0-84820 GCA_963743595.1 uncultured Verrucomicrobiae bacterium
TCCATGGTGGTGACTTGGTAGCCTTCCAGTGCGGCTTGCAACGCATTGATCGGATCGACTTCCGTCACGATCACGCGAGCGCCCAGCCCCTTCGCGGCTTGTGCACAGCCTTTACCCACATCGCCGTAACCGCAAACGACAACGACCTTACCGGCGATCATCACGTCGGTGGCACGTTTCACGGCATCCAGGAACGATTCCCGGCAGCCGTAGAGATTGTCGAACTTGCTCTTCGTACAGGAGTCGTTCACGTTGAACGCAGGCAGCTTAAGCGTGCCTTTCTTAACGCGCTCGTACAGGCGATGAACACCCGTGGTCGTCTCTTCGGAGAGACCGCCGATGCCGCCCAGCAATTCCGGGTAACGATCGTGAACCATGTTCGTTAGATCACCGCCGTCGTCCAAAATCATGTTCAGCGCAGAACCATCCGGCCATCTCAGCGTCTGCTCGATGCACCAATCAAATTCCTGTTCGTTCATCCCTTTCCAGGCAAAAACGGGAATATTCTTCGCAGCGATTGCCGCCGCTGCGTGATCTTGCGTGGAGAAAATGTTGCATGAACTCCAGCGCACTTCGGCACCTAGATCGATCAACGTCTCGATGAGCACGGCTGTCTGAATGGTCATGTGCAAGCAACCGGCGATCTTCGCACCGGCCAGCGGCTTTTGCCCCTTGTACTCAGCGCGCAGAGCCATCAAGCCCGGCATTTCGTGCTCAGCAATCGTGATTTCCTTGCGACCGAATTCGGCTAGGGCGATGTCCTTGACGCAGAAGTCATTCTTGGTCTTGAGCTTCGTGATGGTCATTGTTGCGGGAAGCGGTCCCGTAGCCGTTGGCGCGAGCGCCGGTGTTTTATCTTCTGAATGTGGCATAATTATAGTTTGGTTTTTTCGATTCTTCTTCGATTGTTTAGAGGCCGACTGCCTTTTTCAGGGCTTCGGCTTTATCGGTCTTCTCCCAAGTCAGCGACTCCAGGTCATCCGTACGACCGAAGTGACCGTAATTGGTGGTCTTACTGTAGATCGGGCGAAGCAAGTTCAGCTGCTTAACGATATTCGCAGGCTTGAAGCTGAAGATCTCCTTCACCGCAGCGATGATCTTGTCATCCGACACTTTACCCGTGCCGAACGTCTCCACGTGCACGGAGACCGGCTCGGGATATCCGATGGCATACGCAAATTGGATTTCTGCGCGATCCGCCAAACCAGCAGCAACAATGTTCTTAGCAACATAACGGCCCATATACGCCGCGCTGCGATCGACCTTGCTAGGATCTTTTCCGCTGAAAGCGCCGCCGCCATGGCGACCCATACCACCGTAGGAATCGACGATGATCTTGCGGCCTGTCAGACCCGAATCACCTTCCGGTCCACCGATGACAAAACGGCCCGTTGGATTGACCAAATAGCGGGTCTTCGCATCGAGCAATTCATTGGGCAATACCGCTTTGATCACATTCTCCACGATGAAATCGTAGATTTCTTTGTGCTTAACGGTGTCGCGATGTTGTGAGGAGACAACGACGGCATCGATGCGCACCGGCTTATCGTTTTCATACTGAAGCGAGACTTGGGTTTTGCAATCGGGACGCAGCCAAGAGACTTTACCCGCCTTGCGGATGTTCGTCAGATGCCGACCGAGCGCATGGGCGTAAAAGATGGGAGCTGGCATCAAATTCGGCGTCTCCGTGCAGGCGAACCCGAACATCAGACCCTGGTCACCGGCACCTTGCTCTGCCGTCTCTTTCCCTTCGGCGGCCTTGTCATCGACTCCCTGAGCGATATCTGGGCTTTGCGCGGTGAGCGCGTTCATGATGTGGACCGTTTTGGCGCTAAAGAGCTCGCCGGGTTCTGTGTAGCCGATCTCTTCAATCGCGTTACGCACGACCTTGTTGTAATCGAAATCGGCTTTGGTTGTGATCTCACCAGCGACCACGACAAGGTTGCTTTTTGCGAGAGTCTCGCAAGCCACACGGCTGTTCGGATCTTGCGCTAAGCAGGCGTCGAGCACTGCATCGGAAATCGTATCGCACACCTTATCGGGATGCCCTTCAGTAACGGACTCAGAGGAGAAAATATAAGACTTTGCCATCGGGTGAGATTAGTCGAGCGGCCGGGGTGGTGCAAGGGAAAATATGAACCCATCCGCATAAGTAGATATATTCGTGTCACGTAAAGGCCACTACCTACACCGACAGGAGTTTGTTGCGTGCCTTCAGCCCGCTTTGTATGGGCATTTAACCTGGGTCCTTTCCTAAAATGGACTTTCCTTAATGTCGCACGTTCGCCCGCTCCATCTCCAGCAACTGCCGTTTGCGTTCGGCACCCCATCGAAAACCGGATACAGAGCCGTCACCGCGAATGACCCGGTGACACGGAATCGCCAGGGCCACTCGATTCGCCGCGCAGGCGCCCGCCACGGCCCGCACCGCTTTTGGCATGCCGATGCCAGCAGCCACTTCCGTGTAACTCCGCGCTTCACCGGCGGGTATCTGTTGCAAAAATCGCCAGACCTGTTGTTGAAACACGGTGCCTGAGATATCCAGCGGCAACGCTTTCAGTGCGTCGCTCTTTCCCTTCAGAAAGTCCAGCAGCGCGGAGCACCACGCCTCCATCTCCTCACCGCCCGCCGACTCTGCAATCGTCGCACTGGGAAACTCCGCGCGAAACTCCTGGATCAGACTCGGTTTCGAATCGCCCATCGCGATGAAACAGACCCCGCGATCGGTCGCCGCTAAAAGCACCCACTGAAAACGCTTGGTTTCGAGTAGGGCATAGCTAATCGGCTGATGCGCCCCGCCCTTTTTGTATTGGCCGGGAGTCATGCCTAGGCGTGCACCAGCCGTCTCATAGACGCGAGCGCTCGAGCCAAATCCAGCGGCGTGAACGGCCTCCGTCACCGTCTCGACACCTCTCAATACTTTGCGAAGAATCTGAAATCGCCGGGCTTCCACATACTCACGGGGCGTGACCCCGATCGCCGACTGGAAGACGTTCTCCAGATGGCCTGGACTCATTTGCGCCTGGTCTCCTAAACGTTCCAGAGAAAGATCAGCGTCGAGATTCGCGTGAATGTATTCACACAACTTTTCCATCAGTTGCCCGTGAGGATGCTTAGGGTTAAGTGAACCGGGCCGACACCGCAGACAGGGTCGAAATCCCGCCGCCAAAGCTTCAGCACCATCATCGTAAAAGCGGACGTTTTGCCGAAGAGGGCGACGCGCCCTGCACGATGGTCGACAGAAAACGCCCGTGGTCAAGACGCCATACACAAACTGGCCATCCATCGATTTGTCTCGGACATGCACAGCGGTCCATCGCGCTTCGTTCATGGGCGATTTATACCTCTTTTGAAAGCGCGTGTTCTATCGGTTTCCCACTATTTGAATTCTTGGATGTAAGATTATGTGATCTCGCGATATTAGTTTTGTCTCGTCCTGAGATGTTTTCCTGGTAGACCCATCTTTATGTTCACCGTCAGAAATCTGCGCCTCTCCCTGTTGCTCGTTACGCTGTCGACCTCCGTCTCCATGGCCGGTACGAAACCGACCGCGTGCCCCACGCTCGCCTATGATCCCTTTCCGGTTCATTCCGTGACGATCGAGAAAACATACGATCCCGGCGCAAAATGGACCAAGGCGAATTCGGATGGCCCAGATCCCGGCGATTACCCGCCGAATGTACAGCTCACGATCAAGGACCCAGCGTTCAAATCGGCCGATGCCACAACCATCATCGTCTACAACATCGCGAACGTTTACAGCACGCCGAACAAGACAATCCAACCGCAAATCGCCCTGCTGAAGAAGCTGCTTGCTGATCGACCCACCAAGCTTCCTGCGGATAAAAGCTCCGCGAACGGCGTGGAGCTGGACTTGCCCGATTACCCCGCATCCGATTGCATGCACCTCGTTCAAGCCAAGCTACACTACATCGATTGCCCGTGGGGCAGCGCGCTCGGGTTTGTAACGGTTTTTGCGCAAGACATCGCCCCACCGACAAACAACGATCTCAGTTACGTCTTTCAAGGCCTCTCTAAGGACGGCAAGTACTACGTCTCTGCCACCATCCACATTACGCATCCCAAACTGGCCGCAACTTATGACGATGTACCAGCCAAGGATCGCTCCGACGGCAAGGCTATCGACCAATTCAACGCGAAGATTTTCACGATATTGAAATCAGCCGCTAACTCGGATTATCACCCATCACTAACGACGCTGGATGAATGGCTGAGCGCGCTGAAGTTTAAGTAGATGGTTCTTTACGTCAGGTCTAAGCTCGACTGCCTAGCGCAATCGGTTCAAGCAGTCCCGGTAAATTCAAAGGGGCTTGACGGTGCTTTGCTTATTTGGAATCGGAGGGCGGGACAAGCTTGTCGTTATCGGCTTTTTCTTGCGAACTGAGAGGGCCCGTTTGCTCGACGAACCAATGAGCGGCGATATCGGCCTTGCCGATTGTCGTTTGGGGACAGCGGTGATCGATCAATTGAAAGTAAGTGTCACCCTTCTTATCGTCCAAGTCTTTGATCCACATGCCAGCCGTATTCACCGCATCGGCCAGTTCCTCCGTGTTATCGTCCAAAAAATGAGCCGCCTTGATCGCCAGGGCAGCCGCGATGTAGCGGTAATGCCAGCGTTTATCGGGATCAATGAGATTGGTTTTGAGGCGCTTATCCTCCATCGACGTGGAAGGTAGCGGGTTCTTCTTCATCTCAGACTTTTCCACGCCGCCCAATTCCCACCAGGTCCGCTTGAATTGGCCGGAGAGCCGCTCGGCCGTGAGATCGTTGCTTTGAAAGTCACCCGAGAAGAGGAAGCTGTCTGGAGCCACCTCGGTGCCCATAATTTCCATTCCATCGTACCGAGCAATCCAGGCAGCCGTGAAGAATGCTTTGCCCCGAGCCTCTTTGGGTAAACTGGCGTCCTCTCCACTCTTTAGAGCCTGTGCGTATTTCTCGCAGACCTTGTTGTAAGGAGCGGGCAGGTAAGGAATGGCCTCAGCATAACGATCCTCACGAACGAGGCGACGGCCCAGAAGGTAGCGAATCTTCGTGGTCGAATCGGCTTGTGCGCGACCGTAGGTCACATTGTCACTGGGGGCGGGAGTGGGTGTTGGGCTTGGAGGCGGCGGCAATTGATCGACGTAAGTTTTGAGTTCATCTGCTGTCAAAACACGCTCGGCCACAAACGCCGCATCTTCCCAAAGATCGGCTTTCAGAAGTACATCCAGAGCTTGAGTGAAATCGTTTCGCGCCAAGTGCACAGCACCCAAGTCACCGCTCGCCCAAGCAGGCGGAGTCCATTTGATGTACTCGGATTCCCCTCGATTGATGTAATCGATATTCGCGTTCTCGAATGCTCCTGCGTTCCAACCTGTGTAGTTGTCTTCTTGCAATGGACCGATCACCGAGGCCAGATCCTTCGCGGCGGCGTCCATCTCGCCCGCGCGCATTTTTAGTTTTGCATCTAACCAAATGGCCATTGGCGAGGCACCACCACTGATTCTGAGCCAATGCTCCGCGGTCGTGTAATCGCCCAAGCCATACGCCACCCAGCCCAGGTACTCGGCATCCTGTACATCCGCAGGTTTCACCGTTTCGATCACCTTTAACCAGCGCGCGAGACGTTTCTTCGTCGCATCCACGCTGAGATCCGTATCCCAGGGAGTCCAATCCTCCGCAGCAAGGATGTGGACCGTCTCCAATCGGCGGAGCACGGGGTCGGCAGCCATCGTTTTCAGCTGGGCAAACAGCTTTGACTCTTCGACAGGACTCGGAGTCGGCGTGGGTGTGTCCACCGGTTGATCATTTGCCCCGAAGTTCAGCATCTCGTCTAAGGGCTCGCGGTCCGGGATCAGCGCTTTGAGCGAAACAATCGCGCTTTCATCACCGAGAGCCAGCTGTGTCAAAAAGAGTCGAGCCGCTTTGTCGGAATGCCCCTGTTTCCACTCGCACCGACCCTCCCAGCCGTAACTATCGGCGGCCATTCCCAACGAATCGGCAAAACCGTCTTTGGCGAATTGCCGGGTTTGCTGGAACCATTTCACCGCCTCAGGATAGCGCCCCGCTTTCATCGCCATTTTCCCAAGCATGAAGGCGGCCCAAACAGTCCTGTAGTGGCGTTCAGCAGCCGGGCGATTGAGGAGATTTTTCCACTCTTTCTCGGCGGTATCCCATTCATCTTTGCCAGAGTGGTAAGCAAACGCGCCGCGATCGTAATCGGCGAATTCGGAATCGATTTCCACTGCTTTGTCGGAAAGCATCTCCAGCTTCGTTCCATCGCTTGCCAGCGGCACAAGTTTCCCGTCATCTTTCGTCGTGCCCGTCGGAGCTGCGGTGGTTGGGCTCGGTGTCGGCGAGGGCGTTGGGTCCCACGGCTGTATGGGAGGCGGGGGAAGCGTGGCGTTCGCGATTCCATCGATAACCGCTCGGGCAGCATTATGTTGAGTAGTGGCCTCAGCCGGGTTTTGCGGCTTGAGCTCACCCGTCTTAATTGCATCAGCGAAATCGTGTTGATCGGCGTCGGAAGTCGCCCGAATCAATGCTTTCGGAACCGCGTTCGCCTCACGATTGATATCGCGAGAAACGGCGAATGGCTTTTCAATGGGATGATAGTCCTTCGCAAGGCGTTTTACTTCCAAATCCCAATAAAATTCCGGCGATGTCACCGCATTTGACCCGCCGTTCAGGAGAAATTCGTTCGGGCCGTAGTACCCGGTCGCGTCGGCCCTACAGCAAACTGAAAGTACCAGACCAAGGATGACCCAGCTACGGTGCAGGTGGAGTTTCATGGTGAATGCTCGTCTCCAATTCTGGTTTTGTATCAAACCGAATCCAGCCTATAGCAATCTCTGCCTCAGGCGACAATCGCAATCCCTCCTTCGACTGGGGCGTGAACTCCGCCTGATCTCCTTTTTGAGAGAACGTCCAGCCCGGCAGGGAATCGGCCGAGACGAGCGCGGAGTGGCTCCATTGGATTCGGACGGTGCCGTTCAATCGTTCCTCAGCTTCACCGGAATTTCTGATGCGAAAATCGACAGGAGCACTTCCTTCACAGACGACCTGCAGTAGATGCGACGGCCTCCGACCCTGCATGACGGCCAGAAGGGTGGGCCAGTGCCAATTCCGTTCATCGGTCGCGACGGGTAGCCGGTACCAGAGGATTTCTTGTAGACCCTTCGGGCGATTGTTCAGCCAGTCATGGACCAGATCGGCGATTTCATCGTGGTCCACCGAATACTCCAGTGTTCGCGTGCCCGGTGGCCATGCCGGTTGAACGCTGTCCATCGCAACGCTGATCAGGTGCCCCTCTGGATTGTAGCCAGCGAGACACCAGTAGGTCGGAAGCGATACAGAAAACGGAAGTCCCAGCGCACTTGCCTTTCCCACCCAAAGACGAGCCAAAGCCGTGTCGCACAAAACCGCGTGACCGCTCTCTGGAATGGTGGGCACGGAATGAACCTGAAGGACGTAACTGTCCGGAATGCTCACAAGTCCTGGAAACGAGGGTTCATCCAGCCAAGCAGGCAGTGTGGTGATAACGAATCGCGTGGGGCTGATCACCGGTTTAATTTCGCGCAGCCAAGCCTGGTAATCCGCCAGCTTGCTCTGAGGACAATCGAAATCGAGCTGCAATTCTTTCAGTTGGACTTGGTGCTCGCGCGCTCGATCCAGGAGCGAACGAATCACCTTTTCGATCTGTTTCACCCGCTCGTCTCCGGCCTGAAACGAACCTGAAAAGGGAGCGACTCGCACACCAATCGAACACGGCTTTGAGAGCTTACTGAGCTCCGCCCAATCAATATTAGCCGAGACCGTACGCGCTGTCGGTCCCTCCCACGCGATTTCTGCTCCTAAAACCACCACGCCATCCGTCTTGGCGTCAGCGTTACGGACGGCCTCTTTTACGGAATCGGACCAGTAGCGCTGCCAAAGGTAGCCTCGTTGCGGAAGCGGTTTCGCTGGCGTGCTGGTCGGTGGCGGCGATGAGTGGCAGCTAACGAGAACGAGGAAGCAAAGGAGAATTGCGGAACTACGCCAAGGCCGGATCATCTCCGTCGAGATTAACCCTTTGCGTTCTGGGCTTTCTTCTTGTTCTCAGAAGAATCGTCGCTGCTGGAATTCGCGGTTGTATTGGCGGGCTGCTGCTGTTGTTTGTCGCCGCCGGTGATGCTTTCGAGCGAAGGCATCCGGATGTTATTGTCCTGACGCAGGGCGAGCAGGATAACGGCTTCTTCATTGTACTTGAGCCAATCGCCGGGCGGTACGTCTTCGGCTTCCACAAAACGCCAAGCGGTGATCCGATTGTTGCCGTCGATTCCCAGGTAGGTCGCCACCGCTGGTGAGACGTCCAGGCCGGCGCGGCTGTAGGTGGTGGGACGTTCGTCACCGAAGACATACTCCGCATGGTCATAACGCAGCGGGCCCACGTCTTCCCATTGCGCGAAACAGGAACGGCCTTGCGCATTTCGAATTTCGACCCAGCGATCTTTACAGGCGGAGACTGGCTTTTCACCTCGTTTGGTCGACTTGATCCAACCGGGGGGCAGCCATTCTCTCGCCTTTTCCGGGAAGGCCAGGTCATTGAAAGGAAGCGCGATGTAGAACGGGTTCAGAAGGGCGGCGTGGTGCCGGGGCAGAAGCCCGCGACGATCTTCTAACGAGTCTTTACCGCCGTAAGCTGAGCACCAGTCGGTGACCCAGGCGCTATCGAGGTTAGTCGTTGGGCTCACGGTGCTGCCGAGTTCACCCACACCGAAAACTGTGGTGATGATGTTGGCCTTCCAGGGATAAATGACCGAGCGATGATGCGGTTGCTCCGCACTGGGGGGATTTAGGCTCAGCTGGGGAGCGGCGGGAGTGACTCCCGGCTTCAGGGGCTTCGGTGCCGCCTTCGGTGCCTGTGTGCTCACGCTCGCCTTTTTAGGGGTGGGCAAATCGGTCTCGATCTTCGGAGTAACAAACGCGAGATTGCTCACAGTGTTGGTGCTGGGAGGAACATACTGCTGGTACTGCTGTGCGTACCCACGAGAAATCATTGCCGATAGGCAAACGGACGCAACCATAAGCGCCAGGAGTTTCCACTCTTTATTCATCATAAAGCCATCGCCGCAATCTGTTGAGATTAAGTATATTACGTTAGAATGGTCAACCGGGAATGCTGGCGAAATGCGCCTTTTTTACCCGGCAAAACTATCCTCTCGTAACCCCTTTTGACACGCGACTCGAGGTTTCGTTGAAAATTCTTTTTAAATTTATTAGCGCTGAAGTTTCCGCTCTTAATTCTCGACCCTATACTACGCTTATACTCTAATTATCGTGAAAGCGCTATTTTTCTTTAGGGCAATTTAGCTAATACGCCATTCCAGCAGCGAGAGCGTGACCGACTGAGAACGACCGAAATCTCTAGCGATTGCCCGATGTCGGTGTTTTCGTTAATACTTGGAAGGAAATAAAAAGCGATCATGACGGAAGAAATTCGATCCTTGGTCAGGTCGTTGTCTCAGCTTCCCGAGTCGCTAAGACAGATGGAACCCCGTTTTACAGAGTCTATTTTTGACGAGAGTTATCTGGATTTTCCGAGAGGGGAAATTCAACTGGGCGCAAGAGGTCCTAAATGGAGCGCCGTTTTAAGTAAGCGATTGGAGAGTTACAAGCCATTCGTCAACAAGCTAATGGTGTCCGCCGTTCTTTACGACGGTCGTTCTTACGCCTCCATTCGAATCGATCCTGTATACCTTAAGGTCATTAACTTGGAAGTGGAAGTGTACGAGAAAAGAGAGGGAGAATAATGGCCCGTCTTCGCATGGGAAGGTAGGCCGATTTTGATTGGGGAGTACCGAGGCCCAGCGGATTTACCCAGAAGCATCTCTTGGCGGAGGCTACCTATGGTCTCGCACTCGCACTATAGGTAGCCTCTCCATTGTAGTGGAAACATGAATCACCCGCAGCGAATCACTGCAGTACAGCATTGCTAAATCGACGCCGGGCCTCGGTGCTGGAAGCATCCCAAATTCGATCGATGTCTGCGAGGCAATTCGGGGCGAGGCAATTTCGCCGTGGTGAAATCTACCGGGCCTTCGCCCGTTCTTTCTCGCGCTGGTCTTTCTTCGGATTCGGCCTCGATGTTTGAGCCGCCGGAATCACGCGATGCCGATTGAGTTGGGCGTGAATCGGTCCGAACCACGTATCCACCAGACAGAGGCCGAAAACGGCACCGAAAGGAATGGTGTAGAAAAATGCGGTCGTGATGGAGTTCACGCCGATGATGAAAGCTGCGGCGATGAAGTAATCTTTCCAGCCCATGATGAGCTGCCGCAAATTCGCAACATAATTGAACGCGCAATCCCACACGGGATCGCCATCTAACCACCGACAGCAAGCGATTCCGCAAAAGGGAATCACGATGAGAAAGATCGGCGGCAAGAACATCCCGATGAGTCCCAGGGGCAAGCCCAGTTCATGGATGAAGATCAGCCAGAGCAACCCAACCCATAGCAGGACCGGCGCGATGATCGTGGGTATCGCGATGATAAACTTGATCGCGCCTTCGTAGCCGTAACGGGGCAAAAGGTCCCATTTCCAGTCCGGCAATTGCGAGCCGCGACTGAACCGGGCGCGACGCAGTACCTCAAAGGTGAAGCCGAGCGGAAACCAGAAGGAAAAAACGTTGAAGATCAACACGATGGGGAAGAGCACCTTCACCAGATCGGGCCCGGTGCCCGAGAAATAGCTGGGGGCCAGGGCGACAAGAAATGGGTTGATCAGCAGAAACCCGCCGAGCATCACTTTCGGAAACAGATTCCGATCGCGGAACAGCTGTCGAAATCCATATTTTTGGTCACTAAAACGGTCCATGTGTTGAGGTCGCTCGCGGTCTTGGGCACGAAACGAAAGTGGAAAGAATCTCGTTTCCCACTGCTAACGTCAAGTTATACCTCGAATCGACGAAGCGAACCCTTACAGCCCAAACCCAGAATATCTCGGAGCACTCCAGTCCCAAGCTCCACATCTGGTGCACCGCTTCAGACCGTGACGCAGGAAGCAGATGCTGGAAAATAGGCACGTCCAGAATAAAGCACCGAGCACAAAAGAAATGAAGATGTACGGTACATAAAGCACTACCCCTAGGATTAACATTACCCACCACTCGATTTTCCAAAAGTGATTAGACCCCGTTACCCCAAGCAAAATACCAATCATGGCACTTCCGGTCGACATCCACAAAAGTCCGCACGTGGCCTGAGGGCTTCCCGCCTGAAATTGACACTTTTTGCATTCAATAATCACTTTACCTCTGGCAGGTTAAGACCCCTCATCCAGCGATTCAAGGTAAAGAACCACTGAATGGGGAATTCTCCTTTAACCCACCGCTGGTGCGCGTTAGCGTGCGGTGCGGGACGATTTTCATGGCTTATCGCTACAGCGCATTCATTTCCTACTCCAGTAAAGACGCCGTGTGGGCCAAGTGGCTGCATCGAAAGCTGGAGACCTATCGCGTGCCGCGTTCCCTAGTGGGACGCCCCGGTCGGGACGGCGCTATTCCGCGCTCACTCTTTCCTGTATTCCGAGATCGAGACGAGCTTCCACTTTCGGCGGACCTAGGTGCTACAATTAACGATGCGCTCGCGGCCTCTAAGACGCTGATCGTTCTTTGTTCACCGAGCTCGGCGAAATCGCGTTGGGTGAACAAAGAGATCGAAGCGTTCAAGCAACTCGGTCGGGAGGACCGTGTTTTCGCGCTGATCCTTGACGGAATTCCGAACGGCTCCGACGACCCGAAAACCTTGGATCAGGAATGTTTTCCAGAAGCGCTGCGCCATCGCATCGCGGAGGATGGCTCGCTCGGTGAACGGACCGAGCCCATCGGTGGCGATCTACGGCCCGGCGGTGACGGAAAATCGAGCGCCTTTGAAAAGACGGTAGCGGGCATTCTGGGCGTAAGCTTCGACGCCATCGTACAGCGAGAACGGAAACGACGCTTCCGACGACGTCTCCTGGTAGGCGCGGTCGGTTGCCTCCTGGTTGCGGCGGCGTTCGCGTACTGGGACTACAACCGCACGCGCGTGGACTACTTTCGCCGGGAGGTCTATGTCTGGGGTGCTCCCTCCGGCCAAGATCTGGTCACAGGGGACGCCCTTCAACATCTGGGAACGCGGTATCGTATCGAATCGAGCCAGGAACGAGTTCGACGCGTTTATCATGAAAACGGGGCTGGTTTACCGGTGGAGGAATCGACTCGATTCAGCGCGTGTGAGGAGGACCTGTTTTATAAGGAGGACGGTCAAATCGATCACATCGATATTCGGAATCACAACGGCCAAACCGTCGCCAAAAAAGTGTTTGCAGAGCGGAGCGGCAATGAACAGATCGTCGATTTCCGCAGGCCGTTCAATGATCAACCGCTCACGATGACCACCATCGGTTCCACAGAAGGAACGCTCTCCACCGTCACCGCTATGAAGCTGGAATACGCGCCGGATGGGCTCAGCCGTCGAGTCACGAATCTGAACAGTTATCACGTTCCCGTGCCGGATGCGGAGGACACCGTTTCTGAGGAGTACACGTATCAGAAGGGTCGCGTGGTTACCTTCACGTTCGAGGACAGTTTGGGCAAGCCGACGACGAACCTAGAAGGCGTGGTTACAGGACGATTTGAGCTAGATCCGCAGGGAGACGTCGTGAAGACCGAGTTTTTTGGCACGGATGATAAACCGTTGCTCACGAAAAAGGGCTACTTCCGATCCGTCAGCAAATTCGACGCGTGGGGAAATGAAATCGACGATTCCTACTACGATCTCGGGGGTCAACCGACGTTGACCGATGGCTTTTCGCGCGTGGTGTATCAGGTCGATTCACGCGGGCTGGAAACGGAGGAATCGTACATGGGAATCGATGGCCAGCCCTGTCTTCGCCAGGGTTGCGCGCGGCTGACGATTGCGTATGACGCACAGGGTTATCAATCTGATTACCGATACTACGGCGTCGATGGAAAACCGCTGTTCAATGCGTACGGGGCGGCTCACGTGCACTGGAAGTACGACTCGCGCGGCAATATCATCGAGACACGCTACTTCGATACGGACGATCACCCGACCTCTTGCAAACTGGGCTACGCCACCTTCCGCTCCCAATTCGACTCGCATGGCAATCTGGCCCGGCAAGATTATCTGGATACCGAGGAGAAACCGATTCTAGTGGACGGTGCGGCGAGCGTGCTGTGCACCTACGATGATCGGAACAATCAATGTTCCATCAGCTTTTTGGATCAGGCCGGCGCACCCTCCCTGCGAAACGGTTACTGCCGCTCCGTGAACACCTATGATGAGCGGGACAATATCGTGCAGGTCGACTACTTCGGACCGAACGGTAAACCGATCCTGGGTAAGGACGGCTACGCGCGAATGTCTCAAAAGTACGATGACGCCGGGCATGTGATCGAGCAGAGCTATTTTGGCGTTTCCGGGGAGCGCATTTCCTGCGGCGGCGCTTGGAGGCTGGAGCGAAAATATGACGATCGCGGCAATGAGATCGATACGCGGTATTACGATATCGACGATAGTTTGCGAAAGCGCGATGGGTCTGCGGAGGTGAAGCGCACCTTTGATGCGACCGGCCATGAATTGACTGAATTGTATTTTGATCGCAGTGGCGATCCCGCCGTAACGCCAGCAGGAATCGCAGGCATGGCCTGGAGCTATGACGCGAGGGGAAATACCACCGAAGAACTTTCCCTTGGACCCGACCGACATCTGCTAAAGACACCGAATCGCGTGGCCCGGCGAACATGGCTTTTCGATGCCCTGGGAAACCCGACACGCATCTGCTGTTTTAACGGCGACAATCAGCCGGTCCTTTCTGATGACGGCTACGCGATTCTCACCACCGACTACAACATCCGGGGACAACAGATTCGCGCCGATTACTTCGGAACCGACGGTAAACCGATTCTGTGCAAAAAGGGCTTCGCAACCGCCCTCTGGCAATACGACGCACGTGGGAACATGGTGCAGATCGATTTTCTAGGCATCCATGAAGAAGCCGTGCTCGATCAAGATGGGGAAGCGCGGATCGTGGGGACCTACGACGCACAGGGTCGACAGATCGAGTCGCAACTCTTTGGCGTCGATGGAAAACCGGTCGTTTCCAAGCTAAACGGCGCCCGAAAAACGTGGCGTTACGATGCGCGAGGAAACTGCGCGGAACTCGATTTCTATGGCACCGATGGACTTCCGATGGAGGTGACGAATCATGCGGCGAAAATCATTTTCAAGTACAACGCACTCGATCAGGTCGTCGAGATGGATTTGTTCGATCGAACCGGGAAGCTCGTGCAACATCAGACCGCAGCGCATTAGAGGAGTAGTCCACGGGTTCGCTTCCCTGCTCAGCCCTCAACACGAACCAGCCGCTCGAGTGCCAGTTGCAACAAGTCCTTCTTCTCATTGAACATCCGGCGCTCTTCTTCCCACGCGCGACTGGCGCGAACCCGGACGGTCAGGGCCTCCGTGGAGAGCTCACAACCCACTTCCGTCACCACGGATGAATGCGTGCGATCTAGCCCGTCCGCGACACGCAAAATCCCGCCTAAATAGCGCACCAATCGCTTCAGGTCGGCGGGTAAGTCTGCGAAATCCTTGTGGCTCGCTTTCGGCAGGGATTTCCGGTGGTAACGCGCCACAAGCGCCACTACGGCCACTTCATCCGGGTTCAGCGCGGTCCAGCCATGCCCGCGAATCAATCGCGCCGAGTACTTATGATGGCCCTTGCCATCGACGCTTTGGGACCAACCGATATCGTGCAGCAAGGTCGCCGATTGTAGAAGCAAGCGCTCCCGCGTTCCGATGAAATCGACTGCCCGTTGCATCGCGAGTTCATCATAGAGGTGCAACGCCAGCTTCTCCACGTGCTCAGAGTGGCTCGGCTCTTCGTCGTAACGCCCACGAAGCACCTCCACCTCTTCCAGCACCTGCCGCGCGCCCTCATCCGTCATTCTATTCCGATTCATCAGCAGCATCTACACTCCCTTGGTCTAGTTTATTCATTTCTTCCCGCAATGCACGTTCCAGCACTCCGTAACGAAGCCCACGCAAGCTCACGTGCAGCTTATCGGCCTTCAAAATATCCATCGTAGCCAAAACCACGGATAAGCCCGGAATAATCAAATCGGCGCGCTTCGAGGGCAAGCCCGGCACCTCTTTTAGCCGCTCCAAGGTCAACCCGTTCAGGCTTCCCCACATCTCCTTCAATTGCGGCACGGTGAGAATGGTGTGGTGAATCACGTCAGGCTCAAAGTCGTCCAGCTTCTTCCAGATCGCAGCTAGGCAACTGATCGTGCCCCCGGTACCTGCTAAAATGCGTTCACCTAACTCAAATCCCTCGAGCCCCTGTTCCACTTGGTTTCGCACGCCATCCAAAAGCGCCTGTTGCTGCTTTGCGTCCATGGGATAGGCAGGCACAAACCGTTCTCGAAGCCGAACGCACCCCAGCGGCATGCTAATCTCTCTCTCCACTTGACCCAGCCGACCTTGAATCCATTCCGCGCTTCCACCGCCGACATCGAAGGCCATGAGATCCTTTCCGCCCCAAACGGAGTCTGCGGAAACGCCCTCGAAAATCGTCTTGGCCTCATCGTCGCCTGAGAGCAGACGCACGGGAAAACCGAGCACCGCTTTCGCCTCTCTGAGAAAACTCTTCCTGTTATTGCTATCGCGAACCGCACTGGTCGCCACCGCGCGGAACCACTTCACGTTCATAAGATCCGCCTCTTTTCGGAGCTCCGCCAAGGCCTTCAACGTGCGATCCATGCTCTCCCGCTGCAGCTCGCACGTCCGGATCATTTGCTCGGCCAGCCGCGTGGTGACACTCCGCTCCCAAAGCACCTCTAAACCGGGTCGTTCTCCCTCTTTACAGGCAGGGGAGATTTCGGCCACAAGAAACTTGATCGAATTACTTCCTATGTCGAAAATCGCAATTCGGGTCCCCATGGCGCGAGAAGTAAATGCGCCCAGAACATTCTTGGCGAGGGAAAAGATTTAAAATCGGGCAGAGCCCGGTTTGGCTTGCTCTTCCCCTTCAATGTGTCATTCTAGCGAACCACCAACAGTGAGCTTCAGGCTCATTTACGGGTTGTGGCTCAGCTTGGTAGAGCGCGCCGTTCGGGTCGGCGAGGTCCAGGGTTCAAATCCCTGCAACCCGATTGTTTTCTTCAGAAAACGGCGGATAAGCATTTACGGAATGCGAGGAGCTGCTTTTGCAAAAGATTCTGCCCATCCCACAAGCACGTCGCAAGTCCGCCGAGTGAAATTACTGGGTCCAGCGTCACGCTGGTCACGCTGGTTACGCGGGCACTTCGATTTTTGCCACCTTCGATGCCTTAAGTCCCTTATCGGACGGGACCGCCTCGTATTGAACGCGGTCGCCTTCGGCCAGAGTTTTGTAGCCATCACCGGAAATTACCGAGAAATGGACAAAAACATCTCCCCGGCTCGGCTCACCTGCGATGAAGCCGAATCCCTTCTTGTTATCGAACCACTTGATAACTCCTTGTTCCATGCGCTGTCTCGTTATTGCAACTATTCATGTTATAGGAGATCAGACGATTTGCTGTCAATTCATTCAGGTAACGAAATAAGCAAAGTCGGTTGATAGTACCCATTTCGGGGAAACGCTGTTTCCGCAGGTTCGACGCGAAATCGTAACTTTGCTTTTTCTTAAGCTTTGGCTAACCCAAGGGAATGAGCACTCGAATGTTATGTTTCAGTTCTATTGTTGCTGTGGCGGTTGCCACGGCAGGTCACGCGGTTGCCGATACAGTTCACCTCAGCGCCAGCGGGGCGACTTTCCCCCAGCCTCTGTATCAGGCTTGGTTTGCCGATTATAATAAAGCCCACAGCGATGTTGAAGCGAGCTACACCGGCGGCGGCAGTGGTGCGGGTGTGAAGGCGTTCACGGATGGAACGGTCGATTTCGCAGGCAGCGACGTTGCGATGACGGACGAAGAAATCACCAAGGCTAAGGACGATGTTTTGATGCTGCCGATGACGGCTGGCTCGATCGTTCTGGCATACAATCTCCCCGCAGTGCCTGACTTGAAGCTCTCTCGCAAGGCTTACATCGGCATCTTCTCCGGTACGATCACGAAGTGGAACGACCCGGTAATCGCCAAGGATAATCCCGATGCAAAGCTCCCCGATAAGACGATCACGGTAGCTGTTCGCTCCGATAAGAGCGGCACGAACGCTGTGTTCACGAAGCACCTCGGTGCGATTGATGCCGATTTCAAGGCGAATGTCTTGAAGGGTAAAGATGGTGCCAAAGAAGTGACCTGGCCGTTTGCCACCACTGGTGGTAAGGGCAACGACGGCGTTACGGCGCTGATCACGGGCACAGAAGGCACGATCGGTTATGTGGAGTACGGCTACGCTAAGCAAAAGAGCCTCACAACGGCCTCTCTGGAAAACAAGAGCGGTGCGTTCGTTAAGGCGTCTCCCGAAAGCGGCGCTTCCACGCTGGCTGGCATTCAACTGCCGGACAACATGCGCGCGTTCGTTTCGGACCCCACAGGTGCTGGTGATTACCCCATCACGACCTTCACATGGATATTGGTTCACAAGACCTACACGGATGCCGCTAAGAGCAAAGCCATCAAGGATCTGTTGACCTACTGCTTGACGGAAGGCCAAAAGAAATCCGATTCCCTCGGCTACATCCCATTGCCCGACGCAGTCGCCACCAAGGTGAAAGCTGCGGTTGACAGCATCAAGTAATGTCCCTTTAGTCGTGAAGCCCGGACCCGCTAAATTGGGTCTGGGCGAAACGAAATGCTTCCCTGAATCTCATGAGTGCCTTGCCGAATAGACAACAACGCGGTTCGCTTCTTCGGAAAGGCTCTCGAATTGATCTCCTTTACTACCTTTGCAAGGCCTCCTGTTTCGCTTGTATTGCGCTTCTAGCTTGGATCGTTATCCAGGTGGTCCTTGTTGCAGAACCGGCCATTCTAAATAAAAATTATGGTCCGGGGTTAGTCTTCCAAACAAATTGGGACGCCAATGCTCCCAGTTACGGGCTGGCACCTTTCATTCTCGGTAGTTTCGTCTCCTCCTTCATCGCGCTCGCCCTAGCCCTTCCGCTGGGTGTTTTTATTGCGGTGTTTCTTTGCGAGGATTTTATCTATCGCCCGATCCGGCAGATTGTCCGGTTTGTGGTTGAGCTGCTCGCCGCCATTCCCAGTATCGTTTACGGGCTGTGGGGCCTCGCGGTTATCGTTCCGTTTTCGAAGTCGATCTCAGATTGGGCCGATCAACCGCTTTCACCGGGATGGGCCGCCACTTTCGGAATCAAACATCTCACCGATTTCTGGCTCTTTTCCAGTCCCTCCGCAACGGGCTTGAGCCTTCTCACGGCAAGTCTTGTCCTAGCGTTGATGGTTTTGCCCACGATCACCGCCATCTCCCGAAACGCCATCGAAGCCGTTCCGCACGTGATGCGTGAGGGTGCTTATTCACTCGGAGCCACTCGTTGGGAGACGATCTTGGGCGTGATCTTGCCTTCAGCTGCACCGGGCATTATTGCTTCGGCCATTCTCGGTTTGGGGCGCGCCATCGGTGAGACCATGGCGATGGCGCTTTTGATCGGCGGATCGCTGCGGATGACGTACTCGATTTTAAGCCCGTCGAACACGCTGGCTGCGCTTCTGGCCACGCACTTTCTGGAAGTCGACCCGGACACGGACGAATTACAGATTTTGATGTTCGCTGCCGTGGTGTTGATGTTGACGACGCTTGTGGTGAATTTGATCGGAGCCTGGGTGCTCCGGGTTGCACAAGCGAAGGTGAAAGGATTGGTATGAGCACAGATATTAACTCGCAGACGAAAGGCCACGTCGATCTCGAGAGCAGTCATGGCTCCGCGCTTCGGCTGGTGACCAATCAATGTTTGAGCAGCCTCTGCATTGGGCTCTCATTTGCCACGCTTATCCCGCTTTTCTCCATCGTCTACTTCATCTTGTGGCATGGTCTACCCCATTTGACGTGGACGGTTCTGACCTCCAAACAGCCTGAGGCCGGGACATCCACAGGCGGCATCGGTAATGCATTGATCGGCACGGCGTTGATGGTCGTCATGGCGCTGGGAATCGCCGCGCCCATGGGCATTTTAGCCGCTATTTTTTCGGCAGAATACGAGCCCAATTCGCAGGTCGCTAAGTGGATGCGCTTTTCCGCGAATCTCCTGACGGGCATCCCTTCCATCATCTGCGGCGTCTTTGCTTACGCGGTCCTCGTGATTCCAATGCACACCTCCTCTGCGTTGGCCGGTGCCGTGGCTCTCTCCATCCTGGCGCTCCCGACGATTTATGTGACGGCCGAGCAGTCCTTCCTGGGCGTTCCCCGCGCCTTCCGCGAAGGTGCCTACGGGCTCGGCGCAACGAAGTTCCAAACGATCTTTAGAACCGTTCTTCCGGAAGCGCTGCCCGGAATCATGACCGGACTGATGCTCGCGATGGCCCGTGCCGCTGGTGAAACGGCCCCGCTCATCTGCACGGCGGGAACGAGCCAATTCTGGGATTCCAGCCCGTTCCGCCCGGTCGCTTCCCTCTCCATTCTGATCAACACACTTGCCCCTTCGTCGTTCGATTACCAACGGGATATCGCATGGACCGCGTCACTCGTTCTCGTCTCGCTTGTCACCATCACCAACGTAACCGCCCAAATGGTCTTCTCGAAGCGTCATTGATCTATGGCCAACGCACTCCTTGAAGTCGATAAATTCAGTTTCTTCTACGGGAAGAAGCAGGCCCTTCATTCTGTTTCCATGGATATTCCGGGCCACGAGGTCACGGCGTTTATTGGACCGTCTGGCTGCGGGAAATCGACCCTGCTTCGCAACTTCAACCGGATGAATGACCTGATCTGGAACGCGCGGGTCGAGGGGCATATCCGTCTGGCTGGTCGCAGCATTTTCGATCCCACCCTCAAGGTGATCAATATTCGGCGGCAAATCGGCATGGTGTTCCAAAAATCGAATCCATTTCCGCGCTCGATTTACGAGAACGTGGTCTATGGCATGCGCTTGGTGGGTGAACGGCGCAAGGCCGTGCTCGATCAAGCGGTGGAAGAGAACTTGAAAAAAGCCGCGCTGTGGGAAGAGACGAAAGACCGGCTCAGTGACAGTGCGCTGGGTCTATCCGGTGGCCAGATGCAACGGCTCTGTATCGCCCGTGCCGTGGCGTGCAAGCCCAAGGTGCTTCTCATGGATGAACCCTGCTCGGCGCTTGATCCGATCTCGACCGCGAAGGTGGAAGAACTGATCCACGAGCTGAAACGTGAGCACACCATTGTAATCGTCACGCATAGCATGGCGCAGGCGCAGCGGGTCTCGGATCACACCGCCTTTTTTTATCTGGGCAAAGTGGTGGAACATTCCCCGACCAAGCAATTGTTTACAGCGCCGAAAGAGCAAAAAACGCTCGATTACCTCGAGGGCCGCTTCGGTTAGCAGGGCTCCGCAGACAAAGATTTGTTGATATCCAATTTGAGAGAAGTCAGGATTTCCGCGTGACGCTTTCTGAAACATTGGTCGCCTGCGTTCTGAACGGTCCGGCGGTGGCGGTCGCCTTGCCCTGCCAGGTGGTGCGCGTCAAAGAAGGGGTGACGCGCCAGGCCAAGCCATTCCTGGATGTGGAAATCACAGACGGCACTGCCCTGGAACGAATCAAGGTTTGGGAGGATAGCCCCACGTTTGCTGCGTTTAAACAGCTCAAAAGCGGCGACGCCATTCGCATTAAAGGCGCGTTTAGCCGAAACGGCTACGGGCTGAACCCGGAGAACCTGGAGTATGAGTGGTTGAGCCCGGAGGAGCGCCAGCAATTGTTCAGCGGTGCACCGGAGCGCCAGGCCGAATTGGCTCGGGATTGGAACGATGTCCAGGCCATCGTGGGCGCGATGGTCGACCCCCGCCTGAAACTGCTTTGCGAGACCTACCTGGTTCAATATGGCGAGAAATTCCGCCGAACCGCCGCCGCCCGCGATTTTCACCACGCACGCCGTGGCGGTCTTCTGGAACACACCAGTCAAATGATGCGTGCTGGCTATGCGCTCTCGGTCGTCTACACGAAACTGAATTGGGATCTCATCCAAGCCGGCATTCTTTTTCACGATTGCGGCAAGCTGTGGGAGCTGGATTATCAGCCGCAAGGGTTCGGTTGCCCGATGACGATTCTAGGCGAGTTGCTCGGCCACATTACCGTGGGCATTGAGCTGGTTAACAAGCTGTGGCGTTCTTTAGAAAATACGGAGGCTTTTGCTCAGCCGGGCCAGCCTGGAAAAGAAGAAGTGCGCCAACATTTGCTCCATCTCATCGCGTCGCACCATGGGCGAAAGGAATATGGTGCGCCGGTCACGCCCCGCACGCCGGAAGCGTGGATGCTCCATCACATCGATAACGTGGATGCCTATCAGGAAATGGCGCAGGCGGTCTATCGCGAAAAGCAGCAGTTGGCCCCCGGAATCTACGAAGTCCGCCGCCCGGTCGAGGGCCGCAGCGTGGCCCCGCTCAAAAAGTGGCAACCCTTCGCGGAATCCACGGAGAAGGTGCAAGCGGAGCCGGGTTCCGACCTAAACGGCAGGTTCGACGAACTGCCGGAGGAGCTGGAAAACGGGGCTGCGGAGTTGTGATGCAGAACGACTCGGCGTTCGAATAGAGAGGGCTCCGGCCCGCGTCGATAACTACGTGCCCCTCTATCATAAGATCGTCTTTGCTCTTTACTCAGGTGTCACGTAACGTATCGACGTAGTCTGCCCAATAAGACCATTTACGAGTGATATTCGGTAGAATATCGAAAGACAAGGAAGCGATTGCAAATCGTACGCTTGGCCCGGGGCTTTACACTCTGGAGGAGATCGCCGAGATCGTGGGAGTATTTCGCTCTATTGTGCAGGACTGGATCATGCGGTTTAAGCAGGGAGGGCTGCAAGCCATCCTGGTGCGACCCAAAGCATTGGGTAAACCAAGTCGTTTGAGGGAGCCCTCTCTGCAGCAGGAGATGACGGATCTATTGCGCCAGGGCAAGTGGCGCACGGCTCGCCAAGCCCAGCGGTGGTTAGAGCAGACCCACGGGATCAAGATCGCCGTTTCCACGTTGTACGGTTGGATGGGAAAATTAGGAGGGGCGCTGAAGGTGCCGCGCCCCGTTAACATCAAGAACCACCTCGAAAGCCTGTCTTCCTTGCCTTCCCCAAACGCTTCAAAATAACCCGCAAATAAATTTAACGTGGGAGTTTTGGGGTTTCGCCAGGCGCGAGTATAGCTGACTTTCTTCGACGGAGGAGCAACGCAGCAAAGACCCGACAGAACCCCGTTAAATATCCCAAAGTGGTCTAAGGCTTAACTGTTCTGAAGACATTCCGCCACGAATTTGGGCACCACCCCCCCAGCGGGGCCCGTGAGGCGCTCTAAGAAATCGCCGCTGACGCCGGTAACCTCCAAATTGATTTCCAGAGTATGCGCGCCGCTTTGCCGGGCGAGCCGACCGAAACCTGCGGCTGGATAAACGAGTCCGGAGGAGCCAATCGATACGAAGAGATCGGCTCGAGAAATGGCGTCCGTAATTTCGTCCATGAACCGCGGCACTTCGCCAAACCAGACCACGTAGGGGCGGAGCTTTCCGGCGCGCTGACAGGCTGGACACGCCGTCTGAGTGGTGCACTCTGCAGTCCATTCTAGCACCGCGTGGCACGCATTACATTGCAGTTTCAGCAGCTCACCGTGCATGTGGATCACGTTTTGGCTGCCGGCGCGTTCGTGCAGGTTATCGATGTTTTGCGTTACGATGACGAAGGTGCCCGGCCCCTTTTGCTCCCACTCCGCCAGCGCCAGATGGGCGAGGTTCGGTTTGATATCCGCAGATTGAAGTTGAGCGCGACGTTGATTATAGAACTGGTGAACGAGCGCCGGGTCAGCCCGGAACCCCTCAGGAGTAGCGACTTTCTCAATGGGGTGATCATTCCACATACCGCTCAGGCCCCGAAAGGTGGCAATACCCGACTCGGCGGAGATGCCAGCGCCGGTGAGGACGACGATATTCTTGAATTTGCGCGGGGGCATAAGCAGAGGTACGGAAAATGGTTAGTGGAAAGAATACACTAAATGTTAATAAACGCAAGCTGTGATATACTCGTGCGGTGAACGGAAATGATTTGCGTACGGAATTGGCGGAGAGGTTTGCGGCGATTCAGGAAAAAGTGGCGGAGGCACTGAAGCGTTCGGGCCGAACGGGCAAGGTGGAGATCGTGGCGGTGAGCAAAACGCAACCCCTGGAGGTGATTCAAGCAGCGATGAGTGCCGGGATCCTGCGTTTCGGCGAAAACAAAGTACAAGAGGCGAAGGCGAAGATCGATGTTCTCGAGCGAGGCGTGTGGCACCTGATCGGGCACCTGCAGACCAATAAAGCGCGCGATGCCGTGCGGCTTTTCCACTCGATCGATTCAGTGGATCGACTCGACCTGGCGCAGGAGATTAACCAGCGGGCATTAACGATGGGAAAAACGCAAAACGTGCTGCTTCAGGTGAATGTCTCCGGCGAAGGGACAAAATTTGGATGTGCGCCTGGTGACGCGTTGACCTTGGCTGAGCAGATTAACGCCATGGGGCGACTCACGTTGAACGGGCTGATGACCATCGCCCCCGTGGCGGTGGAACCCGAAAAAGTGCGGCCCGTATTCGTTCGATTGCGTGAGCTACGGGACGAGATCGAGGCAAAGACGGGGCTGAAATTGCCCGATCTCTCCATGGGAATGAGCGGCGATTATCTGGTGGCTGTGGAAGAGGGGAGTACGGCGGTAAGAATCGGCTCGGCGTTGTTCGGGGCGCGAGGTTATACGAAGGCTTAGGGATTAACAATACGACTTCAATGAAGCGTACGTACGGCACGCTTCGCCTCTTTTGTGACCCCGGTGAATTCTTGGAGCCCCTGCCGGGGGCGGACGAACACGGGGCGGACGAACGTCCTTCCGGTTCAATCTCACGCGCTTTTTTGCCGGAAATTATACTCCACGATAACCAGCCTGCTCCCTTTTTCGAACTAAGACTTGGCTTCGCCTTCGGAGTCGTTCATTTCTTCCAAGCGATCGGCGTAGCGCTCGAAACGGTTGGAGAGGATGAAAAACGTCGGGGCCCAGATGCCGACAAAGATGCCAAAACGCTCGGCGTGAGCGGCGTCGTCTTTCTGGGTTTTCACGGCCCAGATGCCGATGGAGGCGACGATGCTGGCGAATCCGCCGATGAAGCAGAGATCGCTCAGGAGGCGGAGGGATTCTGGGTCAGTTTTCTTGAGGGTGTGGGTAACGTTGGCTCGGATTTTGTGAATGGGCATGGGCTAATTTGTACCGAGGTTTTGCATCTGGCAACTCCTGAAATTCACGGAACCCCTTTTTGATGGGCTGGGCCTTCGAATCGAAGAATTAGACTTGCGTCGGAAGCGGTTTGATTAGAGCCTGTTAGAGAGTCGGCAAGATTCGTGAAACTTTCTCTCGCTCATTTTTTCCTGCTGTACGTGACGGTCTTCGTCGCGATCGTTCTTGCTGCGTGGCTGCTGTTTCTGCGAAAGCGGATGCGTTTGGAAAATAAGGGGCGTCGGAGTTTTACGTGTCGCACGTGTCATGCTTCATTTGATGAAGCGGTGCCCTACCGACGGCCGAAATGCCCGGAATGTGGAGCGCCGTATAAGCTTCACTTAGAATTAGAAGGATAAAATATTATGGGAATGTGGATTGGACGGAATCGAAAAGCACGGGTGACGTATGGCTTCGACGAAATTGCGTTGGTGCCGGGAGAGGTCACCATTAACCCGAATGAGGTGGATATCTCGTTCCAAATTTCACGACCGCGCAATGGCGAGCCAATTAAACTGAAGATCCCGATTATCGCGAGCGCCATGGACGGCGTGACGGACGTGCGTTTCTGCTCAGAGATGGCACGGCTCGGCGGTTTAGGCGTGATCAATCTGGAAGGCGTTCAGACCCGCTATGAACACCCTTCGGATGTGTTGGAAAAGATCGCCACGGCAGATAAACAAGCCGTCACGGAATTGATCCAAAAACTGTATGTCGAGCCCATTAAAGAAGAGCTGATTTCGCAGCGTATTCATGAATTGAAAAAGGCGGGGGGTCCCGTGGCGGTCTCATCGATTCCGCAGAAGGCGGAGCGTTACGCTGCGATCGCCCAGGAAGCGGGTGCCGATATCTTTGTCGTGCAATCGACCGTTTCGACAGTTCGGCACGTTTCGACTGAATACAAGTCACTCGATTTGGCCGGTCTGGTGAATCAAAGCACCATGCCCATAATCATCGGCAATGCTGTCACGTACAGCGTGGTTCTGGAGCTCATGGGTACTGGCGTGGCGGGTATTCTGGTGGGTGTAGGGCCGGGGGCGGCTTGCACCTCGCGCGGTGTGCTGGGTTTGGGAGTTCCGCAAGTGACCGCGACCGTGGACTGTGCCGCCGCACGCGACGCTTATTTCAAAAAGACGGGCCGTTATGTTCCGATCATTACCGATGGCGGGATGTCCAAAGGCGGCGATGTTTGTAAGGCGCTGGCGTGCGGTTCTGATGCCGTGATGGTCGGTTCAGCTTTTGCTAAAGCGGATGAGGCGCCTGGCCACGGACATCATTGGGGCATGGCGACGCCTCACGCGAATCTGCCGCGCGGCACACGCATTCACGTGGGCGTGACGGGCAGCTTAAAACAGATCTTGTTTGGACCAGCCACGGTCGATGATGGCTCGCAAAATCTTGTGGGCGCGATCATGACCTGCATGGGAAATGTGGGTGCAGCGACGATTCGCCAATTCCAAGAAACCGAGATCATCATTGCCCCTTCGATTAAATCCGAAGGCAAACTTTTCCAGACGATGCAAGGCGTTGGTATGGGAACTCGCTAAAGAAAACGATGCTCGAACCGAGACTGATATTTCCGGAAAAGCGTACCGCTATCGTGGGCTGCGTAACGACGACCTTCGGGCTGGAGATGCTGGCCGCGCCCAGCCCGGATGCGGATGTCATCGAGGTTCGGCTGGATGCGCTTTTAGCCAAAGGGGCGAGCGTTGAGGAAGTTACGTCCGCGCTTAAACAACGGAAGCTTCCGGTCATTCTGACGCTGCGCCGTCAGGATGAAGGCGGGCAGCACAAATGGAAGCCTGGGGAGCGTAAGAGTCTGCTCGAGACGATGCTGGAAATGGTGGAAGGGGTCGATATCGAAATCGCCAGCTTGGAAGAATTACGTAGCGTGGCGCATGCAGCGGCTGAAGGTAAGAAAGAGGTGATCCTCTCTGCGCACTCGCTCTCGATTCAGGTAAGCCCGGAGCAGCTGGAGCAGTGGGACTGGATCTACGAGGGTTTCCGGACGAGCGTCCCTCGTGCTCAGGAGAAATGCATTTTGAAGGTGGCGACGCTGGTGAAGGGGCCGGCCGATTACCGTAATCTAGCTAAGCTGCTGGTTCTTCGCGAGCGCCCCGTCGCGGTCATGGGCACGGGACCGTTGAGCGGCGAGAGTCGAATGATTTTTGCCAAGCTGGGATCGCGCCTCGTCTATGGGTACCTGGACGAGCCCGCCGCTCCCGGCCAACCGAGTGTGACCGATTTACAAAAGATGCTGGCGTAGATGGATTTAAAATCGCCTTACCTGATTTATTTTAAGGGCATTTTGTTTCTATTCATGGGCCTGACGTGCCTGGTTATGCTGATTCTGCTGGACCCGGAACCGCTGCCGATCTTCCTGTTGCTCGTCTGCATATGGTCGTTCTGCCGCGCCTACTACTTTGCTTTCTACGTCATCGAGAAGTACGTCGATTCGAGCTACAAGTTCAGTGGCTTGTGGTCGTTTGTGCTTTACCTCGCGAAACGTAAGCTCGGCGGCAGAGTGTAACACGCGCGTATTCATGGGGCTCCACTGGTGAGCCAATTAACTGCCCGGAACGCCCCAGGGATCAATCGCAATCCGACCTGAGGTCGTCATGACACTAACGCTTCCATCAAAGTACTGGCCTGCAGTCAGGCTTAAGGCATCGGCTTCCCGCTTACAGGCCACCTCTCCCCCATTGTGAATGGACCGCCAATAACGAATAATGGCGTATACGGCTTGTTGCGGGCAATTGTAAGTCTGAACATTTCCTTTCAAAACTTTAATGATGTTTTGCAGAGCCGATTCACGGTCTTCTCTCCAGGTAGGGCAGTTCGTTTCGAAAATTTTGAACACGGTAGGACTGATCTCAATACACCCCTCGTAGCGTAATTGAACAACTTTCCGATTATTCCAATAAATGTACCGTTTACGTAATTGAAGTTGATCCCTGCCCAGCAACTCAGCAATTCCATTCCCATACTCAGGAAGCAAGACGTGATCGGGAATCCACCAAGCGTGCCAAAGAAAGCGGGAATCGTTCTGAAAGTCAGAGGATTCAATCCAATTTGGGTTATTTTTGACGTGCATAGAGCGGCGTTAATGGGTTTCTGCCGTAACACACAGCTAGAAATGTGCCGCCTCTTAAAATAGTTCAGTTTACTAAAGTTTACTAAACGTCTTAAATAGATTCGAAACTACAGTAGCTTTCGCGCGTAAACCAGTGTCCAGCTATCCATGCTTTACTGAATGGCTCTCAGCATGGGAGTCATCCGCACTAGCGAAGAGGTGGCTGTTCTGCTGAGCCCAGTTCTGTTTCTCATGGGAGAGCCGCGCGGTGAGCGAGCGGGATTCTTTGGGTAGGTGCAGTTCATTCGATTCCTGGAGCTGCTCGATTCGTTGAAGGAGGGCCAGTGCGCGTTGGCTCGGCTGTTTGGTCATGAAACCGGCTCCCTTGCCACCCGCATAGTTTACGGGTTCACCGAAAAACTGTAGCTCCGTGGGATCGACGATCTTCGCGCGCTCTCCCTTGGCGATCTCATCGGCGGGCAACCCGCGTTCGCGTAAGAACCAATGGGTTAACGATTTACCTTCTTCATCATGCCCCAGGTTGAGCACGCACGGCACATATTTTGTGTGGGAGTTCTGTTCCGTGGTTTGAGCAAGGAGATAGTAGGCGGCCTCTGTGAGACGGAACAATTACCCACGCACTCGTTCCAAGGCTCTCCTTTTTCGACCGATTCCTGGGCGATTTTACGCCATTGAGGATTGAGGAGAGAGTTGCCAAAGTCTTCGTGTCCCAGCGAAAAAACGATGGCGGCCTCGACTTCTTTGGGCGTCCAGTGCGCAGCAAAAGAGAGGTCGATATCATCTACAGAAAGCTTGGTTTTCATGGGAAGAAGACACGATAGCAAAGATTGAAGGGGCTTCCAATGGGAAGAATGGGCGCACAGTAAAAAAGTGAGCGGAAGTGGAAGTTACTCTACAGTTTCAGTCGACTTGATATTGGCTGTATTGTAGTCTCCCGCAGTGAACAGTGTTAAATTTTGGGTATTAGTCGGGCTCAGCTCGTTAACGGTAGTGCTGACGGGCGTGCAGGTGTGGTTTGTGGAAGATGTACAGGAGTTGGCTGCTAAGGTGAACCAGGCAGGCCAAAACATCCAGGTGGGACAGGCTTCTGGCAATGAATTGAAGGCACTCGCCTTTAAGATCTATGCTGCCGGGCATCAAGCGCAAGACTCGCGCTTGTTGGATGTACTGACGCGCCACGGTGTGAATGTCAATGTTAACCAGCCTCCTCCAAGCGCCCCAGCTGCTAACCCGTCGCCTGCCGCTCCATCCACTCCGATGGCTCCAGGGACAATTCATTAATTAAGTCTATGTCCGAAGAAGAATCCAATAATTACTCATCGTTTTGGCCCCTATGCATTTTCTTTGCCGGGGTTATTTTTGCCGATAGCTTTCAACTCTACCAACTCTCCAACCAACGGACTGCGCTTCTGAAGCAACAGGATTATCAGGTGGCTCCAACTCAACAGAGCGCTGAAATTCAAAAGACGCTGACGGATGTGGTGAATGATCTAGTAGAGCTGAGCCGCACGGATAATACGGCAGCTGAGCTGGTCAAAGAGAACATTCGCCAGAATCCTGCTCCTGCGTCTGGCTCAGGCACACCGCCGTCTCCCACGCCGGAAAAGTAATGCCTGATCCAGCCCATGAACTGGATCAGCAGATGGATTCAGGGATGGGTGGGGCGAGGTGTTTCCCGGCGAGATGAGAAGGTAGGGGATTCAGTTCCCAATCCAGCGAAACCTAAGCGCAGCCAGCGGCTTTCCATCTATCGTCTGGAGTGGCTTCGGCGCTTGAGCACAACCGGGCGAACTCGGGATCGAAAGCTTCAAGATTTGTCGGGCGACTCGAGTAAGCTCGAGAAGTATAAGCTTCCGGTTTGGAATAATGACTTAGAGGTCGCCACCGCACTAGGAGTCAGTCGAAAGGAGCTGTGGTTTTACGCGAGTCACCGCTACTTCGATCGCTTTCTGCATTACGTAACATTTCGTGTTCCAAAACGAAGCGGCGGCGAACGGCTGATCATGGCCCCGAAGCGTCGGCTCAAAGCGCTCCAGCGGCGTCTGCTCACAGAACTTGTTGAAAAACTACCCGTGAGCGATCGGGCACATGCGTTTCGCGTGGGTCGGAATATTCGATCGGGAGCAGCGGAACACGTGGGTAAACAGGTCGTGATCAAAATGGATCTGAAGGATTTTTTCCCAAGCGTGACGTTCGGGCGCGTGCGGGGATTTCTAATCGCGTACGGTTACGGCTACGATGTGGCGACCACGCTGGCGGCGCTGATGACCGAGTGCGAGCGACAGTCCGTGGAGTCCAATGGCATGCTCTATTACGTGCCCGTCGGACATCGCCATTGTGTCCAGGGCGCACCCACCAGCCCGGGGATTTGTAATGCGCTTTTCCTCGGGACAGACCAGGTCTTAACGGGCCTCTCGAAAAAGCGAGGCCTCAGCTACACGCGGTATGCGGACGATCTTTGCTTTTCAGGGGCGATTGAAAAGAAGGAGATCATCGAGTTTATTCGCTCGGTGGAAGGTGCGGTCGCACGAGGCGGTTTTACGGTGAATCGTGCGAAGACACGGGTTATGGGACAGGGGACTCGACAGCAGGTGACGGGTGTCGTGGTGAACGCAGGGCTGGGAATGAGTCGAAAGGAGCGCCGGAAAATTCGCGCGACGATTCATCGCATGAAAACGGGAGTGGTGAGCGACGAGCACGTTCAGCGGGTGCAGGGGCAGGTCGCCTTCGCCGGGATGTTAAATGCGGAGCAGGGAACGAAACTTCTACGGCGCTTGAAGGCGGTCATCAAGGGCCGAGCTTAGCGACTGCGAATGGGAGTTTTGTGTCCCGCCGGGTTTCTCCACACGTAACGCTTCAGCAGCACCACGATCATACAGGTGAGCGGAACCGCCATGAGAGGGCCAAGAATCCCCGGCAGAATCAAACTCCAGAATAGGATGCCAAAGATGATCGTAAGCGGGTGAAGCCCAGTGCTGTGGCTTTGAATACGTGGGGAAACGAACAGCGATTCCAGCATTTGAACAATCGCAAAGACGCCGAGAACGAGTAGCGGTTTTAACCATGGCGAGGAATGGGACGTGGCCAGCGCAATGAACAAACAGGGGATGATGCTGACGATGATCCCGAGAAAGGGCACGATGCTGAAGGCCCCGGCCATCACACCCAGAAACAGGCTGTTCGGCAAGCCGATGATGGCCAGGCCAATCGTGGTAAAAAAGCCGTTGCACGACGCGACCATGATTTGGCCGCGAAAATAGCTGACCAGAGCCGCACAGATTTCGTCGATAACGGAGAGCACTTCATCTCGATGCCATTCCTCGCGCAGGGGAATGCACTCACGCCACGTGGCAATGAGTCGGTCGCGATCAGCCAGGAAGTAGAAGACGTAAATGGGCACGAAGCCGAATCCGAGCAGAAAGCCGAACGCCTGGCCCACGGGAGCCAGCGCTCCGTAGAGGAAATCGCCGAGTCGCTGGGTTAAGACATTCAGGTTTTGATCGACCCACGGTTTGTTCTCCTTGATTAAATTCTCGAGCGGCGATTGCCCACTGGAGAACTGTGCGTTCACGAAGTGGTGGCCGTGCTCGAAGAGGAGTCCGGGTGAAAAGGAGGCGTGGCCTTTTACTAATTCCGGAAGCGTTTGGGTCCCCTGGGAGATGACTCCAGGAAGATCGACGAAAAACTTATGACTTTGCTCAATGAGAGGCGGTAAAAGGAAAGTAAGAAAAAGTACGAAGAGAATGAACACTATCGACAAAACGGCGAGTGAAGAGACCGTCCGTGAGTAACCTGTTCTACACAAGAAACTTACGGGGATATCCAGAAGTAGGGCCAAAAGTACCGAAAGACCGATCGGAAGTAGCACGGGATACGACCATGAGAGGAGCTGAACGAACCCGAAAAAGATGAGCGCAAGCCCTGCGAGTAGCGTAAAAATGGCAACTAACGTGAGCGCACTCCAGATAATCTGGAGCTGAGCCGGACTGGGACGAAGCGATGGGGTAGCGGGTGCCAAGCTCTCTTTGGCGTCACGGCTTTGTGGGCGCATCAGCAGGGGGTTCCAAAGTGGTGTTAGGCGTCTGTGTGCCGGAGGTTGGTTTGGAGTCGGAATCGGCGGAGAGTAGGGTGAGCGGAGGGAGCGCGTTTGCTGGGAGCGACGGGGCCGTTGGCACGACAGAAATTTCAGTGCGTCGATTGAAAGCGTCCTTGGAGGGGAGGGGATTTTGATCCCCGAGCGGCAGACAGAGGATATGGCTTAAAGGGAGATCGGTCTGTTCGTGGAGGAAGTGTTGAATCGCCAGGGCACGCGATCCGGTGAGCGTGAGCGGATCGTTTTTGTTCTTTTCGGACGAGCCTTCTCCCAGCTTATCGCAGAAGAGAGAAATCCGTAGCTCAGAGTGATCCATCTGGCCGACGAGCGCACCCGTGAGCTTCGTCAGTGCGTCTTTAGCTGCCGGAAGAAGCGTCGATTCACCTGGCGAAAACCATTTTGCATTGGGAATGCGAAGGACTGGACGCCCGGCGATGAGGAGGAGTTCGCCCGAACAGTCCTTGGCGATTTTGCGGCTGGATTGAGCAAAGGTTTTGAGCACTTGGAGTTGCTTGGCATCGAGGGGAGCGTCGGGTTGAGCACTTGCGGGAGTTGTCGAATTGGGATTCGGAGTCGGGTTGGGAGAACCCCCGTTCTCCCGATCCAGAAGCTTCTGTTCTTCTTGCTTCAGGACGGCTTCCTGATTTTTCAACTGCTCTTCCTTCTCGTGCATCGCGTTTTCAAGGCGATCGCTTTCGGTCTTGGTGTCCCGCAGTCGGTTGTTGAGAAGCGTGACCTGATCCCGGAGGGTGTTCGCGCTGTACTCAGACTGTTCCAGTTGCCACAGGAGAAAACCACTGGCGGTAAAGAAGAAGGCGGAAAGGAGTCCCCAGAAGAGACTGGCCCCTTGGTTTGGATCGAGTTTTATGAGGGGAGTCTTCAGCGTCACGACCGCTAGACGGTATCAGAGAGTGGATTAAACTGTCTGCAAAAATTGGGGGTGCGAGTGCGGAGAATTGAACTCCGACATCAAGCTTGGGAAGCTCGCGCGCTACCTTTACGCCACACTCGCTAAGATGCTAGGCCGAAAGGGTTTGGAGCTTTCGGGAAAAATCTAAGAATGTGATACTCCCGGTATGCTGGTCAATCACAATCCCGTTCCGGTAGAACACCATGTGGGGGAGGTTGACTAGTTGTAGCGACTGGGCGAGCACCGGATTGGCGTCCACGTCGAGTTTCAGAAACCGGATTCCAGGATAGGTGACGGCCACCTTATCCAAAACTGCTAGCAATGCGAGACTCTGCTTACACCAATCCGCCGTGGCGGCGACGACCACCAACGGACGAGAGCGTATGTCGTCGAAGTAGCTTACTTCTTCGACGAGCTGAATCAGCGGTTCTTTTTCTGTAGTTTCCATGGCCTAGGGGTGGGGCATGTTGTACATGAAGTAACCGAAGGCACCCCAAACCGCGAGGTTCAAGACAATTGCCAGACCGATCATCAAGTAATCCGTGGAGGGCTCTTCCGCGTAGGACGTGGATGCCATCATCGCGGCGGATGGTGGCGGCGCAGGCGCAGGCGTTGAGACCGGAGGACGGATCTCGGTTACCTTTGGAAGCGAGGAGGTCGGGCGGGGCGATGTGGTGACCGACTTTGCAGGCAGGCTTGCCGAGATGTTCTCCGTGCGGTCGAGTTTTCCAGGAGGCGCTGCGGGGGGCTTGATCGCTCCAGGAATAGCCAGAGAAGGCGCACCTGAAGGTGGCAGTGGCGTTCCAGGCAAGGCCAGCTTCGTGGGCGCTGGCGGAGTTGCTACGCCTGGAGGCATGGGAGTCGAGACCTTGACTGGAGGCAGCGGTGTGGACGTGCCTGGAGGCATGGGAGTTGAAGGGGCTTTACCGGACGACGGTGGCAAAGGTGATGGTGGGGGTGGTGTCTTTTGCTGCGTAGGAGTTGCAAGCCCGGGAGCTTGGGGTTGAGGGGTTGAGGGAGGTGTGAGATTCGTGGGAGGCGGAGGTGTGCCGACGGAGCCCTTCACAGGCGGCATCATCACCCCGGTAACGGATGCCTCCAGCGCGCTGGGCGGCTGTTGGCGGGGAGGGGTAAGACCCGTAGTTTTCGTTACAGCTCCCGTAGGAAGTGTTGCAGGCATCGTGACCGGAGGAGCCATGGGCACTTTAGGCTTTTGCGGCAGGGCAACGGACGGCCGGCTGGACTTTGGCAGTTCAGGAGTGACTAGTGTAGTCGAAGATATCGGCGACGGGGAATCTGTGGCCGAAGGTAGCGCTACAGCCGCTTCCGGTGGTTTCGGTGCAGGCAGAGCAGGAAGCGTGACCGCTGTCTTGCTTAAGTCATCCGGTTTCGACCGTGGGGCTTCAGGCTTTGTAAGCGCTGCGCTTACCGGCGGCAATTGCACGGGAGGTGTCAGTGCCACCTGCGTTACAGGCATGGGCGGTGTAGGAACCACAGAAACAGCTGGTGTCAGCGGCGTCGGCGTTGGCAACTTCACGGGAGGTGGAGGGGTCAACGAAACCACGGGTGTGGGTAGTAATGATGGCGGAGGCGGCGTTAATAAAACTGCAGCCGCAGGAAGTGTGACGGGTGGTGGCGGAGTGAGCGAGACGAGTGGCGAGGGTGGCGGGTTAACGGGAGGCGGAGGAGGAGTTAACGAAACGGAGGGAGGTCTGCCAAGCGGCGGGGGCGGCGGCGTGATCGAAACAGCTGGCGCAGCAGTCACAGGCGGCGGAGGTGTTAGCGAAACAGCAGGTGCGGCCATCACAGGCGGCGGAGGCGTGATCGAAACAGCTGGCGCAGCAGTCACAGGCGGCGGAGGTGTTAGCGAAACAGCAGGTGCGGCCATCACAGGCGGCGGCGGCGTGATCGAAACAGCAGGCGCAGCCGTCACGGGCGGCGGAGGCGTGATCGAAACAGCAGGCGCAGCCGTCACGGGCGGCGGAGGCGTGATCGAAACAGCAGGCGCAGCCATCACGGGCGGCGGAGGCGTTATCGAAACAGCAGGTGCGGCCATCACAGGCGGCGGAGGCGTTATCGAAACAGGAGCTGCCATCACCGGAGGTGGAGGTGTTAGGGAAACAGCGGGCGCGGCCATCACAGGCGGTGTTTGGGCAACAGGGGCTGGGGTAGCTGGCTTCGTTTCCAACAATTTTGGAATCAAGGAAGCGTTCGGAATTGCGATGGAGGGTCTTGCAGGAGCCAAACCGATCGATGGCCGTGCTGGTTCGGATATCTTCAGCCCCACGGGAGGTGTTGGCATCGGATCGGGGGAGAGGGTCGGCTTTGGGATCTCCGGAGTTACCTCGGGTTTAAGTGTGCCAACTGCTGGAGGTGGAGGAGTCGGTGCTGCAGCCGTCAGCTCTTTGACCTCGGCTTTGGGCTCAGGTGTTGTGGCTGCAGCCGGTTTCTCATCGGGCTTAAAACTAGGACGAGGACCATCCTTATTGACTCTCGGCAACATCACCGATTCAGGAACTGCCGTGTGCATTTCCTTGGCAACTACTGTGGGAAGAGGCAGGGCTTTCGTACCCGAGTCTGTCGGCACAGGAATGGGTGGGATCATCACCGTATTCCCCGTTCCTGCTGGCTTCATCAGTGGGGGTGCAATCATCGGGGCGGTTGTAGTCGCCATTCTGCCGCTCTTTGTGAGAGGGCTTTTGGTTGCGAGCGATCCCGTCTTTGTCGGAGCGAATTTCGGCTCTTCTTTCTTGGCCTCTCCAGCAAGCGTTACTGCAGCGGGTGCCAACGAAACCGCAGGCGCATCGAGTGTTACCGCAGGAGGTGCTAACGAAACTGTGGGCGCATCAAGTGTTACCGCAGGAGGTGCTAACGAAACTGCGGGCGCATTAAGTGTTACCGCAGCGGGAGCCAACGAAACCGCAGGCCCATCGAGTGTTACCGCAGCGGGTGCCAACGAAACCGCAGGTGCATCAAGTGTGACGGCAGGCGTCAAAGTGACCGCTGGCGATTGCAAAGACACAGGAGGCGCAAGGGAGACAGCAGTCGCTACGGGCACAGGTGGCACTGCCGACTTTTCCTCGGCAGGTAACGAGATCATGACCGCTGCTGGAGCTGACGGTGTCGGATCTTTGGTCGGCGGCGGTGGTATCATCACCGTTGCCCGAGACGACTCACGAGTGGGAGTCAGCATCGGTGGCGGGAACGAAGGAGCTGCCTTGGGCGGGTCAAGAACGACAGGAGCTGGAGTGATTTTGGCCTCTGTTGGGAGGGCAATTAAAGGCGGGGGCGTAGAGGGCGCCAGGCTTACCGGAGGTAGCGACGGAGCGAGGCTCACGGGAGGGAGAGACGGTGGCAGGGACGGCGGCGCCGCAGGCTCAGCTTGAGTAAACGGTGCCGTAACCACAGGATCCTTCGTCATCATCGGCAAAGGAGGCGGGAGGCTGGGGGGAGTTGCCCTAGCCGTGACGACAGGCATATCGATCTTCGCCTCGGAAGAGGGCGTGATCCGGGGCATCACGGACGTGGCTGCGATGGATGGGAGGGGGCTTCCCTCCGGCACCGGCGTCATCGGCAGGGTTTGGAGGTTCGGCAGGTTAGGTCGGAGGCCGGAGCGAGATGTCGGCTCGTCCGCAGGAGGGAATTTAGGTGCCGCAGGCTTTGACCCAGGGGTAATGACTACCGTGGTAGCGAGCTCCTCACGAGCATTGGGGAACTCGGGAGCACGCACCAGATCTTGCGGCGTGGAAGTCGTCGGACGCGTTCCCCGAGTGATCCGAGGAAGAGCGACAGAAGGCCGTAAGCGCGGTTGCGGCGTGACCTGAGGCATATCCGAGCGAGGCGCAGGCGTGGCGCTCAGCTTCGGCGGGCCACTCTCTCGGCGGATTTCCGAGGTGTCCTTGGTTAGTGATGGCGGCGGTCCGGAGCTGAATCCCGTGGATACGGGGGGCGTTGCAACAGGAGTCGCCGTTGGGGGCTCAAGAGTTACCAGTGACGGTTTGTTCGGCTGCGGAATCTGAACCATCGAAACCTGGGCTGGATCGGGCGAGATGGTGCCCATGGGAACGGGTGTAGGCATCTCAATTTTCAACTGCTGAGTCTTCGAGAGGAACACCTTCGATTGTGCAGGAGCCACGATCACCTCGGCGGCTGTAGCAGTGGGCGGCGTGAAGTTGACGGTTAGCTTCTTCTTCGCCTCAGGATTCGTTGTCGGCACTGCAGGCGGTCGGAGTGCTGGCATTACCGAAAATTTGGGGGGTTGATCTAGAACAACAGAGCCGCTTGTGGTGACAGATTCCGGCTGAGGATCGAGCGCGATTGAGGCTCGGCTCACTGGCAATGGCGGAGGGGCTGTTGGCATCGACGGAGGAAGGGGAGGAGGCGTTGCAGCAACAGGCTCGGGGGCTTTATCCGCGTAAGGATTTACAAGCGTCGTCGTGCGCTGAGTATGGAGGTCGAACATGTCCGAAGCCACGTTTTCGGGCAACGGCAGTCCTACGGTGGGTGCCGCTTTCGGATCGGGCACTACCGGTTGAGGAAAGGGATTTCTACCCAGCGTCGGCGGCGTGGCGGAGAGAGAAGGCGGAGCGGTGGGAGGCTTCGGAGCGGGCGCCTGAGCTGTTCCGGGACGCAGGGAAGACGACATCGGTTTGGTTGGTGCAGAAGACCAGACCGCAGCTCCGGATCCGGGGCTTGATCCAGGGGCTCCTGGCAAAGCAACAGTGGTGGCCCCTGAGATGTAGTTTTTAGGCGCAGGCAAACGGGGCTTCGCCTCGGCCTCTGTAGGGCGAGGTGCCTCTGTTCTGGCTACTTCGTCAGCGGAAGGGATTCCCACGGTCGGCTTGGTCCAGAGATCTGCGGCTGGGCTCGGTGTCGCAGGGCTCGGTGCAGCAGGCGTTCCAAGAAAACCTTTACTGCTCGGCATAGGCGATGTTTTCGCAGTGCTCCACGTGAGGTCTTCAGAACTCGCATCGGGTAGATCCACCGTCGAAGCAGCCATAACATTGGCGCGAGGCCTCTGAGGAGTCGTTTGTTGAGCCACTTCTTCGGGGCTTGGAATGTTCACCGTGCTAGCAGCAGAGATGTTCGCAGCAGAGGGCATTCGCGGTGCGCTAATGGTGGCCATCGGCGGAGGCATGGGAGGCGGGTTACCTCCAGATCTTTGCATTTGCGCTACCTCTTCCGGCGTTGGAAGGCCCATCGTGGGGATCTGGCTTCCATCGGGAATGACGGGAGCACGCAGAACTGGCTTTGACTCAGCAGCGACGCTAGCCTTGACTTCATCGGGAGTCGGCAGACCCGCTGTGCTCTGGTCTGGCTGAAACGGAACCCGAGGCTCGCTACGAACGGGAGGCGGAGGCGTGGGGGCGGGCGGCTGCGCGGGGGCTGGGGTGGCGGCCGACTTATTGACTAAATTCGCGGCCCGGAACGAGGTCGGCATCGGCTTGGTAACGGCCGAGGACCAAACGGACGGGCTCTGAGGAGCCTGCGGCAAAGCGATAGTAGAAGCACCGGTAATGTTCGGGCGAGGAGCCAGCTTCGGCTTGGAGGCCGGTAGCGAAATGCGCATGGTCTCACGCTTAGCATTCGGCTTCTGTGGATCTTCAGAGGGTAAGTTTGGAAGACTTTGCTCGGGCATAGTAGAAGTTTTTAAACAAAACTTGGGAATTATCAACTGAGAATTCACTCAAGTATGCAATTCCCATTATTTGCTCTTTTGTTGACAAACGTTAAGTATCGCTCAGCCAAACCGGAGAAGCCTCATGATTTTTTTGGTGCTTGTCCTTATTGCCAGAGCCGTTATCTTGGCCTACTGCGGGGTAAGCGAGCTTGCCCCTCCGCTATTCTCTATTTTTTGACCATGAGCACAACCTCCAATTTTCTTGAGGAAGCCGTTCATCACCATCACCCCCTCAGTGTGCGGGGTTTAGCTGAACGACTTTTTATTTTTTGGTTTGATAGTTTCGTTTACAACCAGATCTGGGAAGACCCACGAGTCGACGCTAAAGCGTTGCAGCTGAACGAAAAGAGCCGGATGCTGACGATCTCCTCCGGCGGCTGTAACGTGCTGAATTACCTGATTCACAAGCCCGAGCACATCCAGGCTGTAGACCTGAATCGCAACCACCTCTGCGTTCTCAAGTTAAAGATGGCGGCATTGCAGTATCTGCCGACTTACGAAGACTTTTTCCTCTTCTTCGGCAACGCAAAGGACGAGCGGAATCAAGAGAACTACTACACCTACATGGCGGAGCATCTGGATGATGAAACCCGTGAGTTTTGGGAAGGCGGTAGTCTCCTGCGTAAACTGACGGTTGGGCCGCGAATCAGTTATTTCGAAAAGAATTTTTATAACTTCGCGAAGACGGGCTATTACCTGCGTTTTCTAACGTTCATCGCCTGGACCTGTCGTCGCGATCCCAAGCTCGTTTTGACCGCGACAACGATGGAAGAGCAGCAACAGCTGTTCGACGAAAACATCGCTCCGTTTTTTGATAATTGGTTCGTTCGTTCCGCCGGTAAATTCCCGTTCATGCTCTATTCCCTGGGGATTCCGCCCCAGCAGTTTGATGAGATGCAAAAAGAGAACGGAAGTGGCCTGATTCAAATGTATCGTGAGCGCATTAAGAAAATGGCCTGCGATTTCCCGATCGATGATAACTACTTTGGCTGGCAGGCGTTCGCCCGTGAATATGATCCTGCCCGTCGCGCGATTCCGGATTACCTAAAAGAAGAGAATTTTGAGACGCTGCGGACCAACTTGCACCGGGTATCTGTCAAGAACATCACGCTGACGGATTACATGCGCTCGCAACCCGATAAATCGCTCGATCGATTTGTCTTCCTCGACTCGCAAGATTGGATGAAGCCGAACATGATCGAGGAGATGTGGACCGAGATCGCCCGCGTGGCTCGCCCCGGAACGCGAATCATTTTCCGCACGGCGGCCAGTCCCTCGCCCGTTGAAGGTGCACTGCCTCCCGAGCTGAAGAAGAAGTTCACCTATCTGGAAGAGCAATCGAAGGCGTTTTTGGCCGAAGACCGTTCTGCGATTTACGGCGGTTTTCATCTTTACGTGTTTAACGAGTAGTCGGGATGAGCCGCACGCAGGCGAGCACCCTCTACTTCGTCCTGGCCATCGGACTGTGTCTCTACCTGTGGGCCATCGGCCCGTTTCCCCAGCGTAACTACGACGAAGATACACTGGCGATTTTGGACGGCGGTTGGCGCGTCTATAACGGCGAGCGGCTGTATCAAGATTTCATGACCTATATGGGGCCGTTTACGCTCCTTTGTGAGGCAGCGGCTCTGGTGCTTTTTCACGGTCCAGCATCGAGCATTCTTCCGAATTACATTCTGCTCTCGTTTCTTCCTGCGTCGCTCGTGATTTGGTGGGCGGTTTTGCCCCGATTCCCGTCCTGGACGGGTCTCCTCATCGCGTTCTATTTATGCTTGGTCTGGCTGAGCCCCACGCCGCTTCGAGAGCCGTTTTACGAGACAAGTTACGGGCTGATCTACACTCGATTTAGTTACACGCTCATTTGCGTGCTGCTGGTGATGTGTTACGGAAAATCGGCTTTTAAACAAAGTGATTTCTGTCTGCTTGGAGCGATTCTCGCGTGGCTTCTTGCGATTAAAATCAGCTTCTTTTTCGCCGGATTATTCCTCGTCGGCTGCTTTTTACTGAAGCGTGGGATTGAGCCAAAGGCCCGAGCTGCTCTGCCTGCTGGACTGGGCTGGATGGTCGCAGGATTTCTCGCCGTCTCCCTCCCATTTCTGTGGTTCATTCAGGTGCAAGGAGCTATCGATTTCGTTCAAGCGCTCGGCATTTTAAGTCGTTCTCGTGGTCAAGTCGCAGCGCTGTTTGAGCTGAAACTGTTGATCGTTGATGTGCCGCTTTTTGTGCTGTTATTCGAGACCGTGCGGAAAACGAAAAGCGGTACCTCTCGGCGACGATATACCGACTTCGCAATCGTCTCGGTCACCACGTTGATGTGTGAGCTTGGTGGTTATGGCGGCGGCGAATTTCCTGAGATTCCGCTGTTGGGGATTTACGCCGTTTTACTCTTTTCCGAGGCCGTCCCAAGGCGGACGTGGTTGCTCACGGGAACAACGGCACTCCTGTTCGGCGTTAGTTTTCTTAATTCGATTCTGGCGCTGGCCACTCCGCTACCGGGATTCGTAGGTCTCTTCGAGCAGGAACACCTCGTCACAATGGCATGGGGGCAGTTCAACCTCCCCTGTCAGGTGGATGAACAGCCTGCCGTGGACCTCCTCGACGGTGCTGAATTGCTCCATCGTCATCCGGAAGTTGTAGCCGGGAAATTTGCGAATATCTCTTTCTCGCAAGTGTTCGATTACCATTTCCAAAGCGTTCCGCCCCATGGCGTTCCGATGAACTTCAATCTTGGTCTGGAGGTGAGTAATAAGTCTCATCTTTCAGTCGAAACCGTGTTTGGAAATTGCGACTACCTCCTCATTCCCAAGCATCTTCCGCCAGAGCAAGATGTGTTGCGGGAGATCCAAGATTACCGGGATTACGTGAGTGCCCATTTCACGAAAGTGGACGAATCCAAAGAGTGGATTTTAATGCGTAGAGCGTCACTCTGATTTTCGCTCAACAAGGATCCAATCACTCGATTCATCGAGCATTTTGAAATGAAGTCGGATGTAGTCGCCGTAATCGGGTATCGAGTGGATGATATCTTGATTTCGCTCAGGCGGGTGCTTGGGAATCATCAAGAACAATCACGCCCGGCCGCGTTATCCGCAAGAGTAATAGAAAACGTCACTTATCTGCGATGATCGTGAGCGTCACCGGCTTTGAGTAAATGTCATAGGGGCCATCCGTATAGAACCGCTCATCTCTAGGTTGATCGATCATCAAATTCGCGTAGAGGTGGTAGTCCCCAGGTGGAATAACCTGTTCAATAGGGGTCGCCACGATGATTGGAGTGCCATCCTTGTTGAACGAATAGGGGCAAATAGAGGAAAAGAAATCGCCCTGATTCAGAACGAGGCTCATTGTCATCGATTCCCCTGGGGAGAGCTTGAGGTGCTCCAAAACTCTCGCATCCAGTTTCCACTGCTTTTTCTCTAAGGAAATCGATGCACCAAACTTTGGTTTTGATGGAGTTTCGATTGCAATATCGCCCTGATCTAACAGAACCAGAAGATCCAACCCGCCATCAAAGACCTTGGTGGAACTGTTTTTAATGATCAAATCAAAGGAAAACGGGTCTTTCTTTTCCAGGTTCAAAACATGCTGCGACGGATCTTTTGGAATAAGCGAAAGCTCAAGAATCTTCTGTTGCCCTTTTAAAAGGAAGCTCAAGATCGCGACATAAATAAGGCAAGCCAAGAGCAGAACACAAAGTTCGAGTCGTACCGTGGAGCCTGATGCGGGAGCTTCTTCAGACATAAGTGGCCAGAGCAGAGGGTAGCGCCCGGCTCCGAACTCCACAACTCTCTCGACGTTTCCCCCAAGGCAACGCTTCGTTCTTGCCTGATGTCCCGATGTGCTATCGTTTCCATCATGAACCGTGCGCGACTTCGCCTGGTGGTTTCGGCAGTTCTGGTGATCGCGCTTGCAGTGGGCGTTTACCAGCTCCTTATTCCCGCCAAAAAGTGGCGCTTCGCGGCGCCCTGCTCGGCGATTCACTTTAGAGCGCAACTCCTTCCAAACGGCAAAGTTTTAATCTACCAGGCATGGAGTGACAGTACGGAGGGCAACGGACTTGAGGAGACGCCGAATGCGCCGTACATGCCGGAACAGCTCTATGATCCTGCGACGAATTCGTGGAGCGATTGCGATGCCGAGACGAAATCTTCCTTTCATCCCACAGATCTGCAGAAGCAGTTTCAACCCTACCTGGAGGAAAAGATACCCTTCTCTTCCATAAGTAACCCGATTGCATCTCCCGATGGACGGCATCTCTATGGCGAGTGGACCGATTCTTCAGGGCACTGGTCAGGACACATCTATGACGCACGCACCAAAGCCTGGAAGGAGATCGACGATCCCGATACCGTGCTCGGTCAGGATGTGCTTTTTCTTCCCAGCGGCAGGCTCTTGGTTTCTGGAGGAACGCCGAATTTCAGCGAATTCGGTCTACAGATGGTCACCTGGACACAGGAACATTTCCCTCGTGATTTCGCTACAGACTTATTTCCGCTGATGAAAAACCAGTGTCGAATCTTCGACATCCAGACGATGACTTTCCGAGCGACTAGCCCTCTCAATGTTGCCCGATTTCAACATTGCGCCGTCATTCTTGCCGATCAGCGGGTGCTGGTGATCGGGGGAGTGACAGATAAGAGGGACTCACACTGCGAAATCATCGACGCGAAAGATCTAGATCCGTGAACAACAGTCGCAGCGCGGCATTGCATCAGCTTGTCAGATCGCGAAATCCTTTCGATGCTACCCTCGTTTTATGTTGATCGATACGCATTCCCATTTGGATTACCCTGATTTTGCCGCTGACTTTAGCGAGGTGATGGCACGGGCTGAGGCGGCTGCCGTGACGCGCTTGATCTCCATTGGCACGCGAATCGACTCCAGCCAAGCAGCGTTAGGCCTGGCGAAAAAGCATGCGAATGTGTGGTCGACTGCGGGGGTTCATCCCTCTGAAGCCGATGAAGTGCCGGATGATTTTATTGACCAGTTACGGCGTCTCGCGACCGACTCTCGTGTCGCCGCGATCGGCGAGATCGGGCTCGATTACTACCGGTTACCCGAACCCGAGCGCGTGCCGGAGTATAAACGTAAGCAGGCCGAGGTGTTTCGATTGCAGCTCGATCTAGCGGTGGAGCTGGGTCTGAACGTGGTGATTCATCAGAGGGAGAGTTGGGACGATTGCTGGGCGATTTTGTCGGAGTACCAGGGGCGCGTGCGCGGGGTCTATCACTGCTTTGGAGGTTCGATTGAACAGGCGCACCAGGTGATCGATGCGGGCCACTTGGTTTCGTTCACAGGCATTGTTTCGTTTAAGAATGCGAAGCTGTTGCACGAGACGGTCGCGAAGGTTCCCGCGAGCGCTTTCATGGTGGAAACCGATTGCCCTTACTTGGCCCCCGTGCCCCATCGGGGACAGCGTTGTGAGCCCGCTTATACACGTCTGGTGGCCGAGCGCGTGGCGGAGCTTCGCGGCACTCCATGGGAAACGATCGCTCGCGAGACAACAGCGGTTGCCGAGCGCTTTTTTCGGTTGAACCGATGACCTGCGTCTCGCCGCTTCTCGCCCCACGGCTTCCGTAAAACGATGTTCGCTCAGAGCTACTGAAAAGTTTGGCTGTATTCGGGCAATAACTCTGGCAACTTCCTGTCAAATAACCCTTGAGATTTCCCATGTCGCTACACCGTTACTTCTGCACACTCGCTCTTTTATCGGCCCTGCTCACGGGCGCAGCGTCCGCCCAGACGGCCACTCCTGCACCCAGCGCGACCCCGTCTCCCACTGAGAAAGCAGTCGTTGCGCCTTCGGTCACGCCGGCTGCCGCCGCCAATACGGTGCCTGTGCCGAAACTGAACGTCGATCAGGGCGATATCTCGTCCGGCTATACCATCGCCGCCAAGCCGAAGATTATTGACCCGCCCGTCGATCAGTACTTGGCCGATTCCATCCGTGTGAATGATGAGAAAGACCTCACCGAATCGTTCACACAGGTCTTTCTCTCGCGCCGCTGGAAGATGAGCGAGGTCGTTCCCGTCTTGGAAACACTCACCAAGCACCCGAATCCGCTTGTGCGTTATTTTGCCGGCGGTGTCCTTGTGAAAATGGGCGATGAAAACGGCTTTCAGGCGCTCCGAGATTTGGTTCAAGAGCCGAACCCTGTTCCTGGACTGGGAACCGATCTGCGAGTCAAAGCGGCCGAGGTGCTGGTGCAGTATCGTGACCTCGATTCCGGCCAAATCGTCCTTAACCTCTATGCGACTCTGAAAGATCCAATGCGCTTCGATTCGCTCTACAAACTCGTCCCCTCCCAAATCAACCGGCTGGCCACGCCATTGGCTCCGAGCGATTACGAGGATGACGTCCCTTCTTTGATGATTCATGCGTTTGCGCGTGCGAGGGATAAGCCCTTTAAACGACACGTCTCCACCCTGTATGCGACGACAAACGACCCTGTTTTAAAGGTGGCTGCCGCATTTTTTCTCGTTCAAACGGACGGTGATGGCGATTGCCGTCTCTTCATTCTGAAAACGACTCGGGATGGCCTGAATAATCCGGAGGCGATCGGTAAACAAACGATGCAGTTGGCGCTCAAATGCACCGCCTACATGAACAATCAGGAAGCGCACCAGGACCTGCTCGATGCGATCGATTTTCCGGATGTTGGCGTGCGAGAGATCGCAATCGTTAACCTGATTTACAACTACAATGACAAAGATCTCATCATTAAAATTCTCTGCCGACAGCTCTCTGATTACGAGCACTCCACGCTCCCGCATGCATTCCTTCTGACCATCTGCTCCCAGCTCATGGATGTAAGCGAAATCCAGGCCGCTGGTCGCGCGCTGGCAATGCGTGATGATTCGGGCGATTGGGAATGCTACACCGGGGAACGGCGCACGTGGTCGGTCTATAATTGGATCGATAAGTTTACCGTGGGTCTCGTTCGACCTTTGCCGGTGCCTAAGATCGGTGATTTGTGATCCCTGCGCTGCTGACGCCCCTCTTTTTCGCACTCTCCGTAGTGGTGGCTCGACGCTCGGCGCAGTATCTGGGCAGTCAACCGGCCAACCTTGCCCGTCAGGTCGTTGCATTGCTCGTGCTGGCGTGCTGGGCCTATTCGTTCGGTCAAGGTCTTCACGGTGTCTCGCTCGCTGTAATGATCATGAGCGGCGTGATCGGTTTTGGGCTGGGGGATTGGGCGCTCTTTGAGGCCCTGCCGCGCATCGGTGCTCCGCTAACGGCTCTCCTTAGCCAGTGCCTGGCCGCACCCATCGCAGCCGTTACGGAGTGGCTCTGGCTGGGCACGACGCTTCTGCCGATTCACATTGCGGCGTCGCTGGTCACACTCGTCGGAGTCGCGCTTGCCGTCGCGCCGGAACGCAATTCCGATCTGCCCGCCGGTCATCGCGTGCTCGGAGTCGTTTTCGGAGTGATCGCGGCTGCAGGTCAGGCGTGGGGTGCGGTGCTCAGCCGGTACGGATTTCTTCAGGCAGAACACGCCGCGTTTAACCTCGATCCCTATACGGCGGCCTACCAGCGATTGCTCGGCGGGGTGGCGTCGATTGGAGCCTTGATGTTCATCCGGTATCTTTTGGGTGCCGAGAAACCGCTTGCTCCTTCTGCCGTCCGCCAAGCCTGGCCGTGGGTGGTGAGCAATGCGCTGGCGGGCCCGGTTATCGGGGTGAGCTGCTATTTGCTTGCTCTAAAATCGCTTACAAGTGCGGTCGTTTTACCTGTGGTGGCGACCACTCCGCTCGTCGCGAATGCGCTCTCGTTTTTCATTGATGGAACGGTTCCGTCGCGCCGGGCGATCATCGGTTCCGTAATCGCTGTCACAGGTGTTATCATCCTAGTCAGCTTTACCCCGCACAACGGGTGACTCGCCCGTTTTTAGTTGTGCATAACCACTTCTTACTCGAGAGTACTGCGTAGGGAACGGCAGCAGCCTATGGAATTCGAAGCCTTTGTTCTGGTGTTTTTCCTCTGTTTCCTGGCGATCATCAGCCTGGGCCAGATCATCATTCCTCTTCTCTCCGGAAATCCTCTATTTCCCTCGTTCCGCGCGCCAGTGACGCGAAAATCAATTGAGCAACTTCGCGAGGAGCTGAAATCGGCTGAGGAAGAGGTCGAGCGCGTTCGGCTTGAAAAGGAGATTGCGGATAAGCGCACCCAAGCTTTTCGCCTGACCATGGAACTGGCCGCGCAGGATCCTCTCTCAACAAACTCGACTCAAAACAATTCCACCCAAAAACCCCTGTCGGAGTAATCCCTATGAACAAAGAAAACACATCAGTCTGGATCGGAAAAGTCACCATCATCTCCCTGGTCATCCTCGCGCTCGTCGCGACGGCATTCCTGGGTAACAACCTGTTCGAACGCGTGGACGCTGGCGAAATCGTCGTGATTCAAAGTGTCTTCGGAAACATGACCGTCTACACGGCGCCAGGCATTCAGCTCAAGCTCTTCGGGAAAGCGACTCATTACAAAAAATCGTTTCAGTTCTGGTTTTCCAAAATGGATGACCAGGGTTCACCCAATGACGATTCCATTCACATCCGCTTCAACGATGGCGGATTGGCGAAGGTAAGCGGTTCCGTTCGCGTCGATCTTCCTAGTGACGACAAGGAAATTCTGGATCTTCACAACACCTACGGCACTCAGATCGCGGTGGAGCAACAACTTGTCCGCACCAATATCGAGCGCTCCGTCTTCATGACCGGCCCGCTCATGTCGAGCAAAGAGAGCTATGCGGAGAAGCGAAACGACCTCATTTCGTTCATCGAAGATCAGGCCGCGAACGGCGTTTTTCGGACGCAAACGCGCACGGCTGAAATAACCGATCTTCTCACGGGCGAGAAAAAGCAGGTACCTGTGGTGGATGTGGTTCGCAGCGATGCAGGCGTGCCGGAGCGTGAGGAAATCTCGCCGCTCACCCGGTTCGGCGTTCACCTCTACAACATGAGCATCAACTCGGTCGATTATGACCCGGTGATCGACAAGCAAATTGCCGCACAGCAGGAAGCAACGATGCAGGTACAAACGGCAATCGCGAACAGTAAAAAAGCCGAACAAGAGGCTCTCACGGTCGCCAAGCAGGGTGAGGCCGATGCCGCGAAAGCCGAGTGGGAACAGAAAGCGATCAACGCCAAACTCGTCGCTGAGGCCACTGGAAAAATGATGGCTGCTGAGCAAGAAGAAAAGGCGGCTGAATTCACCCGGCAAAAGACAATCGCCCTGGCTGAGGGTGAGGCGGAAGCCAAGCGGCTCTTGGCTCAGGCGAACAACTCGCTCAACGACCGGCTCAGCGCCTACACAGAGGTGAATAAAGCCTACGCGGAGGCCATCGCCAACATGCGTGTCCCCATGGTGCCGGCAGTCGTCATGGGTGGAAGCGGGGGAGCGGCTGGTTCATCGACCAATTCCGTCACCGATCTCATCAACATGCTCCAAGTCAAAACGGCTAAAGATCTCGCGCTCAACCTCGATATGACACCGGGGGTGCTTCCGCCCATGACTCCCTACGCCCCGCCCGTCAACAACACGACGACCGACGACGATCCCCTTCATCCGAAAAGGCCGTAGGTCTTACTCGATAACCGCGCCGCAGTGCGGGCAATTTCGTGAGTGCGGCAGCAGGGGGCCTTTGCAGTACGGGCAAGGACGCTCAGCGACAGTCTCTGGATGCGCCGGGTTGGCGATCTCGTGGTATTCAGCGTCGGTATTGACGTTCCACGGATCGAACGGCCCTTCGCCCAAGATATTTCGAGCCGCTAATAGCGCGGTCATCATCGAGTGATCCTGGTTGTTATAATGGTGCATTCCATTTCTACCAACCGGTTGGATGTTCGGAATCGAATTCAGGAACTTGGCGATGATCTTGACGTTTTCTTTATAGTCGCGGTCGTAGATCGGGTAGGCCTTGGGCATGCGGACAACGAACGCGTCGAGAACGTCCTTCTCTTGGATGAGGCCGATTTGGATCGCTTCCTTGATGGCGAGTCGGCGCAGTTCCTTATCTGTGGAGGCCCAGAGCGCATCGCCCTCAAAGCAAAAGTATTCGAGACCCAGGGAGGTGACCTTGGGATTCGGAACCATGGAGATGCTCCAGTTTTTGTAGTTCTGGATTCGGCCGACTTTCACGGTTGGATCGTGAATGTAGATCCATGTATCCGGGAATACATCCCGTTTGTTTACGGCAAGGATTACCGAGAGGAAGTCGCGATAACGCAGGCGATTTGCGGCAGCGACCACCGGCTTGGGCGGTTCCGGATCCATTTTATGGATGAGATCGCGCAGGGGAATCGATGAAATGAACCCGGAACCTTCCACTTGATGCATGGAACCGTTCGAGTCCTGGGCCGTGATGTGCGAGATATACCCATCTTCCCAGTGAAGATTGATAATGTTCCGGTCTAGGGTGACTTGGTTGCCTTTGGCACGAATGTGGAAAGTGGCGCGCTCCCACAATTGACCGGGGCCGAGTCGTGGGTAAAGGAACTGCTTAATTAGCGTCTTGGCTGTAGATTTTGTGAATCGCCCGAAAAACGCGTTGTAGATCGCCTCTTTTAGGTTGAGCCCTTTGATGCGCTGAGCGGCCCAGTCTTTACTGATGTCGGAGGTGGACATGCCCCACACTTTTTCAGTGTAGGATTTGAAGAACATGGCGAAAAGCCGTTCGCCGAAGCGATTGGTCACCCAGTCCTCGAAAGAGACTTCTGGGTCGATCGGGTTATTCTGTGCGTGGTAATAACTTGCGATAACACGAAAGGTTTCGATCGGCCCGAGCTTAAAGAAGGCATCCCAGGGCTCGAGGGGATAGTTAAAGAACTTCTTGTTGTAGAAGATTCGTGAGAGCCGCGGGCACTCGATGAAATCGTCCGGCATCATCTTGTGCCAGACTTCGTTAATCTCCTCGGATTTGCTGAAGAACCGATGCCCGCCGATATCGAAGCGGTACCCTTTTTCTTCGACGGTTCGTGCAATACCACCGACGTATTTGGGATCAGCTTCCCAGACAACCACTTTCTGGTTGCTGTTAGTCAGTAACCAAGCGGCTGTAAGCCCTGCAGGGCCTGCGCCCATGACTACGATCGGTTTTTCATTTGCCATAGAGTCGGTGTGCTTGCTCAATCTCGAGCTTCAGATCGGAGTCGTCAACCTTTCGTGAAAAGTTCACAGCTCCGAGGTAAATGTGCGGATCGTCTGGGTAGTAGTAAATAGCTAATTTCCAAAAATGCGAGGCAGCGGACATGTTTTTGTCCTGTTCGGCGATTTGTGCTTGGAACTCATAATAGGCACCACTGCGCAGGTTGAATAAAGTCTCATCTTGTGCTGGCTGCGCGGCAGTATTCCAGTCATTACGAGTGATCGCTTGCTGGAGCAGGAATTCCGCACGGTAGCTGTCGGGCAGGCGGCCATTCTTGAGGAGCGACTCCATTAAATATCGGCGATGGTGGTTGCGGGCGAAGAGGCGATGCAGGCGACAAGCACGGCGAGGCCGAGGGCGAGAACGCTTTGCATCACTTGAAGAACGGAAAAGGGTTGCCTGGTCATGGTGATCCTGATACATCTATAAGCCACTTCGACAATTTGAGAGACGTGGCTCTTCCGAACGGACGCAACTGTAGCATGAGGACAGTTGGCGTGAATGAAAAGAGCGGCGCGTCCAAGCAACTTTAAAAACCATCATAACCGACGCGATATGGCTGACGAACATGAACCGACTCAAAAACCCGAGCATGGGGGAACTGAGGAGAAAAAGAAGGATGGGGAAGAACAGGCCAATCCCGCTGGGTTTGCCGGTCACTCAAGCCATGCTGCCGCTGATGGTGCCGAGAAGCTCTTAAAACAAATCGAGAAGCTGGAAGAAGCCGCCAAGCTCGCCCGGGAAGTCGGTTCTGCTGCCGAAGGTGTGGAGCGCGAAGAGGAAAAACTGCATGAGATGCGGGCTCACCACGGCACGCCCTCGGAGCGTAATCCCGCTCCGACTGAGACGGAAACGCCTGCCGAAACACATGTCACTACACCCAAGCCGGAAACGCCTGCGGAAACAACGACCGTAGAGCCCCCAAAGGTGGAGACTCCTGCACACGTTGAAGCTGCCACGACGACTCAAGTTCCGCCTCCCGCAACTGTCGAAGCTCCCGCGCCCGCGCATGTCGAAGCTGCTGCGACGACTCAAGTTCCACCTCCAGCGACTGTCGAAGCTCCTGTAACGACACAAGTTCCGCCCGCGCACGTCGAAGCTGCTGCGACGACTCAAGTTCCGCCTCCCGCAACTGTCGAGGCTCCTGTAACGACACAAATTCCGCCCGCGCACGTCGAAGCTGCTGCGACGACTCAAGTTCCGCCTCCCGCAACTGTCGAGGCTCCTGTAACGACACAAATTCCGCCCGCGCACGTCGAAGCTGCGGCACCGACACAAGTTCCGCCTGCGCACGTCGAAGTACCGCCAGCGCACGTTGAAGCTCCTGCACCCACGCAAGTTCCGCCCGCACACGTTGAAGCTGCTGCACCAACACAAGTTCCGCCCGCGCACATTGAAGCTCCTGCGGAAGTACATGCCCCGGTTGAAGCACCGCATGCACCTACTGTCGAAGCGCCACATGTTCCCTCAGTAGCCAGTACGGCAGCCACAGAAGCGAGCGTGGAGCGTTCGGGAGTTGAGGCGGCTGCGGCCACGGCTTCCCGCGCTTCCACGACCTTAGAAGGCATCTCGAAGGTTGCCGGACCTGTCGGTTTGATTTTGGCTGGTGGCGCGACTGCGGTTGAAGCCGCTGAACAGGTAAAGCACGGTGACTATCTCGGTGCGACGGAATCGGTGGGCGGTTTGGCCGGCAGTCTCGGTGGTGCCACTCTCTTTGCGGAAGGGGGCGCAGCTCTGGGTCTGATGACGGGGCCTGCAGCTCCCGTAGCCGTTCCTGTACTCACCGTCGGCGGTGCCATCATCGGCGGTGTCGTCGGTGAAGAAGCGGCTAAAGACACGATTCACGCTGTCGTCACGGGAGCAGAAGCGGTCGCCAATTCGCAGGTTGGTCACGATGTGGCCCACACGGCCGGAGCCTATGCAACAGTGATGACCGATGTTGCGCAAGCCATGGCCGATACACAGGCGGGGCGGGCGGTGACTTCCGGGGCTCAGGCTGTGGGACATGCCGCATCAGAGGTCGCTCATGGGACGGCTGAGTTGGCTAGCGAAGCTTATCATGGTGCGGCGCATGCGGTTGGCGAGGCGGCTCACGGCGTATCCGAAGCAGCCCACGCTGTGGCTGAAAGTGCTCCAGCCCAAGCCATCGTTCATGGAGTGGAAGCAGCCGGTCATACGGCTGCGGGTCGCGCCGTCGTTAAAGTTGCGGAGGGCACTGCTCACCTTGCCGAGCAGGGCGGGGAAGCGGTTGTTCACGGGGCGGAGGCTGCCATTCATAGTGAAACAGGCCAAGCCATCATTCACGGGGCGGAACACGCGGCATCGGCTGCGGGGCATGGTCTCTCTGTGGCGGCAGAAGCTGTGGACGGCGGTATTCACTCAGGCATGCATTTCGCAGGACATGTCGTGGCCACGGCCGTTGAAGGAGATCGGCTACTGGCCCACGCTGCCGTTCATGGGGTGGCGGACGCGGCTCACGCCGTTGCGGATTCACGCGCAGGTCGTGCGGTCGCGGCAGGGGCTCAACGGGTGGAGCACGCCGCTTCTGAAGCGGGCCACGCGATTGCGAATTCTCAGGTGGGCCAGGCAGTGACGCATGCAGCTGAGTCTGCCGGCCACGCGGTTTCGGCACAAGTTCACTCAGCCGTTGCGGCGGTTGATTCGACAAAGATTGGGCATCACGCGATCCAAGCCGTGGAGGCCACCGGACAACTTGCAGCCGACACCGGGCACGCGCTCGCCAGCGGCGCCAGTAGCGCCTGGCATTACATCTGGGGCGACGATAAGCCGGCGGTCATCACGCATCCTGGCGACGAACACTTTGCAAATGATCCGAAGGTCCAAAAATCCGCTGCCGTGGGTGCTCAAGTGAACCATGCTGCAGTTGCTGAGACACAGGGTCAAACCCAGCAGCATCATGTCATGCCAGGCGAGCAGCAGGGTCACGAGCAGACAGCTGGAATGTCTCACTAGCGGGCGGTCCACTCGGCTTTTACGAACATGGCCACTACGGGGACCGAAGAAGATCAGGACAAGAATCGAAGCGAACTCGGGGAAGCGATTCGAAACTTCGCCCGCGCAAGCAAGATCTTGGCCTCGGAAACGGTGGCCGCTCTGGAAGCGGGCGAGCAGATCCATGCCAGCCAGACGACTCATCGCTTAAAACCGTCAGAGCGAAATCCGTTGCCGGACCAGGATCAGGCCGCAAGCGTTGACGTGAGTGGTGCTGCGGCGGTGACCGCCAAACCTGCCGTCAATGGCGACTCCGCAGAGGAACTGGCTCAAGCGGTATCCGTCTCCGCAAAGCCGGGAATTCATCCCGAGTCGGACGTGACGCAAGCGGCTGCGGCCTCCGTTGAACCGGCTGCTCGAACTGAGGCTTCCGCCGTGCTTTCCGAGGGAACAGCCACGGAGGCGGTTGCATCCGATGCGGCTCGTACAGGCGCTTCTGTGGACGCGGCTGCGGATCGATTGGCAACCTTTAAAGGGGTGGCGCGTTCGGTTGGGCGTGGAGCGATGATCGTGGGAACATTACCGGCCGCCGTGGAGACGGTGGATGATTTGCGAAGGGGCGATTACGAGGGTGCTGCGAAGACTTCCATCGGGACGGCGGCGAATATCGGGTTCGCCTGGGCCGCCTCAGAAACGGCGATGACGGGGGCCGCAATGGTTTCCGGACCGGCGTCCGTGGTAACGGTTCCTGCGGCAGGATTGGTTGCTGGTGTCGTCGCGGGTGTTGTTGGAAAAGAGGCCGCTGAGCAAGCCGTTGAAGGCGTGGTGAACGCAGGAAAAGCGATCGCCAACTCGAAGGTGGGTCATGACGCGGTCGAAGTCGCAAGTTCCTACGGCGATGTTCTCCGCGACGGTTTTAATATGCTCCGAAATAGCTCTGCCGTTCACGCCGTGGAACATTGGGGCGGGGAGGCTAGCGACGGGGCTAAGCACCTGGGTCACGAGGCTGTTGAAGGCGCGGAACATGCCGCCGCTACGGTCGAACACGCGGCGGAACGGGTGATTCATACCGCTCCCGCGCAGGCGATTATCGGTGCTGCGGAGGCGGTCGCTCACAGTGAGTCGGTTCAGGCTGTGGTGCACGGGGCGCAGGCGGTGGGTGAGGGCGTTGTTCACGGCGCAGAAGCGGTCGGCGAAGGCATGCTCCATGGTGCCGAGGTGGCTGGCCACGCGGTCTACCAGGGGCTCGATAGTGCGATCAAAGGCAATACGGGACAGACGGTTCTCCATGGAATCGGGCACGGAGCGGCTGTGGCGGCTCATGGGTTGGAAGTGGCCGCAAATGCGGTGGATGGGGGTATCCACCAGGGCATGCATTTTGTGGGTGAAAAGGTCGGAAACGCAGTCGATGCCGTTCGCTCGGCAAATGGTGCGGTGCTGCACGCGGGCGAAAAAGTGGTTGATCACATCGCGAACGGTTCCGTTGGCAAGGCCGTGGGTGAACGCGTGCATCAGGCCGAACATGTCGTGAGCCACGCGGCAGAGGCGGTGGCGCATTCCGTGGGCCACGCCGTGGCAAATTCAGCGGTCCGTCGAGCTGCGGCAGAGGTGGAGCATCAAGTGGAGAGCAAGGTGCACGACGCTGTTTCCGCTATCGATAAGAACCAACTGGGTCACGATGCTCTCCACGCAGCGGCGGCAACGGGCACGATGATTGCCGATACTGGGCACGCGATGATGGACGGGCTCAAGAGCTTCGGGAATTGGCTGGTTCATAACGATGATCAGGCGGCGCATCTGGAGAAGACCCACCAGGACTTGCATCAAACGTTTCAAAACAGGGCTGGTGTTCACGACATCGCAGCGACTTACCATGAGCAGATTGGAAACGCTCACGATCTCCGGCAAACGGGTCATGAGATGGGCATGGACCCCCATCACGTGGAGACGCAATATCGGAGCGCTGTTCACGCCGCGCAACACGAGGCGACTGAGAGCCTGGCGAATCGGCAGCAACTGCAACATAGCCTGCACGATCACGCGGCGAGCGAGCAACAGAGCACTGGCATTTCCCGCTAAAGTTGCCTGAAATGAGCCGCAGTATTCGGTTAACCCGCCGGATTCGGCCTGCGAGGGGGACGCCAACGGTGTGTCCACCGATTGACCAGACTCAATTGCCAATCTTCAGCCGATTTTTTTACTTCGTTTAAATACCGTATCTCGTCGTTTAAACAGTCGATTTTATGGAGGAGCTGCTCCTCGTATTGTTTTGAGCGCAGGTACGCGAACACGCTACGAGCCATCCGCTTCCAGGCGATCGTGAACGCTTCATCGCTCATTCTCAGTCTTTGGTGGATGGCGTGTTGCTTAATGAGCGAGTAAATATCGACGGAAAGGGCTTCCGGGTAGGGCGTTGTCTCATCGATCACCTCATCAAACTGAGTGTGCCGGAGACCGTCGTCTACGAAGTGTGTTGCGAAATCGGCGATGGCAGCGCCTTTATCCGTAATCGGAAGATCTAGAATTGCCGCAATTTTCCGAAGAGACACGTCCGGCGATTGCATGAACTCATCGTAATCGATAATGGCGATTTGCTCCCCTAACAACTGGTGAAAATGCGGGGCTAGGTAGCTCAGCCACAAGGAGTAAGCTTGGTGCGGGCACGGTTTTTCGGTCATCAAACGCCGATCGAAATTCTCTAAGGAACTTGCCACGCTCCGAGGATTGCGAATGGTGAAAACATAGCTGATGTCCATTTCGCATCGCGACAATACCGCGCGCCAGAAGGGAAGCGTCCGCAGCGTTCTCGGATCCTTAAAGGCCCACTGTTTACACGAGCCGAAGGTGGCCTGAACGTAGTCACAAGCCTCGGCCAATAACGGCCCTGCCTCTGGCGACGTAACGAAACTATCGGGCATCGTGTTGAGGTCGTGCCATGGAGTCTGGCACACCGAGAAAATCTTTTCGTTGATTTCGTAAATGGTCCGATCTTCCCAGTGGCCCCTCGGGTTAAACGGCGATTCTCCGATAAGATTGGTGCCCAACTCCAAACCGCATGCCGCCAAACCCCGCGTAATAAGACTGGTGCCACTGCGATGCATTCCGAGCACGACGATAACGCGATTGCGTGCTAAGGGCTTGGCTTGCTGAGATTTCTGAACGGTTGAGGTGTGAGAATTGGGTGACATTGTTTCAAGGACAGCTTCACCCTTAAAGACGGCAGCCGTATTGGAAGGGTTACAGATTTATTTCAAAACGTCTCTGAAAGGCAAGCTTAACGCGAACAAGTTACTGATTATCATGTATGTACGTCTTATTTATAAGGGACGATGTTTTACTTAGTGGTCGAATTGATATGATACACCCCACGTTTCATGGCGATACGTCAGCCGCGTTAAAAAGCCATTTACCTTTTCTTTACAATTCTCCACGATGGGGTTCGCACATGCTTTACATGCGTTCCTTAGCCTAAGGGGATGATCAAACTTTCCTACAGGTGGACCCGTAATCTGGTCATCTTTTGCGTCATCCTTTTTGCCCTGTTTCTGAACGGGAGACCGCACGCAGGCGTACAAAATCTGGTGAAAAATTCTGGCTTCGAAGAGTTGAGCTCCACCGACTCTGCGGGCGGGCTGGCGTCCCACTCGCCCACCCATTATGAGCTGAAAGGAAATGCGTTCTGGGGTTACTTGGGCAGCTACCTCGATTTTGCTACCGACGGCATCATCTTTCCTGGGGCTTCTGGATCGTCAGGAAATGTGGGACAAAAAATCGAAATCGATCAATCGCAGGGACGTTGGCTGACGTTTCGATTTCGGGGTCTCGCCGAGGACGGCTTTTCAATCGCAAAAGAAGATGATTTGAAGATGAAAATGGAATTCTTTTCGAAGGGCGGTACGGATTATCTGGACTGCGCTTCGAAACCGATTTTCGGCGAGATTGAGATCGACCGGAAAAATCTCACGGTTAATGGCGATTTCCACAAAGGCGGTGCTGCAGTGTGGCGCAGTTATGAAATGGAAGAACTCATTCCCTTTCCGGAGGTGGATGCGGTTCGAATTAGCGTCACATACGAGGGCGCGAGCGGAACCGGCCAGGCGCATGAGGCGTTTCTCATCGATGATTTGTCGCTCACACAACATGCCCAATCTGAGACTGGTAAAATAGATCCCGCCACCGCACATAATCCGATTACCGGTGTGCCTGTAAATGCCGATAAACTGGTGAGCCTAGGTGGCCGTTGGTACTACCTTCCCAAGTCGGGTGAAACGGTTCAGCCACAGAACTTTGCCGATAACCCGTTGGAAGTTACGGAAGCCAATTCCGATCAACTATTCTACAAGAGCGATATCTTGATCAACCCCTTCAAGAACAACATGACGGCGTGGCTGCGCAAGGGATACAAAGACCTGCTCGGAAATATCATTACGGAAGACCGGTTTATCCCGGATAACGTGGTTCTCAGCTTTCGCGGCGATGGATTTCTTACGGTGAAATCCCGGAATCTCCCCAATCATCCTACCGCCGCCTTTCCAGGTCTGCGAAACCCCTCCTACATTCAGGAGCTCGACCGCACCTACCACATTCCGCTGGAGCCAGTGCTGAACCCCTCCGCCATCTCCACAGATGCGACCGATAGCAATCACGCGCTGCCGATGGGTGCGATCGGGATCGCGGTCAACGGCGTGGTGTTTTACAACCCCTTTGACGCCGGCATGCGCGATGCCTCAAATATCATGGATTACTGCTGCGGTCATCCCAGCCCGGACAATCGTTACCACTACCATAAATATCCCATCTGCGTGAACACTGCGTTTGTCGATAAAGGGGATGCCCCGTCGCAGGTGATCGGGTTTGCTTTCGACGGTTTTCCCATCTATGGCCCGTACCAAAGCGCTGGCGTTATGGCAAAAGACTCGACCACCAATCCGCTCTCCTCCTTCAACGCTTGTTACGATGATGTACGCGGCTGGCATTATCACGTGACACCGGGAAAGTTCCCTTACGTGATCGGCGGATTTATCGGCCAAACCGAAGCGAGTAATTTTGACCGGATGCAACGTCACCCTCGCCCGGAGTGGTAGCGTTGGATGCTTGCGTTAAAAGCGAGCCCTACTCCGCCGCAGGTGCTGGCGTGGGTGCGGGTGCGGGTTCGGCGAACACGTCTTCGTCCCTCAGCTTTTTCAGCATGGCGGCTTCGATTCGTCCGTAGAGTTCCCGATTCTTGCGCAGCTCATCCTTCGCCGCATCCCGACCTTGGGCCACTTGCGTGCCCTCAAAATAGAGCCACGCGCCCTTCTTATCGACAACACCCCGTTCGATGGACAGATCCAGCAGTGAACCCTCGCGTGAAATGCCTTCATTGAACATGATGTCGAACTCGGCTTCGCGGAAGGGCGGGGCCACCTTGTTCTTCACCACTTTAATCTTAGTCCGATTCCCCAGGACATTTCCATCGGGTGTTTTGATAGAAGCAATTCTCCGGATATCCACACGCACGGAGGCGTAGAACTTCAGTGCTTTACCGCCTGGTGTTGTTTCTGGATTTCCGAACATCACCCCGATCTTCTCGCGGATTTGGTTGGTGAAAATCGCCACGGTTTTGGCCTTGCTGATAAATGAGGTAAGTTTGCGCATCGCCTGACTCATTAGACGCGCTTGAGCCCCTACAGTCGCATCGCCCATGCTGCCTTCTAACTCCGCTTTTGTGATCAAAGCAGCCACGGAATCGAGCACCACCACATCGACGGCGTTTGATTTGATCAGCGTCTCCGCGATCGTGAGCGCTTCTTCGCCGGAATCGGGTTGCGAGACGAGTAGCTCAGCCATGTTCACGCCCAGTTTGCGAGCGTATGAGGGGTCCAGCGCATGCTCCACATCGATGAACGCAGCCACGCCACCTGCGCGTTGAGCTTGCGCGATCACTGTCAGCGTCAGCGTCGTTTTACCGGAAGATTCCGGTCCAAAGATTTCAATGATCCGGCCGCGCGGAAATCCACCCACGCCGAGCGCGGTATCAATAGGCAAACATCCCGTGGGAATCGACTCGATCTTCAACTTGGAGCTTTCATCTCCCAAGCGCATGATGGAACCATCGCCGTATTGCTTGGCAATCGATTGCAGCGCCAGCTCTAAATTCTTGTCCCGCACCACCTGCGCGCGATCTGCCGCTGATTTACTTTCGCTGCCTGCTTTCGAGTCCGTTTTTGCCATATATAGAAGTTGTATTTAAGTCGCTGAGGCTACTCCAGCCCGATTCGCGAGGCAAGAGTTTTTATATTTTTGTATTATATATATCGATCGAATCAGAGCGTCTCTTTCAACTGCCGGATCTGTTCGAAAAGTGAGAAGAGCTCGGTGGGCTCCAGCGTGGGTGATTTCACACGTTCCTCCAAAATGCGGAGATGATTCCGCGTCCAGCGTTTGCGCATGTTCTCGATGAGTTGGTCCACATAAACGGGGAGTTTCACCTCCGTAAAATCTGGAGTGGGTGGCGGGGCGAGCAGCAGACCGGAGAGGTAATTCACTTCCGGCGCGGAGCCTTCATTCGCGAACTGCGAGGCATCCACCCACGCATCCGCGCTGTGTGTTTCAAACAGGCGTTGGAGTAAAGTGCCCCCGGAGAAATCGGTGAACCACGCAGGGTTGAGTTTACGCGCGGCGTCGGGCACTTGATCAGGCTCTGCCAGTAGAATGGAGAGCAATTCCTCGACAAGCAAATCGACCTGCAGTTGTTGTATGGGCACCGGTGCGGTTGGCACGGAGGCAGACTGTCCAGAAGGCCCATCCATCGCAGGGGCGGTCAGAGAGGGCGACCCATCCGCAGTCGCGATGCGATTTTCACGATCCGCCGCATAGCGCGAGGCTTTGGCTGCCGCAGACGCCGCTTTTTTCAACTCGTCTTCCAGGGCACTGCGCGGTACCTGCAATCGTGCGGCTACTTCGAAAAGAAGGGTTTCGCGCTGAACGGCGTTCGGCAGACGGACGAGCGCGGCGGCCATCTTCGTGGCAACATTTCCTTTGCCGAGAGCGGTCGTCAGGTCTTCCGTGCTACAGAGTTTATCCAGAAAGGAACGAATGAACTCGGGCGCTTGATTGAGCCGCTCTTTAAAAGCTTCTGGGCTGTTCTTCCGGATAAATGAATCGGGGTCTTCCCCATCCGGAAGCTGGACCACACGAATCGTCACTCCCTCTTCCATAAGAACGTCGACCGCGCGGTCGGTCGCGGCTCTGCCACCGAGATCACCATCGAAACAGAGCAGGACCTGTTTCGCTAGGCGTTTGATCGTGCTGGCCTGTTTCGGCGTCAAGGCCGAACCTTGCGGTGCGACGATGTTCTTCACTCCTATCGACCAACAGCGCATGAGATCGATTTGCCCTTCGCACACGATCGCCTGGCCTTGATTGATAATGGCGGCTTTCGATTTGTTTAATCCGAAGAGCACCTTGCCCTTCGTGAAAATCGGGGTCTCCGAGGAATTCACGTATTTTTGCGCTTTGACGTTGGGATCGAGAAGGCGTCCGCTGAAGGCAATGACTTGGCCCACTTCGTCATGAATCGGAATCATGAGCCGTCCGCGAAAGAAGTCGTACTTGCGACCATTCGAGGCGGTTGCGACCAGATGCCCCGCCTCCAGGGTCGACATTTTATGGCCCGCATTCAGCGCCCATTTTTGAGTGGTGTCCCAAGTATCCGGCGCGAACCCGAGACCGAACTCTTCCGCCAGTTCCATGCTGAAATTGCGACTCCGTAAATAATCGCGGGCCGGGGCGGCACCGGGATCGGTCTTCAGAAGCGTGTGCCACCAGATGGCCAAGGCACCATGAACGGCGCGGAGATCTTCGATGAGTGATCTAGAAACGGGGTCATATTTGCCATCCGCTTGAGGGATCTCGATTCCCGCTTTTTGGGCGAGTCGACGCACAGCTTCCGGGAAGGTGAGGTTCTCGAAAAGCATGAGAAACTTGAACACATCGCCGCCATGGCCGCTGCTGAAGCATTTAAAGATTTGCTTCTGCGGATTCACATAGAACGAAGGCGTTTTCTCGCGTTGAAAGGGGCTGAGCGCTTTAAACTCGCGCCCGGATCGGGTGAGTGGAACGTAGCTACCGATGACATCGACAATATCATTGGCGCTGCGGACGCGATCGACGATTTCCGGGGAGATCATTCCGCCGCTCATAATCAGGAAGCGGGGCGGTAGATGGCGAGGAGGTGTCGCTGCACGTTGCGCGACCAGAGGAGACGGAACGGGACGCGTTTGGTGATCGGTTCTGTGGAGAGAAGGGTCTCGCTATCGCCGGTGAGCAGCGGAACCCAGGCCACACGAAGTTCCGCAAGGCGCTGTTCCTGGATCACGCGGGTGATGTCGTCTGAGGAGGGCTCCAGAAGCACCGGGTGGCGACTTTTGGCGAGGAAATGGCGCACCACCGGGGGCAATCGACGTGTGGCGGGGTAGCGCGCCCCGTCCCAGGTGAGAGCAGCCGAGACGGCAACGCAGGGGATTTCGGCGAGCGGGGAATTCATCGCGCGATAGTAGTCGGCTGGGGAGAATTTCGCGAGAAGGTTGATTCGCGAATTTCAGCGCATCTTAGACCAAACTCGCGACGATATTCACGAATAGCGCCAGAATGGCGGTGTTGAATATGAAGGCGATGAGGCCGTGGACGGTGGCGAGGCGGCGCATGGGTTTGGAGGAAATCTGGACATCCGAGACCTGGCACGTCATTCCGATGATGAAGGAGAAATAGGCGAAATCAGCGTAGTCCGGGTTTTCGTCTCCTGGGAAGATGAGCCCACCTTCGACCTCGTCGCGGTTAACTTTGTGGGCGTCGATATAGTAATGGTGAGCATAACGGAGCGTGAACAGGGTATGGACCAGCGCCCATGAGAGTATGATCGCGGCAACAGAGAGCGCCACGTGTATGGCGAAGCTGGTGGGAGGCAGGTTCTTGGAATCACCTAAAAGAATGAAGACGGCAAAGAGGCTGGCGGTAGCAGCGAAAACCACCGTGGCGAAAATGACGGTGCGGCTGGTGTCTTGAAGCGGCGCGCTGCGGCGTACTTCGTAGGGGTCCTGAGTGGAAATCACCAGCCATGTCAGAAGCAGCGACGTGGTGGCGAACAGGTCCCACGTGGCGACGATTTGAGTCGTGAAGGCCGTGTGACCGTAAAGAACTGCGAACGTAATCGCCGCGACCAAAAGGGATGCGATAACGCGGCGTTGGGAATCAATAAAGAGGAGATTGAAGTTCAAGAGATTCGTCCGTCTGGCAATGATTGCGTTCTACGGTCTTGCGATGAGTTTAAGGCACCCTACCAAAAACGGCGACGTTAGTAAAAAAGCATAAAAAGCACTAAAGGCTCACGGCACTTCGGGCCCGGGTGTCCATGGGGTGGCCTGAATCGTCGACTTGGCCGTTTGTAAGCCGTCGCTGGTGGCGGTCAGATCGATGCGCCCCGCGACGCGGTCCGATTGCACGAGCACCAAACAAAGTCCATGAAATGCGCGACGCTTGGGCAATTGGTCCGACTCGTGACTGGAAGGATTTCCATTCCCAACGCCGATGATTCGACCACCGGTCACGGTAAAGTTAATCTCGTTATCGGCCTCCGGAACAATTCGCCCGGACGCGTCCCGAACGGCCACGGACACTACGGACACATCACATCCATCCGCAGCGATTTCCTTGCGATCCGGCTCCAGCGTAACGGTGGTGGCAAGCGTGGTTGTTTCGACTTTCGTCTCCTTAATCACATTGCCCTGCGCATCGTAGCCCTTCGCAGACAGCGTTCCGGCCTCCCAGGGGACCTGCCATTCCAGGTGCTGGTTCGCCTTCATCTCCTGTGTACCGAGACTGCGCCCGTTCACGAACAGCTCCACCTTCGTGCAGTTCGAGAAGCAAACGACTCTGACAGGGCTCGGCGTTTTCGGCTGGTTCCAGGTCGGCATCAAATGCAGCACCGGCTCATGCCCCCACCAGGCTAGGTAGTAGTAATAGTCGTCCTTCGGAAAGCCACACGTGTCCATGATGCCGAAGTGCGAGTTGATGCACGGCCAGCCGTAGGGTGTCGGCTCACCTCGATAGTCGAACCCCGTCCAGACGAAGCCGCCGGCCATAAATTCCCGATCCGCAAGTGGCCTCCATGAGCCTTCTCCGGAATTGTAGGCCGAGACGTAGCCAGCATCCTTATCGTCCTGATATTCTCCGCGCGTGTACGTCGTGGAGGCGGTTTCACTTGCGAAGAGCGGCTGGGTGGGGTGCGCTTTGTGGAAAATATCGTACTCTCCCGTGTTGTAATTAAAGCCTTGAAGATCGACGACATTGATTAGTCCGCCATTGTACCCGCCATTCATCGCCGCAGTCACCGGTCGTGTGGTGTCAAACTGTTCGATAACAGCTTTCATGGCCCGTCCTCGTTTCTCGCCTTTCGGCGTTCCCTGCTCGCCTTCTTCGTTGCAGAGAGACCACATAATCACGGAGGGATGGTTGCGATCTCGCAGCACCATCGTCTTCACCTGACTCAGCACTTCATCGGAATCGTTGAGATACCGGTTTTCGTCCATGACCAGCATTCCCATCTCGTCGCAGGCATCGAGCATCACCGGATCGTAGGGTTGATGAGAGCACCGCACCGCATTCGAGCCCATCGCCTTCAGCGTGCGGATCTTGAAGTAGTGAATCGCGTCCGGCAACGCAATGCCGATTCCCGCAAAGTCCTGGTGGTTGCACGTTCCTTTGATTTTCACCGACTTGCCGTTCAGGAAAAAGCCATGATCGGGATCGAATCGAATGGAGCGAATACCGAACCGTGTTTTAACCGAGTCAACCGTCTTATCATTTTGCACGACCGATGTTACCAGCGTGTAGAGATAGGGGCGATCGCACGACCAAAGCTTGGCGGCACTCAGCGGAAGAGTGGCGTGAACGGCGGTTTGCCCAATGGGATCGACCGATCCTGGCGTTTCGGCTTTCGCCACTTCCACTCCGTTGGCATCCAGAAGCGAAGTCTGGATTTTGCACGCAACCGTTGCAGGTTCGTTATTTTCCAAGGTTACCTCCACTTGCGCTGAAGCGGGAGCCGTCACCCCGTCGCCGGGATCGGGAATCTTCGAGGTTACGTAGACACCGTATGGAGCCACATGAACGGGAGCGACTTTCGTTAACCACACGTGTCGATAAATTCCCCCGCCTTCGTACCACCAACCCTCGTAGGACATTCCGTCCGCCCGCACCAGTACCGTGTTATCGCCGCCAAAATGCGCCACCCCAGTGATTTCGTAATGGGCCGGAGTATAGCCGCTCTCGTGATGCCCGAGCAGATGACCGTTGACCCAAACGGCGCTATTCCGATAAACGCCTTCGAAATCGAGCCAGATCTCCCGGTCCTGATCGCTTTTCGGCAGGGAAAAGGTCTTCTCATACCAGCCGACGTTTCCGGGGCGAAAGCCGTGGCTGCGATCCCCTTTTGGATCGAAATCACCCTCCACAACGAAATCGTGCGGAATATTTAAAGTTCTCCAGTCGGAGCCATCGGTCTGAACTTTCGCCGCTTCCGGTACAGGCGTTTGATCTGAAGTCAGCGTGGCGACATCGATTCCACCGCCTCCATCGGTGTTCTCCACCAGAACGGCGAGAACGTTCGGTCCGCCGGTTTTCCAGGCCGAATCGAGCGAAACCTCAAAGGGCTCACTCCAGCCCTCGTGATGAGCCAGCTGTTTGCCATTCAAAAACACTGTTCCATTATCATCCACACTGGAGAAATTCACCCGAATGTGCTTGCCCTCAATCGGCGGAAGCACCGCGCGAAACCATGCAAAACCGGGCTTGAAACCAAACACATCGTCCTTTGGTTTTGCCGTACCCCACGAAGACGTATCGAGTCCAGAATCGGTCATTTCCGCAGCAGATGCCAAGCCCCGCTCCTCGGTCTTCCATTTCCACTCGGGGATCGGCGTGCCGCTAATCATAGAGGGCGGAACCGGGAGCTCGCCCAAGTGAAACTTCCAACTTCGATCCATAAGCAAACGCTCTCGCGGAGCATTCGCCATTTGCGCGTGCAAAAGCAAGGGACAACAGCTCAACACGAGGGCCAAAGCAATCCAGAAAACGGTCTTGTTCATAGGGGCGGGGAAATCGTAGCTTCCGAAGGGCAATTGCTAAAGAGCAAATACACGCAATCGCCTACGAGTAACTTGCTATTTACCCCACAAGAAAGCCCCACGACCAAGAGATCGAGGGGCTTTTGTCAACCAGACTGAGAGGCGCGACCAGATTGACTGGTTAGCGGACCTGTGAGGCGGCGAGTGCCTTGCTCCAGCTTCCGTAGAAGCGGGGCTTGCAGGCGGCTGCGAAGAGCGCGGGGTGATCGTTACGAACTTCACCGCTGCGGAGGTGGCTGCCTTGATCCTTCAGCTTGCGGATTTCTTCGACGATCGACTCGTGAGTCCAGCGACGGCGGCGACGCACCTTCGAGTAGGCGATCCCGGCGCGTTCCACGGCGGCACCCCAGTTACCAAACCGGCGACGTGCGGTGGCGATTAGCGTGTTGGAGGTCTCGTACATTTTCTTGGAGCTGAGGTCCGCACCCATTTCGTTGAGGCGGCGGATCTCCGTGAGGATATCTTCGTCATCCCAGGAACGGTAACGGTAAACTTCTTCCGGGGCCAATCCAGCAGCAGTAAGAGCCTGTTTCCAGGAACCGAAGTGATTCGGACGAATCGCGGCGTAAACCATCGGCGCGTACTTGCTGAGCATCATGGAGCGGAAAGAGAGGTCGACACCGTCCGCCTGAAGGCGCTTGATCGTTTCAACGATGCGTTCTTGCGACCAATCCCGGTATTTACGAACGGAATCGTAGGGAATGCCGGATTGCTCGACTGCGGCCCGCCATGTTTTAAAGTAGCGGATGCCGGCGGCGAGCAGTTCTTGGTAGTTCTGGCGCATGTAGTGGCTGTACAACGGTTTGCCAGCTTGGTGCCACGCCAAGATCTCTTGGGAGACCAGCTCCTTCGACCAGCTCTTGTTACGTGAAGCGGTAGACTTAGTTGCGTTTGTCATAGTGTCCATAAGCTATGGTATTAGCGTTTTTAATGCCAGATAATTGGCCGGATTGTCTACAATGTAACCTTCTTGCCATATTCAACGCTTTCGCGTCACAAAACTTCAACATGTTAATGGCTTAGGTCGTATGTAACTCTTTTTGCGATGATTGATACTAATTAGGTAATCGGCTTATTGGTCGAAGGTAGCAACCGCTAGAAACGCTGGACCGGTTAGATAAGTCGCGTTTAGTATCATAATGAACCTAGGTTGGTGCGAAGCCATCCCAGGGGCCGCTCGATTGTAATGGCCGACATGCACTCCACGGGCACCGCCTTCGAGCAGTTTCGTTTTAGGCACGGTGAACAATTAAAAGCAGACGTAAAGACAGTGACGTTCTTACCCACTGGAGTGGTTTTTAATGGATCAGTTGCGCCAAATAGGACGAGCGTGGGCCGGTGAAGCGCTGCGGCGATGTGAGCCGGGCCCGAATCCGTACTAATGACTGCCTTAGCCTGATTCAGCACCGAGACCAGTTGCGGCAGCGTGAGCCGAGAGCGGAAGTCAATGATCCGGTCCGAACCCGGTTGGTACCCGATGGGAAACCACGTACCGATGCCGACCGTGACAAAGCGGACGTGGGTCGCGCTCTGCGCGAGATCTCTATAATAGTGGTAGGGCCAGAGTTTCGTCGTCCATTGCGAGTAGGGGTGCAGGACGACGTAGGGTTTTCCATCGGTAAGTGGGGCGGGAAGTGGTGCGGGGGCTGGTAACCGGAAATCGAGCGGATCGGCGGGTACTTTCAGGTGTTGGAGAACTTGCAGGTAACGTTGCGCAGCCGCGACTGCATTGTCTTCAACCACTTCCGTATAGGCAAATCGACTTCCTTCCCGAGCCGAGCGCAGCCCGATTCGGCGGGGACTACCGGTGGCCCACGTCATGAGGCCCGAGCGCAGCAGCCCCTGGAGATCGATGACCATGTCATACGCTGTTGCCCGGAGTTGCCCAGCCCAGGTAAGCGCCTCATGGAGACGCCACGGCACGGTCCACCGCTTGCGTGGGTAGAGGATGAGATTTGAAATGGAGGGATGCCCTTCCAGAATCCCCGTTAAATGGTCGGAGACGATCCAATCGATTCGCGCATCCGGCCAGTGGGAGCGGAGTCCATTAAGGACAGGCAGACTCTGAATCACATCGCCCAAGGCACTAGGTTTGACAATAAGGATCTTCACAGGAGGGCGCTAATCGGAGTGGAGAGGCTACACGGTCGGATAGGAAATGCGAAAGCCGTTTTAACAGGTGGCTCACGCGGCAAAAGTTCGGGAAAATTGCGATTACAACTAAGTAAGCACAATGCCGCAGGGTGTTGACAAAATGCGATTTCCGACGATTTTGGAAGCATGAATCAAACGTCTAATCCTGTACTGGGCGTATTTCGTTCGCCAAACATTGGGCTCGAGATGTCGAGTCAACTGATGACCGTGGAAGGAACGGCTATACGCACGATCTTCTTGGCAGCACTCACGGGGCTTTCGTTCGCCTGGAACTGGAGTGTCATTTCCAGTGGCGATGTCGAACTGGGCCAGGGTCTGGCGATTGCCGGGTCGATTGGTGGTTTGCTCATCGGCATGGTGATCTCGTTCTGGATGTCCTCGGCACCGTTCTTGAGCCCGCTCTATGCGCTTGGAGAAGGCTGCATGCTGGCTGCCGCAAGCTACGCCGTGGAGTTGCGCTATCCGGGAATCGCCGTTCAAGCGGCCGGGCTGACGATCTTCACGGTGATCGCGATGGCAATGCTCTATTATATGCGGATCATCCGAGTGACGGACACTTTCCGCTCAATCGTCTTTGGCGCAACACTAGGCATCGCGCTCTTCTATATGGTGGGTGGAATTCTCTCGATCTTCGGCATACACATGGCGGGGATTGGTTTCACGGGAGGCATGCTCAGCATCGTGGTGAGCTTGGTCATCGTGGGTGTAGCGGCGCTGAATTTGGCTCTCGATTTTGACACGATCGAGCGGGGTTCGGGCAATATGCCGAAGTACATGGAGTGGTATGCGGCCTTCGGACTGCTCGTCACGATCATCTGGCTCTACTTAGAGATGCTCCGGTTACTCACGTTGATCGCGCAATCTCAACGGGAACGGTAATCGCTCACGACCCGATCATCTCGACCACGAGTTTGATCAGGTCACTGGGCTCAAACGGCTTGGCGAGGAACTTGTAATCTTTTTTTGGCTCGAAGCCGTGGGTGAGAATTTCCTCGCTATAACCGCTGACTAGGATCGTTTTGAGGGTGGGCTTGAGATCGAGTAAACAGCTCTGGAGTTGGAGGCCACTAATCCCGTTAGGCATCATCATATCTGTGATGAGAAGGTCGATTTGGCCGCCGCATTTCTCCCATTCCTTCAGGGCATCCGGGCCGTCGTGAGCGGTGATAACTCGGTACTTCTTTTGTTCTAAAATTCGAGTGCTGCCGCGCCGGAGAAGATCGTGATCTTCTACGAGAAGAATCGTTTGGTGGCGTGGCTCCGCAACAATAGGCTCGAGTTTGATTTCAGTGGAAATGGGCTTCGGTAAGCCTAGGGAACTTGCCGATGGCGATGAGAGCGGGACGTAGATGCGAAATTCCGAACCGTAACCGTACTCGCTGGAGACTTCGATCCAGCCCCTATGTTGATGAATAATGCCAAAGGCGGAGGCAAGCCCGAGCCCTGAGCCCTTTCCGGTCGGCTTGGTTGTGAAAAAGGGCTCGAAGATCTTTGTCAGGAGCTTTGGCTCAATTCCTGAGCCGTTATCGGCTACCGAGATGCAGACGAAGGAACCGGGCCGCCGTTCACCGGGAAGTTCTGGATCTTCCGGGTCGAATTCCACCAATTTCGTTTTAAGGGTGAGCTCGCCGCCCTCGAGCATGGCATCGCGGGCATTCACGCACAGGTTCATGATAACCTGATCCAGCATGTTCGGATCACCTTCGACCCAGAGTGCATCCTGATCGTGAAAGAAGTTGGTGGTAATATTTTGGCCGATCAAGCGGTGGATCAATTGAAGTAACCTGTTGATCCGGGAATTCAGCTCAAAAACCTCTTTTTTCAGGGGGCGTTGACGGGCGAACTCCAGGAGCTGCCGGGTGAGCTGAGCTCCCTGATTGCACAAGTTCCGCACTTCATCTAACTGAGAAATTTCCTTCGGTTCTTTTTGCGAAGTGAATTCCTCCAGGCTCATCAGCATGGCCGTGAGGATATTGTTAAAGTCGTGAGCTACACCGCCGGCAAGCCGCCCCACCACCTCCATTTTTTGCGACTGTCGGAACGCGGCTTCCAACCGCTTTCGCTCGGTAATATCGACCACTTGCTTGATAAAATGCATTGGCTCGCCCTGAGTATTGCGAACCAGAGAGACGTGAAGTTGCCCCCAAATCAGGTGGCCCTTTTTATGGATGTACCGCTTTTCCATCGAGAAGTTTTGGATCGTCCCGTTTAGGAGACGCTGGAGGTTGCCTAAATCTTCATCTAGGTCCTCGGTGTAGGTGATATCCCGAACGGATTTGGTCAGTAGTTCTTCCTCGCTGTAACCTAAAAAGTTGCACATGGCCCGGTTCACCCGGCGGAATGGAGCCCCCGGATCTAAGCCTCCCATTCCCATGCACACGGCGGCATCTTCAAAGGCCGATTTTAAATTCTGTTCGCTTTGCTTAAGCGCTTCATGGGTCTGTTTGATGGCGGTCAGATCAGAAAAGACGACAAAAAAACCGACAATGGTGCCCGACTCATCTTGATGAGGGACATAATGAAGAAGAATACTGCGATTGGTCGGGACAGCAGTCTCAAAACTCACGGCAGTTCCACGCAACACCTCGATTAGATAGGGCAAACGCATTTGGAAATAGTCCTCTCCAATGAGATCGCGTAGATGAGAGCCCAGAATGTCTTCCCGTTTCCTGCCAAACCACCGGAGGTAGTTATCGTTAGCAAATTCGCATCGGAACTCGCGATTCCAAAAAGCCGCTTGACCCGGCATGTTTTTAGTCAACGCCTCCATTCACTCGAAGGGGAGCCGCTGCGTAAAACCGGAGCCCCATTTCACCTACAACGAGCGGATGCGCACAAGTTCGCGGATCGGTCCCTGCATCTACTACGATGTAAAGGTCATCTGATTCGATCGCTGAGGGGCATAGACCTGGAACGCGATCTACCTGAGAAGCGCAGATGCCGTGGTGGGATTTAAGCCAAACGCGGTCGGTATCCACAAAGCTAATCAGTGAAACGGGGGCGTTTAAGAGACGGCTTGTCAGTGCAGTGATTCGATCAAAACTCGGGTGAAGCCCGGAATCGAGGATTTGGAGTTCATCTAGGGCGCTTTTTGGAGTTTGTTGAAGCATGAGATTTAAAGTGCGGCTTAAATATTAGCAGGTTTAGCAATACCTGGCATTCGATTTTTCAATGTTCCGGATAGCCAGATTTCAGAGATCTTCTCATGGCATGAAGCATAGAATTAAGCGATAGCATTATCAAATGTTAAACAACAGCAAACACTGTTCTGTGCAAAAATGACTCACTTGTTTGGGACGGCTAATCAGAAACGCCACGCATTTGTAACTCATGTAAGTTTTGAACTTTGCCGATAGATCCAGTACTCTTTCACTTACGGGCTATGCATTCACTTTATCGCGAATTAACGGCGGGCTTTGCAGCTACGGTCGTCCTGTTTAGTGCAGGGATGGTTCCCGCCATTGCTCAGCAGCAGCAGCGGGTTCACCTGCAAGGAAGCATCGTCCCGGTGGCTTCCAGCTCGGCTGCCGGGGAGGCCCCTCGAATATCCCGCTCGAATCTGACTGCTGCTGAGCGGACTGAAATGTTTCACCTGAACATTGGCCTCGCCGATCGTAAGTTCTCTGAGCTTGAGAGACGGGTTTTCCGGCACGAGATCATCAGCCCACAGGAGATGCGTTCCGACTACCTTCCGACCGATGCCACCTACAATGCTGTAGTGGCTTGGGCGACTTCCCAAGGCTTGCAGGTGACGGAGAATCCCAGCCATACCTCGGTAACTGTGGATGGAACCGTGGACCGAATCGAGACTGCGTTTCAAACTCGTTTCGCGAAGGTGCAATTTCGTGGGAAGGAGACCACCTCAGCGGTGCAAGAGCCCTCATTGCCCTCTGCGATCAGCCCTTACGTCAATTCGGTAACGGGACTCCAAAACTTTGCCCGGCCGAAACACCACATTTTCATGAGGCCCATCGTGGCGGTGCTACGGACCTCGAGTGCCGGCTCTGGAGGATCGGGTTCCTATGGATTAGATACTCCCGGTGATATCCGCTCGGCTTATAATGCGACGGCTCGTACGGGTAGTGGTCAAATCACTGCAATTGTCATTGATGCGTTTCCGAGTACTTCAGATTTGACCGGGTTTTGGTCAAATACGGGTGTCTCTCAGTCTATTAGTAACATTTCATTTATCAAAGTGGAGTCGGGGCAGGTTTATACAAATACGAGTGGTGAAGAGACTTTGGATGTGGAGTGGAGTAGTTCCGTGGCTCCAGGCTCGAAGGTACGGGTCTATGGCACGGGCGTTTTGGACTTCAGCTACATTGAAGATGCGCTGAATAAGATCTACACAGACGCGACTTCCGGCGGGCTGAACATCGGTCAGGTCTCCATGAGCTTTGGGTTGAATGATACGTATCTCGATTCGGGGACGCTGAGCGCGATGCATACGGCAATGACGAATCTGGCGGCAGTGGGTGTTTCGTGCTTCGCTAGCTCGGGTGACGATGGGTCCGATGGTAACGTGAATCAGAACGCGAGCGGCACGTTTTCGTTCTCGCGAACGACTCCGTTCACCGAATACCCGGCTTCTGACCAGAGCTGCTGTGCGGTGGGGGGCACCAGCGTGACTCTCAGCTCGGGCACAGTCACCGCTGAGGTCGTTTGGAATTGGATTCCGACTTTTGCGACACCCTCTTCCAGCAGCGATCACTACGGCATCTCCGGCGGTGGCTACAGCGGCACGATCTCTGCGCCCTCCTATCAGCCCGGCGCCCCCGCGCGAAAGGTTCCCGACCTCTCGTGCACCGCTGATAATGCTTACCTCTACTTCCAAGGCTCCGTTTATTCTGTAGGGGGAACCAGCCTCAGTTCACCTGTGGCGGCTGGCCTTTGCGCCCAGATGAATCAAGGGCTGGTCGCTGCGGGTAAGGCGAAGCTGGGATTATTTAACGCCACACTCTACTCCCTCCCTTCCAGTTGTTTCCGGGACATCACCAGCGGCCATAACAACGCCTACTCAGCCGATAATGGGTACTACAACGCGGGTTCTGGCTTCGATCTTTGCAGCGGATTCGGTGCACCATCTGTTTCCCAAGTCGTTACCACTCTAACCGGCAGCGTGACACCCACACCGTCGCCAACACCCACGCCGGTGCCTACCGCAACGCCAACGCCAACGCCTACCGCCGTACCGACTCCGACCAAGACGCCCACGCCGAGCCCCGTGCCGACCGCAACACCCGTCCCAACGGCAACCCCAACTCCAGCGCCCACAGCAACGCCCGTCCCGACTCCAACCCGCACGCCTACGCCGACACCCGTGCCTACGGCAACGCCGGTACCGACAGCGTCCCCGACGCCAGTGCCCACAGCAACGCGCATACCGACTCCGACGCCAAGGCCCACCCCGACTTCTGGAAAGCGTCCTCCGACTCCCCCGACTCAGCCGACCCCTGCGCCTACGGCAACTCCGACTCCTGCACCGACGGCAACTCCGACTCCTGCGCCTACGGCAACTCCGACTCCTGCGCCTACGGCAACTCCGACTCCTGCGCCTACGGCAACTCCCACGCCGCATCCGACTACAGCATCTCCTACCTTGACTCCAAGCCCGACACCCACAGCAACGCCAACCCCAGCCCCCACCGCGACACCGACTCCCACCGCCACACCACAGCCCATTGCAACGCCCACGCCTACTCCTGTGGGAGGACGCGGCCATCAGTTCCCCCCCACTCCGAAGCCGCAGTTCGATGAAGAGATGTTGGGCTGAGGAGTTGCCCTTTAAAATAATCCCTTTCTTCACCGGGCCAAACCTGCGGTAATGCGGGGCATGCGCGTCGTTACTCGATTGTTCGGAGTCGTCGTGTGGATGAGTTGCATGGTCACGTTAGCGCGTGCGGATGATTCGTTATTTAAGGGCGCAGTGGTGGTGGTGCTGGTCGGGGTGCCCGGCGATATCGATTCCGAAACGGAGTTTGAGGCGGAGACCAAGCAGTTGCTCACTCAACTCAACACCGCGGAATCGCGGCCGAAGCACCTCTACCTGCTGAGCAATTTGACGATCGATTTCGACAAGCCCGCCTATGCGTTCGATCAACTTTCCAATAAACGCGAGGTCTTTCTAGGGTTGCCGGATCGGCTGAAATCGGAGACAGCGCCCCTCGTATTTCTCGCGTTTGGGCACGGTGGGTCGCAGGGTGATCTCACGGTATTTCATGTGCCCGGCCCTCGATTGCAGCCGCAAGACTTTGGGGCGGTCGCCAAACAGCTCGGTGCGCCTGCCACCTGGCTTCTCTTTTTTCGCGGCAGCGGGCTTTTTGCGCAACAAGTGCACTTTGTCGATAAGCAGACCGTGCTCGCCACTGAAAGCGATGACAAGACCTTCCAGGAAGACCCCATTTCGCTCAATATATTCCTCGATTCCATGCGCGAGCTCACCTCGTTAAAAGTGCTCTCACAGGCGTGGGCAAACAAGACAGACAGTTGGTATCGGGAGCGGCATCTGGCGCGCGTGGAAGAACCGGCGCTATGGTCGCCCGGAACAGATCCACGCAAGCTGATTTCCAGCGAAGTCGCCGTCGACAATTCGCCGAGCCCTTCACCCAGTCTGCCACCCAGTGTGTCGCCGAGCCCTTCTGCGGTCGCGGCGAGCGCGCAGCCTGCCCCGCCTGATTGGTCTCCCCCGGCCTCAGTCGATGCGAAGAGCTACCCCGGAATCGCGGCCATCGTCTTGAGTCGAAAGGAGAGCTATGTCATCGGGGATCAAAATAATCTTTCGCTTGATCGCGAGGATTACATCCAAATCCTTCAGCCGAATGGCAAGCGTTTCGGAGATTTCGATATCACCTATTCGCCGCCGGACGAGGATCTGCGATTCGTTTCGTGCGAAGTCTGTAACGCGCAAGGAACTGTGGAGCAGCTCAATCCCGACAATATTTTCGACGCGAATTCCAATAATGATCCCGGTGCGCCGGGTGTGCCGAAACACAAAATCTTTTCGATGCCGCACGTCCAGGCCGGGGTTGTTTTGCACGTGCATTATATTCGAAGTTGGGCGCAGTTTCCCCTGCCGCACATCTTCCAGGAAGCGGCGTTATCGGACGAAATTCCGATCCAGAAACTACAGATTGATGTCAGCCTGCCCAAGAAGATGAACCTGCACTGGAAGCTGCTCCACGGCACCTCGACCGAGCCGCTCGTCACCGACCGGCAATACGGCCAAAATTACGAATGGACTTTTCACGATCTGCAGCCGGTGCCGAATGAACCGCTTTCGCCACGCGAAAACGAGCCATCCCTAGCGCTGACCACATTTGCTGATTGGCACGATTTTCTCGCTTGGTACGTCCCCTGTCTGCGAAATTCCGATGTGGCAAGCCCGGAGATGACTGCCGCCGCTCAGGATCTGGTGAAGGGTGCGAAAACGGATCGGGAAAAGATCGCTGCCGTCACTCGCTACGTAACGGGGTTGCGCTATGTCTCGGTGCCGCTGGGCATCAATTCCTGGCGGCCTCACGCGGCGGTAAACGTGTGGCACAATCGATTTGGGGATTGCAAGGATAAGGCGAATCTCTTGAACACGCTTCTGGGCACGCTCGGTTACAAAACGAATCTAGTACTGGTGCCCCGCTTTTCGCAGGCGTATGAAGCCTTGCCCGGTTTTGCGTTCAATCACGCGATTTCCGTGGTGCATTTGCCCAACGAATCGTTATGGATCGATTCCACCGATGACGTCTGCACGTTTGGTCTCTTGCCGCCGGGCGATCCGGGGCGAAATGTACTGGTGGTGAAGAGCGAGACGCCGGGGCTTACGGAGCTTCCGGAGCCGACCCTTTCCGATCACCAGTTTGAAATCGCGACAAGCGTGAAACTCGATGATCACGATAGCCGTGCTGCGATGGTGAAAATGGAGGTGAAAACGAAGGGCTTTGCCGATTACGCACTCCGCTCTGCGTTGAACGCCAGGAAGGGCTCCATCGGCGTTTTAGATTCTCTTTTCCAGCCAGTGAGCGGACGCTTTGAACCGAGCCAGGAAGAGAGCAGCTCCACCGACGATTTGTCAGCACCGGCCACGTGCATGACGAGCGGCACCTGGCGGGGTCTCATCAGTGCGGTTCCTGCCAGCAAGACCAAGCTGATGTTTCTGCCTGCCTGGGTTCCATCGCAGTGGGATCTGGCTGCGCTGCCCCGGCACAACGACCTCTTTTTGAATGAGGGTTATCCGATGTCAATCGAGCAGAATTTCACGATTGATCTGTCGCCGGACGCACGGGGCGTTGAGGTTCCGGCGAATGCGGGAAGGAAGGGGCCGGCGCTATCGTGGGATCTGGAGTGGAGTAAAGTGTCGGATCAAAAAATTACTGCAAAGCTCACGATCTCCCTCGAAAAGAGCACGCTCGACTCCGCAGGTGTGGCCGATTTTCAATTATCGTATAATCTTCTTGAGGACGCTCTCCGTGACGGCTTGGCTTACTGACTTATGTCGCAACCACTTTTCCCACCTATTCCCGAGACTGCTCGCAATCCCATCGATCAAGTAGAGCGGCTGCCCGCGCTGATTCAAAAGATTCAAAATGAGGTCGGGAACGTCGTTATGGGCCAATCAGATACCGTCGAAGCGATCGTGATTGCGCTCTTGAGCCGGGGCCATTGTTTGATCGTTGGTGTGCCGGGCTTGGCCAAAACATTGCTGGTGCGCGTCGTCTCGTGCTTGCTGGATCTGCACTTTTCCCGCATTCAATTCACGCCCGACCTGATGCCTTCCGACATCACGGGCACGGAAATTTTGGAAGAGGATATCGCCACGGGTCATCGGCAGTTTGTCTTTTCGCCCGGACCGATTTTTACGCAGGTCTTGCTCGCGGACGAAATCAACCGCACGCCGCCGAAAACGCAGGCGGCGCTATTGGAGGCGATGCAGGAGAAGACGGTCACGATTGCCGGGAAGATCCACGGCTTACAGGAGCCCTTCATCGTGTTGGCCACGCAAAATCCTATTGAACAAGAAGGGACCTATCCGCTTCCCGAAGCGCAGCTGGATCGCTTTCTCTTTGAAATTCCGATCACCTACCCCACGCTCGAAGACGAGGTGAAACTGGTGGAGGCGCATACGTTCACGCCGACAGCAAATCTAAAACCGCTGATGACCGCCGAACAAATCCAGGCATTGCGCACCGCCGTAACGCAGATCGTGGCTCCGCCGAACGTCGTGAATTTCGCGGTTCGACTGGTGCGTGCCACGCGTGGGGAAGACCCCACTTCGCCTAGCTACGTGAAGCGCTGGATTCGTTGCGGGGCCAGTCCTCGCGCCAGTCAAAACTTGATTCTGGCGGGTCGGGCACGTGCGGCCGTAAAGGGGCGTTTCAATGTGTCGTGTGAGGACGTCGCCGCACTGGCTCCCCTGGTCTTGCGTCATCGCATTTTGCGGAGTTTTCACGCCGATGCGGATGGTCAAACGACCGACGCAATCATCGCTAAACTGCTTGAGGACGTAAAACCGTAGCACGCCATCGGTTTGAGGCAAACATGAGCCCGCAAACGGAAACCACCTTCAAGGAGAAGTTCAATCCCGACGTGCTCAGTGCGCTATCGGATCTGCAATTTCGCACGCGATACATAGTGGAAGGTTACCTGAACGGGATCAACAAAAGCCCGTTTCACGGATATAGCTCAGAGTTCCGGGAATACCGCGATTACCAGGCCGGGGACGATTTGCGCCGGCTCGATTGGCGACTCTACGCGCGGGCAGATCGCCTCTGCATTCGGCGTTATGAACAGGAGACGAATCTCCAGTTTTACGTGTTGCCAGATACGAGTAAATCGATGTCCTACGGAGGATCGCGCGCCTGGTGCCACAAGCTCGATTACGTGAGGTTGATCTCGGCCTCACTGACTTGGTTGATGCTCAATCAGCGCGATTCAGCCGGTCTTTTCATGATGGAAGATCCCGGCGTTGAGAAAGATTTTTTGGGCAACGAAAAGAGTGCAGAGCCGGAGTTGTGCTATTTGAAAGCGTCGCAAAAGCCGAGCCAACTCGGAAACGTCTTTCGGCATTTGGAGGCGGTCAATCCGGTGCCCGGCCCCTGTCTGCATACCGTGCTGGAACATTGTCGGCGGCTGGTTCGACGCAAGAGCGTCATCGTGATTTTAAGCGATCTATTTGATCCATCCGACGATATTAAAGATCAATTGAAACAGCTGCGTTTCTTTGGCCACGAACTGCTGGTGTTTCATATTCTGGACCCGGACGAACAAGATTTTCCATTTCAAGAGGGCTCTATTTTTCAGGATATGGAAAACGGCGTTCGCCGACGGATTTCGCCGAATTCAATTCGCCAAAAGTACATCGAGAGAATCACAAAATTCTTTGAGGATTATCAGCACTTTTTCACTGAGCTGGGCGTCAGTTACACCCTCATGCCGACGACCACCGATCCCACCCGCGCGCTCGCTCACTTTCTGGCCCAACGCAAGCTCTTCATTTGATTATGCTGCTGAGCTTCCTCAATCCCTGGCTTTGGCTCGGCTTGGCGGCTTTGGGAGGGCCGATCTGGTTGCACTTACGTCGGCGCGATCGCGAGAAAATCGTCTATTTCTCCGCGATGCGGTTTTTGGAAGATCAGCCCATTGAACGGAAGCCGCCGATGCAATTGCAGCATCTCTTGCTTCTTTTGTTACGGCTGCTCGCGGTGCTTCTGCTGGTGGCTGGCTTTACGCAACCGTACAAGCCGGAACAATCCCCCTCCATCTCTTCCAGCCTGGTATTTGTGCTCGATAACACAATGAGCCGCCATGTCGATAATGGTTTCGAGAATGATCGGGAAACGATATTGAGCGCGCTACAGAATGCAGGGCCGCACAGTCAGATCGCGGTGGTGGAAATGTGCAAGCAGCCGGTGGTGATCGCTGGGTTTGGCGATACTCCAGATCAGGCTATTGCCAAGGTGACCGCGTTGAGGGCGACCAATCAACGCGGCTCGCTGCTGGCGGCGCTACGTGAGGCGAATCTTCTTCTGAAACAATCGATCTGCGAGAGCAAACACATCACGGTGCTATCGGATCATCAGGAAAATCAATGGACCGAAAACCCCGGTGCGCCGCCGTTTCTCGCGCCTGACAGCGTCACGCTCTCGCCCTTTTCAAGTGTGGCGGAACGCCCGAATTTCTATATCGCGGAGCCGCAATTGGCGCGGCTGTTTTTAGGCGATGCCGCGCTGATTCACTTCGCCGTTTTGTTGGGGCACACCGGTCCGGGAAATAGTGCGGATGTGGCGCTTTCTGCAAATGGCCAGACCGTATTTCACGAGCCGGTTCAGCTCGATCCGAAGACGGATAAGCTGACGTTGACGAAGCAATGGGCGTGCGATCCCACGCAGTGGCTCTTGGGCGCGGCTACGGTTACTGCGTCGGCGGATGATCTACCGCTGGACAACACCGCCTACTTCGCACTGCCGCCGGTAAGCGAAGGTCGCGTCGCGCTCATGAGCAAGAGCGTCTACCTGAAGGCCGCTCTCTCCGCTGACGTGGTGAAGGGCCACTGGAGCGTGCGAGAGGTGCGTCCGACTTTGCTCGCAAATGAGCTGGAAGCACCTGCCGAGAATGACGCCGATGTTTTGATCATCGACGCCAGCTATCTGCAATCGGCTGACGCGCGACGCCTCGCGGATCGCTATTTCAAGAATGGCCACGGCGTTTTTATCACAGTCGACCGGCTCTCCACGCTCATGACTGGCTACCTCCACGATCTCGGTTTTACGCCGAAATCGATCCTCGCTTCTTCGGAGCACAGTCCGCAGCAGCCGATTCGCTACTTCGATGAAGATTCGCCGATTTTTCAGCCATTTAAGTTTATGGATCTCAGCAGTTTTATGGACGTGCGCGTGGGAGATTCCGCTGAGCTGGAGTCCACGCAGGCCAAGGCGCTTCTTTACGGTCACGACGGGGAAGGACTGCTCTACACAGGAACGAAAGATGCCGGGCGATTTCTTCTGTGCACCTTTGCATTTGATCGCAATCAAACCGATTGGGTGATTCATCCCAGCTTCGTGCCGTTTGTCGATCTGGCTCTGCAATCGCTTCGCACACAAAATAATAACGTCACCAATCTCGAGCCGGGTGAATCGTGGCTCATCAAAATACCGACGAATCGTGTTGTAAAAACGGTGTCGCTCTATTCCAGCACGCAACAGGTCGCCAGTGCGAAAGTGGATGAAAATCATCGGGCGACCTTGATTGCCCCGGACGAGCTTGGCATCTATAAATTGACCTACGACAAAGAGGCCGTCATGGAACAGGCGCTGGTCGTGAATGCGCCGACTCAGGAATCCGATCTGCATTATATTCAGAAGCCGCCGGAGCTCCTCACGGCGTGGACATTATCTCGCTACGATCCCGTTAAGCAAAACAAGCCGAGCGATCAGCGGGTGACTCCCGAGCAAGACGCCGCTAAGCAGAATTATTGGTGGATGCTTTTAATGGCGGGGAGCGCTATGCTTTTGTGCGAGATGGTTTTGCAAGTGGGGTTCGTCGGGCGAAAGGAGAGTTCACCATGAGAATAATGTCACAGACCGTTCGGGAGCAGTTGGAAGCCACTCGCTTTAAGTGGCGGCTGATTCGTTTTGGCGAGATCATTTCCGTAATCGCCACGTTGTTTTGCCTGACTTGGTTCTCGATTGAGCTGGCTGCTTTTACCGGAAAACTCACCAGCATCACCACGTTCGAGTTGGTGCTCGTTTTGTTCATCAGTGCGGTCGTGGTCGTTTCGTTATTTGCATTCCTCGTAGCCATGATGCTCGCGCCAAGGCCAGAAGGAATTGCTCGCGCGATCGACACGAGTTACCCGCAAATGCTGGACCGACTCAGTACCTTGACGTTCCTGGAGCGCAATTGGAAAGCGCATTCCATTTTCCAACCGCGCATTGAGGCACAGGCCGAGCAGGTGATCCGCCGCGAGCAGGCGAAAGTGCTTCTAGGAAGCTCACGACTGCAGACGCTCGCCCTCATCTTCACAATCGCCTTAGTAGGTGCCGTCTCGTTTCAAATCTACTACCGGCCCTTCGCGAATCTGAAAACGGACGAGGCTCCCCCGGCACCCAGCAAGAGTGGCAAACCGGAATCGACGTTCGACCTGAAACCCCAGGACATCACGACCAAAGAAGACGCCGCAAAAGCGTGGGGGGAAGTGAAGATTGTCGAGCCGGGGCGCGACGTGAAATTGACGAAAGTGGATGTACTTCCGCTTCAGATCGAGATGGCCACGAGCGGCCCCATTCTCTCGCCGGAATGGGTCTATTCCGTGAACGGGGGAGTTGAAGTCGAAAACAAGCTCGATGCACCGAAGGAGCCCTCTTACGGCGTCTACGCGCCGCTGATTTATTTAGATGAACTCGGCGTCAGTGACTGGGATGTGGTGAGTTATTACGCGTCAGCACGGAACGATCCCGCGAAGATTTACTCATCGAAAATTTACTTCATTCAGATTCGTCCATTTCGTCGCGACCTCTTTAAGAGCGATGGCTCCGCGAAGGATGGGCAAGCCATGAAAACGGGGATGGAATTGATGGAACAGATTTCGGGTTTGATCGAAGAACAGACCAAGATCATTCAAGAAACGCAGGTCTACATCACCACCACCTACCCAAAGCCGGAGATGCAACAGCAGGACGCGAAAGGCTTAACCAACGCGGAATCGGCACTGGAAGAATCGACCGATCACCTCTTCGCCAAGCTCGTTTCCGAGGGCGAAAATACCGATTTAGGCACGGTGCTGGATCACTTGGTTCTGGCCGAAAAAGAGATGACATTTGCGACTCAGGCGCTGGCGGATCAAGTCGGTGCTGACGGAAAGCGCCATGAGCTGGGCGCGCTTGCTGAATTGGTGGCGACGCGGAAGAAATTGAAGAAGATGATCGATAACCGGAAAGACAACGGTTTCAAAGGCAATCCTGGGGAGGGTAGCGCCTCCGGTGACGATGACGACCCAAGCCCGACGGCGGAGGACAGCGCACACAAACTCTCCCAAGTCTCGGAGGTGCATGATCGCGAGAAAGCAGCTTTGGATCAACTGCATAAGCTGGTGACAGATCAGCGTGCGCTCGCCGATTCCGCTTCGAATTCCGCGTCGAAATCGAAAGAAGAGAACCGGATCAACGATGGTCTCAAAAAACTGATCGAGAAAGATCCTAATATGTTTAGGGGTTCCGAAGCTGAGGTGAGCAATGCACAGAGCAAGATCAACGAAGCCTTAGATACCCTGGCAGATGGCGATGCGAATACGGAGCTCACGCATGCCGCAGATGCGATGGGTGATCTGGAGAAAATCGCGGCGAAAAACCAAAAGCAGCAAGAATTGGCACAAGCGTATCAGCTGAAGAAAATTCTGGATCACAACATTAACTCGCTCGATAAGGAATCGGCTCAGCCGGGCACGCTATCCGACGATCAATTAAAGAACCTGGCTGACTCCTCCGAACGCACGACGGATGCGCTGAAGGATTACACTGGGAACAGCCCGATGGGGTCGCGCCCGCCCTTGAAAGCCGCTTTGTCCAATGAGAAGCAGCAGGCGTTGCATCAAGATATGCAGAACATGGCGCAATCGACTCCAGGTGATGGACGGACGAAAGCGGTGCAGCAAGGGAGCTCGGATCTGAAAGAGATTAGCCAGGCGTTTGATGCGAGTCAGCCGGGGACGATTCGAGCTTCGCAATCTGGAAAACCCATGGAGTCAAAGCCGGGCGATGAGCTGGATGATGCGCGTCAGGAACTGATGAGCTTGGAACAGAAAGACCATGCGCGTACACCGGAGGATGAAAAGAAGGCGCAGGCCGATATTCTCCACGACGTGCAGGCTTACCTGGATAACTCCAAACCCGACCCGACCGATTCCGCGAAAATGGTGTTGATGGATGATGTGAAAGATTTACAAAAGACCGATAAGCCATTGCCGATGGACCCGGAGAGCGTGAAGAAGTTGCTCGACGAAATTGAAGCCGTGCGTATCGAGGCGAACGACCAGAATCGCAACACAACCCCTCGCGAAATCACCGACGTCGATCCCTCGAAGTTTCCGGCGACCTACCGGACTCGTATTCAGCATTATTACGAAGAGCTCTCGAAGAATCCGAATGAGCAGTAGCGTGGGCCAGGAGGGCTGATTTCGAAACTTTATGACCGTCGCCACGTTTACTTTTGACGCGTCGTGGGAGCTGATTCCCGGTGCCATTTTGATCGGGCTGGTGCTCGTGATGATGGCCCGGGATTTAGCCAAACGCGGGCTGGAGCGCTCGAAAATGGCGCTCTTGCTCGGGCTCCGTTCTGTGGCGCTGATTCTCCTACTCTTTCTTGCCGCACGCCCGGTAACGGTGCGCAGTCACGTGCGCAGTGGTGCACCGTACGTGGCGGTGCTTTTGGATCGAAGTGAGAGCATGTCTTTAGAGGAGACCAAGCAGACGCGATTTGCGCAAGCGACGCATTTTCTTAAGGAAGAGCTGGCTCCGGCGTTTCAAAGTGAGGGCTGGAAAGTTCACCCGTGGCTGTTTGCGGATAAGGCAAGCCTGAGCACGGCGGAGGACATTTCCGTTACCGAACCGAATGGCCCTCGAACCGATTTGGCAGGCGCGATTGTGCAATCGTTGCAGGAGGGCACGGAGCCGCCCATCGCTGTCGTGGCGCTTACGGATGGCTCAGCCAATGACACGACGCAAAATACCAATGCGCTGAGCAGCCTCATTCAAACGCAGACGCCGTTTTATGGAATTGGATACGGTTCGGACGAAGGGCCGGCCACCTTGAATTTACAGAAAGCCACAGCTCCGACGATCGTGGCCGTAAAACAGGAATTTCATGTGAGCGCGCAGCTGAGTTTTTGTGGGACCAGCATTACGGATTTCGACCTGATCTTGTCCCGGGACGGACAATTACTTCAGCACAAGAAAGTGGCCGGATTTACCGGATCGCGCACGTGGTCGGAAGCCTTTGGGGTGAGCGAAGAGGCGGAGGGCCGACACAACTACACAATTGAAGTTTCGCCGCCGAACCTGGAGAAGCTGATCGTCGGTAAAAACAAAGATAGCGTGGAGGTGAAGATCTCGAACGAGAAAGATCTGCGTATTCTCTTTGTGCAGGGAATTCTCACATGGGATTACAAATTCATCTCACTGGCGGTGCGAACGGATCCTGCCCTGCGGCTGACCGGATTGAGCCAAACTTCGGATCATTCCGTGTACCGACAAAACGTGGAGAAATCGGGTGAGCTGATCGATGGGTTTCCGACGACTTTGGAACAAATCGCGCCCTATCGTGTGGTTGTTATTTCGAATTTAAAACCGGCCACCTTGAACGAGACACAACAGCAGGTTTTAACGCGATTTTGTGGTGAACTGGGAGGCGGTGTGCTGATGATCGGCGGTCCGGGAACGTTCGATGCTTCGTGGCAGGGAAGTACCCTCGAGAAATTGATGCCTGTGACCTTCGATCCAAATCCCGGCGTCGAGTTGGATCAACCGTTTCACCTCAAACTATCGGACGACGCGTTGCGTCAGCCGGTCTTTCAATTGGGGACCTCCGCTGAAACGCAGGAAGCGTGGGATTCTTTGCCGGCGTTCAATCAATACGGACGGGTCGATCGAGCCAAACCGGGTGCCGTGATTTGGGCTTACCACGAGAGTGATATCGGGCCAAATGGAAAGCGCATCCTTATGGCGGAGCAGAATTACGGAGCTGGTCGTTCCGCCGTGATTTGTCTGCAGAATTTCTGGAAGTGGCGACTGGCGAAAGAGAGCGATCCCAAGCAGTTCGATCGCTTTTGGCGGCAGCTCTTCCGCTACATGGGTGATTACGGGCGGCAGAGTGTGATTATCGATTTTGCCGACCAACAACTCGATCCCCCGACCGATATTCATATGACACTCGAGCGCCATGCGACCCCGAGCGATTTTTCTAACGCAACGCCGACGCCGACCCCGGCTGGTGGTGCACCAACCTTCGCGGTCATCATTCATGATCCCGATCAAAAAGAGGTCTTACACCAGGACGCGACCCTGCCGATTAACCAAGCTGTGCCTGTGGTGTTTCACGCGCAAAAAGAGGGCGTTTACGAAATCGAGATTCAAGATTCGTTACACATCGTTGTTTCGGAACGTAGCCTGCAATTGCAAAACACGCGGCTCGAAATGCAACAGACGGCGCGGGATATGGAGAACTTAAAGCAGTGGGCGTCGCTGACGCAGGGGCAGGCGTTTAAATCGGAGGAATTACTCGATCCCGGACCATTGCTTGCTGCAATTCACAAACACCTCCAGTCGAATGAGAACGCCAGTTCGGATCGCATGCCGTGGGGAATTCAGGCATCGACTTTATTCGCGCTTTTAGGGATGCTCTGCGTGGAATGGGTGTTGAGAAAGCAGTGGAATCTCCTATGAAAACACTTCTGAAATCGACAGTGGGTTTATTGATTTGCGCCGGGGTGCTCAGCCCTGTTTCGGCGGATATCGATAAGGACGCGACCTTCTTTGTGGGTCGCCTCAAATACAGCCAGAATGATGGCGATGATTGCAGTTCGGTTGCAGCGGAATTGGGGCGATTGATCGGTCGTGCGTCGACCATTCCGGTGCAGGCAGAACGGAAAATTCGACTCGCCGATGACAGCATGTTTGAGACGCCGTTTCTTTTCATGAACGGGCACAACGATTTCGTTCTATCGGATGTGGAAGTGGCGAATCTTCGGCGTTACTTCAGTCACGGCGGTTTTCTGCTCGGATCGGGCTGCTGTAATACGCCCGGTTTTCCACTCGCTTGGCGACGCGAATTCAGTCGCATTTTTCCTGGCGAACCGGTTCGTAAAATACCCTTCGACGATCTGATCTACAGAGCTTTCTACAAGCTTAACGGAATTCGAGCATTGGATCGTAATGACCTGATTCAGCTCGATGGACTCTATCATGACGGCGAGTTGGTGGCTGTGATGTGCGAAGACGGGCTCTGCTGTTCTTTTGCAATGGGCAATGAATGCAATGCCGGCCATGGTGTTGCTCCTGAAGATGGCCGTAAGATTGCGTTGAATGTGGCGGTCTATTCGTTGACGCATTAGCCTGCGACCACATGGCTACTTCACAAAATACAGTCGACCACCTGCTCGATCAGCTTCCGGGCGCACTGAGCGTCTCGGCTCGTAAAATGTTTGGCGAATACGCGCTTTATTGCGACGAAAACTCTTTGTGAAGCCGACCGAGGCCGCCG
>CAVURW010000028.1:0-4748 GCA_963743595.1 uncultured Verrucomicrobiae bacterium
GCGGCTGCTTTCATGCCCTCTAGGTCCGAAGGGACGGCTTCATGTTCAGCCCAGGCTCAGGCGCGAAGCAACGCAGGCCCTTGATTGAAATCGATGGATGGGTGCGAGGCCGACTTCGCCGCATCCTGCGACGACGAAACCATCGACGTGCACGAGCCAACTGGCACGATAACCAAACGTGGCCCAGCCGCTACTTTCGTCAGCTGGGCCTGTTCAGCCTGGAACAAGTCCAACAGCATGGACTCACCAACCTTCAGAATGAAGCCAGCTCACGGGAGAGCCAAATGCGGGAAATCCGCCCGTTCGGTTCGGAGGGAGGTGTCGATCCCGGTGTCGCGCCCTTTTTCCAGTACCGTCAGGCGGCTAACGAGGTCGTCGACCCATTTTTCCATGGGCAGATTCGCGTCCGAAACGGCAGTGGCGCATCTGCAGAAAGAGGGACAATGGCCAGGCTAAGAACGAGGAGAGAGAGGAGGAACCGATTCATTTACCACGCGATATAAACATTGGGTTGCGAAATTAGGCGAAGAAAATTCCAGGAATTCGTTTCCTTTTTCGTCATTTTGGCCGCAACTCCGCCCGGCCGTTTGGAGCAGTGGCGAATGTCACTTTTTGTATGGAAAAAGCCACTATATGGATGGCAGGAGCGTCCGCTTAATGTTATTTTGAAGCATTAACACCAAGCATCGATCGATACTACGCTTATCCATGAAAAATATTCTCCTTCTCGTCGTGCTACTCCTCGCGATTCCTCAGATAACCACTGCTGGCAAGCCCGCCCCGAAAGGTCCACTCGATACAAGAATCTTGGTAACGGCCGTGGATGCCGCCAAGAAAACGGTCACCCTGACGACGATTAAAACCAAGTTTGTCGATATCGTAACATTCGCTGATGAAGGGCAGTACGGGAAAAATGAGGTCATCATTAACGGTGAACCCAAAAAGTTCTCAGATATTAAAGTCGGGCTGATGTACGTCTCCATGGTGGAGGTTCAACATGACGTGGTCTCCTCGCTCACGTTTATGGATTCTCCGAAGATCGCCTCGAATGGGACTCCAAAATAGAAGTTCTCCAAGGCGCTGCGTTTATTTTAGCGTGGTTACATACCGATGGTCTCTCGTTGCCCCTTATTTTTATTCGTTTGGTTTACCCTCGTATCCCTGTACCCATTGGCTGCTAGTGAAACCCCGTCAGATGGCCCTACCGATCGAGCCTACTTGGTTAGCGTTACGACGAAAATCGCCGGTCCGGTTTTAGAAGCTCTCAGCCAAAATAAATTGAAGGAAAAACTTCCCGTAAAGGACTGGGACAAGCATCGAATCGAGTCGACTTACATGGAAGCTTTTGCCCGTACTTTAGCGGGAGTCGCGCCTTGGATTGAGCTCGGACCAGACGACTCGCCCGAGGGTCAACTTCGGGGAAAGTTCGGCACGATGGCTCGGCAATCGTTAATAAACGCAACAGACCCCCATTCGCCCGACTACATGACGTTCGGCTATGCGAGCAAAAGCGGCGTCTTTGCTCAACCGTTGGTGGAAGCGGCGTACATCGCTCAAGCCCTGCTGCGAGCACCGAAGGTTCTTTGGGATCCACTGACTCCTGCTCAGAAAGAGAATGTGGTGGCGGCACTGAAGAGCTCGCGGGTGATTAAGCCCGTCGAGAATAATTGGGTTCTCTTCGCGGCCACAGTGGAGGCGGCTCTGTGGCATTTTACGGGCGATGTCCAGATGGATCGACTGAACTATGGAGTCACTAAAATGGAATCGTGGTATCGGGGCGATGGCACTTATGGAGACGGAGCGGAATTCCATTGGGATTACTACAACAGCTATGTGATTCATCCGATGCTCTTAGACATTTTAACGGTTTGTAAGGAGAAGAGCGATCCTTCCGGCCAACTCTATAATCAGGAGCTAAAACGTGCCCAGCGCTACGCTACGATCCTGGATCGGCTCATCTCCCCGGAAGGCACCCTCCCGGTCATGGGCCGGTCGAGCGCCTACCGGTTTGCCGCATTCCAATTGCTCTCACAGGTGATCTTGATCAAGCAACTGCCGAAAGAGATTGATCCGGCAGGCGCGCGGTCGGGCATGACTCTCGTCATTCGTCGCATGGTCGAAGCGCCCGGCACTTTCGACTCAGACGGTTGGCTCGAGATCGGAGCCGTCGGCCACCAACCGAGCATTCGCAACGGCTACAATGCCACCGGCTCGCTCTATATTTGCCTTACGGGCTTGGTGGATCTGGGGCTCCCGGCCAACGATCCTTTCTGGCAGGGGCCTGCAGGTGAGTGGCCGCAAAAACAGATCTGGTCCGGCCAAGATGTTCCCGCAGATCACGCGATGGAACCGTGATACATGCTTCGAAAAGAGGTTGATTCAACTGGGTTGTCGAGCGTTAAGTGGGCGCGTGAGTGGATCACCAGAACAAGCCGAGCAGCCTGTCGAAGTGGCGCAGACGCTAGAGCCTTCCGAGCCCACATGGGAAAATCGAGCCTTGCTCTATCTTTGGATCGGGGCGGTGGTTCTCATGCTCGGCGCATTGGGCTATCTGTTATGGAGAGGGTACACGCACGCTCCTTGCACGATCTCCCTAGCGCAACCAGCGAAGGGTTGGTTTGAGGTGTGGAAGTTTGATGAGAAAGGTACGAGCAAAAAGGTGGGTGAAGGGGTCATTCCTGGTTCTTTACGAATCGCTGCAGGCGACTATGAAATTCGGCTGGAGGGCGGCGGTTCCTTCGCTCCTGTACGGGAGAGTGTCAGCCTAAAAGCCGGGGAGAGCGTTTCTGTGCCGGACTTGGACGGATTAATAGCGAAAGCAAACGCCTCTGGAAGCCCGGAATCAGAGCGATTGCTGGGCTTTCTCTATCTTTACGGTTGGGGCGTTGACATCGATTTCAGTGAAGCGAGGCATTGGCTGGGGAAAGCTGCTTCTGAGGGTGACGTCGATGCCATGGTGGGTGCCGGCGACGCCTATTTTATCAGCGTGCAGGACATCCGTGAGGGCGTGGACTGGTACGAGAAGGCCGCTAATTTCCGCAGTTCCGAAGGACTGGAGCGCATGGGCTTAATGACTCGTCGGCAATTTGGACACGATCCCTCGCATCGAGCCGAACTCCGGTGGTACGAGCAATCTGCAGAACTGAAAAACCCACATGGCGAATTTCACAGCGGGTTAGTCCGTGAAAAGCTAGGAGACTATCGCGCGGCTATGACGTTCTATTTGAGTGTGCTGAGTGATTCTGGCAAGGGAGATCCCGTTTGGGCTGTTGCTGAAATTCGAATCGGTGAGCTATATGACTGCGGGTATGGAGTGCAGGAGAATCACGAGGAGGCGCTGAGCTGGTTTAGGAAGGTGTTATCAGATCCTTACGCGTCAAACCGCGTCACCGCTCAAGCGGAGTACGACATTGCGGATCTCTATCAAAGTAACGGCATCACGACTGCCGAGGATACAAAGACACTTGCAAGAACGTGGTATAAAAAGGCTGCCGATGACGGATCTGTCAGTGCCTGCCAAGCTTTGGAGCAGATTTATGGAACCGGAGACGGGGTTCCCAAGGATCAAGCTGAATCTCTACGGTGGAATCAAAAGTGGTTGGCTCTGAATAATGATCGATCTAACTTCGAAAGAGAGGTCGAACTGGGTTTCTAAGTAGTGATAGCCTACAGCCGTGGAACTGTTTGACGTGTTTCTGCGCACGGGTGAGTGGGGACCTTTCAAGATCGGGCTGGATTCGGATTCTGTCTTGAAGCTGGCTGGCGATAAAATTCTGGAGCCAAAGCTAAGCAAAAATCGCCACGGCTGTTGGCTCTATGGCGAGATCGAGTTCGGAATAAGCGATAGGAAACTTGGGTACATTCAAATCGATTTCCATCGATTTACCGAGAGTGACGGTTTACCGTTCAATTGTACAACGCGCCTGTTTGGGCTTAAGCACTATTTGGCCGAGAAAAGTATCCCTTTTATCGAAGCAGAGCCGAAAGACGATCCAGGTAACGAGAACTTTAAGATCGGCACCGGAGTGTATGCCCACTTTAAAGATGGCGAGCTTTTTAACCTAATTGTGACCAAGTCGAGTTTGGAGGAAATTGTGCCAGGCAGGCGTTTAATTCCTGAGTTTGTGAATGCGGGTGGGCCGAACACGTTGAAAAATAGAATCGAGCGTCTTGCCCTAAAATCGAACGACCTCATTGTGCTCGATGTTAAGAACGCAATAAGCCGAGAGCAGGCATTGCAGCAAATCCGCAGAGCGGAAGGAAAGGTCGGGAGTCTTAAAGACCGAGTGATTATTCTAACGTCAGAGGGAATTTTGCGGCACGAATGAACGGGATTCGTGTGGTCAACATTCGTTAACAACGCGGGCTCACAACAGAATTGCTTAAAGCGCAGCAACTTGGCTTACTTTCCCGTATGGACTTCGCAAGTTACTGGGCTGAGAAACTCAATCACGTCGATAAAGCCCTCGACCAATTCCTTCCCAAGGCCGATCTCAAGCCGAAAACCATCCACGACGCGATGCGGTATAGCATTTTCGCCGGGGGCAAGCGGCTCCGTCCGGTGATCTGTCTGGCCTCAGCGGAAGTCCTTCACGGCAGCATCGAAGAGGCGCTTCCACTGGCGTGCGCCATGGAATGCATCCACACTTACTCGCTCATCCACGACGACCTACCATGTATGGACGACGACGATTTCCGGCGCGGGAAACCAACCTCTCACAAAGTTTACGGTGAAGGGATGGCGGTGC
>CAVURW010000029.1:0-6385 GCA_963743595.1 uncultured Verrucomicrobiae bacterium
TCTTCCAAAATCATCCCGGCATTAAAAATCCGAAGTTGATCGAAACATCGGATGTTCTTCCCTACCTCACGCCTGCCGATCCGATCATGAAAGATGGCCAAACGATCGACTACCACGCCGGTGCCGATTTCAAACTTCCGCTCGATCTCTACGATCCGCAGCGCGGCTACATGTTCACCCGCAACGAGTGGTCCAAAGATGCCGTGACGTTCCAATTCGTTGCCCGAAATGACACGATGTTCGTCTCCCATGATGACGCCGATCGTGGCACGTTCTACCTCTCTGCCTACGGGCGCCCCTGGTCGCTCTCCTCGTTCCGCGAAGTGGAGACGAAGTACACCAACGGAATCACCATCGACGGCCTAAACCAAGGCTACAACGCCACACCGGCCAAGTGGGTCGATCAAATCACGACACCCACCGCCACGTTTGGATGCGCCGATCTCTCGTACTGCTACGATTGGCGCTGGCTGAAATCGCCCATCTTCATGTCGGATGCGGATTACGCAGCCAAGCCGTGGATGATCCCTTTCAAGGCCATCCGGGATCGCTTAAAAGAGCGCTATGCGAACGTGCATTTTGAGCGCGATCCGCTGCCGCAGGTGGTCGATTACTACTCCGGTTATATGGTCGGCGACCCCCGGATGTGGGACGAAGACACGTGGGTGCAGCGCACGGCGGTCAACCCGGTTCAATACGCATTCCGCACCGCCGGGCTGATTCGCGGCAAGCATCCGTTTGTCCTCATTGTGGATGACTTCAAAAAGGACGAATCGGAGCACCTGTACGAGTGGAATATGCAAATGCCTTCCGATGTGGAGGCGTACGACATCGGTGCCAATGACCACCTGCACACGATTCGCAATGACATGCTCATCGGACCCATTACCGCCAGCACCAAACGTAAGATGGATGCGCCCGGTTACGATGGATTCCGGGATATCGGCACGCCCATTCCTGAGGAGGGCACGCCGATGCTCCTGGTGCGCCAACTTAGCGTGAATCAACCGGCGATTCCGACCGGGCAAAGCAACCCGACGCTGGAGACAATCGAGTACCTGCGTCACGATGACTCGCATCAGTTCGACGGCCGCTCCACTGGGATGGGCAAGCGCCTCGTGATCCCCAGTCGCAGTGTTATCCCGAACTACAAGATCCTGCTGTTCCCGTTCAAGTTTGGCGAGACGCTGCCTGTTACGACGTGGAGCGATGACAAGAAACATCTCACCGTCACGTTCCCGGATGAAACGGACAACTTCGACTTTGAGGTGGCTCCAAGCGGTCGCACGTTAATCACGTTCCATCAGAACACGGTGGTCTTTGCGCAGCACGAGCAGTAGATCAGCGGCGAGAGTCCAGCAACGTCCATTTCCCGGTGACGGGATCGTAAACTTCGCACGTCGCTAGAATTTCTCTGTCGACGGAGGTATATGGAACAAACGCAACGCCCCCTGCAACCAAGACCCGGCCATCATTGAGTAGCGTAGCTGTAAACATAGAGCGACTGCAATTGAGTGCGCCGGTCGTCGTCCAATGGTCCAATTTTGGATCAAAGATCAAACAGAGATCTCCCGGGGCCACTAAGAGCACCCTTCCGTCTTTGAGAGCAATAGCAGTTTCAACGTTGGAGCCCGGCGGCAATGCTTTTGTGAGATGCCACTTCTCCGTGGCTGGATCAAAAATCTGGCTGATTCCAGCATTGATCGCCAGAACCTTTCCATCCAGGAGTCGACAGAATATTGGGTACCAATTGGAGCTAACCATATCGTCGGTTTTCTTCCAAGTCGCCGATTCTGGATCATAAATCTCGCAAGACGTTTCTGGATTTCCTTTATTGATGAGCCCAAAAACCAGGATGCGACCATCCGGTAACGCTACGGCACGACAACCGCTTAACGCGCCTGGGAAACTGGCCGTTTTCGACCAAACCCCTGATCCATATAACTGGCAATCATCTCCGATTTGAAGCACACGCCCATCTAAGAGTCCCACTTTCACGCCTGAGCCTTCTGAGGGCGGTACTGCATACCATTTTCCGGTTCTCGAGTCGTAAATAGCAAACTCATCTTTTCGTGCTAAACGGGATCCGGCCGATATAAAAACAGATCCGTCTGAAAGGGCGATGGATTCTTTGATCCATCCGGTAATCGGAACGTCGGCGGCAGTCGTCCAGATATTGGTTTTTGGTTCGTAAATTTCGCAACTGTGTCGAGGTCTCAGTTCACTGCTGTGCAGTAAATATTGGAGGTCAAAACGAAGTTCCTCGAGAATCGAGGTAGGTCGGGCGTAATAATCAAAGGACAGAGGCAGTCCGCCCATCACCAAGACTCTGCCATCCGGGAGTAGAGCTGCAGTATGCCCTGCTCGCGAAAGATTCAGATTCCCCCGGCTTTGGAGCGGCCCGTTGAATAGACTCAATAGACTTAAAAGGAGCCAAAGCCCGAGCCCGAAAAGGCCGAATAAAAGGACCCATCGAGCTTTAGACAGCATGGGAATAAGGTAAACATTCTGCGGGTCGAATCAAAGCAGAGAGAGTTAGGAGCTATCTCGGAAATGCCTGCGGGGAATATGCGTTAGCCGGGTAAGAGCATTGCTGCCAACGCTTTTATTCGACAATGCGTAGATTAATTACGAGACACTACACTAGGCTCGCGTGGCCTAACTTAACGGAACCATGTCTGATACCACATCTCTGGGTCATCACCAGGAGCAAGACTTGCCGTTTGTTTAAGGCCGCCCCAATCATCATCTAGAACAGTTACGTCTATTGCCAGCGGCTGATGGGTTTGAATGGCGAGCTTGTCGGCAGGAACCGTCACTTCGTAAAAAGTAATCTTGGTTGCTTCATCACGATGTCGAGTGATGCAACTATCGCCGGGATTAATTTGCAGACGATTTTTCCAGCCGTCTCCGCTGGCCAAGCGAATCTGAATTCCGTCGCCTGAAGTGTCGATGTCATCTCTTACTTCAACAGCTACGACAAGACCATGATCTGCTGTGGCTCGAAACCAGACGTGGCCGGAGAGGTCACTCGGCCCGTGGTACCACTTCGTTTGGTCCGGTGCTTTCATGAATTCATTTTCGATATGACCAAGGACGCCATCGGGAGCGAGGTGATTCCACGATATCTGGTCGTTACGTTGATCGAGAGAAGGGACCATTTCAACTGGGACGGTTGCCCGTCCTAAAAGGTGCGTTCCGTCCCTTAAATCAACCACCACTCCGTCGGGGGTTCCCTCGAGCGAGTGTTGAGCGCGGCTCACGATTTGAGGGCTACCCGAGACAAGCTTCCATCCACCGGAACCGCTCAAGACACGGACCGCGAGAAGGTTTTCACCCTTCTTAAGGTGGATGGGAAATGAGAAGTTTAGCACAGTCGGGGAACCTCCTCTATTCCCCTTATCGAGGGTCGAATAAACTTCCTCGCCATTCACATACCACTGCATCCAGAAGTCGGCACCTGCACCAATCTGCAGGTCAGTATCGACATCGACGTTGATTCTTGAGAAGCAAAGGGCCTGTTGCTTCTCGATGTAGCCCGGCCCGTTGAGCACCGTCAGATTTAGGGCGTTATCGACCGGGAATATCGTTTGCGGGGAAAGGGATTTCGCGCCGTCTGTGATCGTGTCGGGAATGGTAGTGAAGCTTGAGAGATCCACCGAGCTGGAAACGGGCCCAAAAACTGTCCAAGCCTTAGGCCATATATCGTCCGGTTGTAGGGTAATGTGAAGTGGCAGTACGGTTTTGGCATTACCTTTCGCGGGTACATCTACGGTTGTCTGCGAGTCGGCAACGGGCGAATTCCCAGTTGGTGACAGAACCACTGTGGCATGAAGATCATGGTTCCCCGGATTATGTATGATCGACTCCAGACGGGAATCGCTTCCGGGAACAACGCGTAATACGGTGGGTAACGTAAAGGGTGGTGCCAGGATGATGGGAGCAGGACTGCTTGGCGGCCTATTTGCCACAAGATAGACGGGATCAAGTCCAGCCGTGACCTGCACAAGGCCGTCGGGGCTTATTTCCGCCGGTTTGCTATTACCAAACATATCACAGATCTCCACATTCCCTGCGGTGGCCCCCAGGTTAACAGTCCGGGTGTAGTCGCCGTAATCGCTCCAGAAGACCATCGTTAAGCGAGGGTCATCAGAGGCATTAGGCTTGAACCAGTACGCCTCTCCCTTAGCTCCCTGCAAATCCAGCGCATTCTGTGCAGACATACCCCTTGTGTGTTGGACCAATACCCGGAAGGCCAGTGCCGCCGGTTTGGCTTGAGATTCTGTTTCCAATATTCCCCAAGCCCATTTCGGCTGGAAACAAAACCAGAGAAACGCAGGGATTTCGTGCGTACTTTGAGCAAAGGTCAGCTTTTGGACGACGGTGCGGGCTTGCATTCGCCACGAAGCAGGATCGGTCGATGTCGTGCCGGATTCCGTTTCCAACAGCATTGAGGCCTTTTTACCCGCCAAATCGAGCAGGTGATGCATTTGACCCAACGCCCAACGCTCAGCAGTTGCTCCGTTTCCATGGCCGTGATAAGCCCAGGCGTCTGTCTTGTCGGCAGGGAAGATTTTGACGAGTTCTGCAGCCCGCTCTCCCGCGTGGGGCATACCCTGGAATGCGATTCCACCAAGAAATACAAAGGCATTCGGATTTACCGACTTGATGGCATCATGCATGGAAACGTACTCGGTCACGAAATCGCTTTCCGGCCCGGGAAAAAATTTAGTCAAAGAGGGCTCGTTGCCTATTTCATACCAGTGGAGAGGAGTATCTTTCAGAGCTGTTGCCATAGAGGTGGCGTAGGCCGTTTCCGTCTCCACAATCTTATTAAACTTGGTTCGATCAGCATCCCAGGGCATCACGGCGTCGAGCATGGCGGTACCCTGGAGTCCACGCCGGGAAAGTTCGCCGAGTGCGTTTTTCATGTCGCTAAAATCACGTGCATCAGCACCGCAACCGCGCACCATGTCGATCCCGCACCAATCGACCCAGTCGAGTCGGTTCGGTGAGTCCCATCGTCCCCCGATATCCATCCCATAGATGAACTCCCCCGGCTTGGCCTTACCGAGGGTTCCGTCATCGGCTAACGTAAGCAATGCGCGTCCTGTCACGTCTGTATTGAGATCGAGGCAAGCCCATTTTAGAACGTACACACCGAAAGGCATCCCAGTCGTGTCGACGTCAAAGTTGGCATTTCTCTCGGCTTCCGGCGGCAGCGAAACATGAACTTTCCGAGTCCAGAGCTGATGTTCAAAATCATCCTCCAACGTGAGCTGAAAATCGCTCTCGAGTTGTCTGCTCAGCAGGTTTTTCAGACTCAGTCGTACCTCAGCCTTTTCCCCAGGCTTCCAGACGAATCGGGGACGTCCAGCGGTAACGTCTCCCGCTTTGAGGCCATTTTCCCAAGATTGAACGGTCGCGGAATGGAAGATGATCTTGGTCTCTTTTGCTGTAGGAGTGTGAGCGATAAAATAGTTCTCTAAAGCCACAGGGTAATCGACAACGCCATTGTTTTTCCCTTGCCAGGGCGAAGCCGCAGTTGCCAGGTCAATACAGACATTGTTGTGGCCAAGTGCGAGCTTCAGTCCTTGGGAAGGAGCCGGAGAAATATCGCCTTGAAAAGATTCTCCCTCATTATCCCTGAGGGAGAGAGTTACAAATGTGGAGTCTCCCTCCACCAATTCCACATCGGTATCGATTCTCCGAGGATGCCCGAGCGATCCCCCCACGTGGTGATACTCGCTCGGATGGATGATGATGTGAGTCAGTCTGGCATTTGGTGCGAAGTCAACGATCATCCCGTCAGGGCCATTGGTGATCGTGTACTGTGTAGGATCATCGTGGCGATGTCCCACCCAGGGCTCTTTCTCGCCAAACGAAAAGAGAGGTTGTTTGGCAAAGGTCAGTTGATCATGGGCTGGATCGATGACGCTACACGAATGAAGTTGTACATCTAAACCCGATCCCTTCGCCTTGATTAGGTCAATTTCCTGCAAGAATACGGGACCGACTAGATGCTTGGAATCGGGATTGTGGAAGGAATAGACGGAATTCTTTGAATTGGATTCCAAAGGAACTCCATCTTGGATGTCCCAGTTCAATGTTCCGTTCGCTACTGGCTTTGGCGGGAGTCGGAGAACGGACCCCTCGCTATCGACCAGTAGAGGCGAAATATTCACCATGCCGCCGGTGAAAGTAGCGCTCAACAAAAACTGTGTCGGCTTAAGCCCCAGAGGATTGAGCCGACACCGTTTGCCTAACAATTGACACACCGTCTCCTGGGTAGATTCTTCGAATTTGACCGTTACGCCCTCCGGCCCGCTTGTCACCGCAAACGGTGGGGGATTCTTTATATCGCTTGGCAGGGCGAACCACTCTT
>CAVURW010000030.1:0-22993 GCA_963743595.1 uncultured Verrucomicrobiae bacterium
GCACGCGGGTGAGAACGATGAGTCTCTCTCGACACCGGCCCTAGCTCTGATATCTTCTAAGCTCAAGTATGGCGCTCTTTCGCGACGACGACTCCCCGATCTTTACCTTCAGCGGATACAACATCCGTTGGACGGAGTTGTTCACCATGCTGCAAGCGATCGGGTTCTTTTTCGGTGCGCTTTGCTTAGGTACGAACATACCTATTTTTTTCTATTCCACCTTAACGTCATCTGTGATTCCGGAAGTATGGCGCGCTGTCTCGTACCCGTATTTTGATCCCCTCGCCTACAGGACGCAGTGGAATACGGTGTTTTCGATGTTTTTTGTTTATGTGTTTTTCATCAATGGCCGTGTGGTCGAGAGCCGGATCACTCGCACATTATTTCTCAAGCTTTACGTGCTGCTTATCCTGGTACCGGTCATCGTCCTATTCCCGCTTAGTTTTGTCATGCCAGTCGACTTCGCCGGCCATTTTTGCGTGACCGTAGGAATGATGACCGCATGCGCGACCCTTTACCCAAACATGGAGTGGGTGGGATATGGAGTCACTTACAGGACATTTCTGACCCTTTTCTACCTTGTTACCTCCGCCAGTTTCTTCGCCTACCACCGCATCGATAATCTGGTTGGAATGTGGGTCGACGTTTTTACTGCCTATGCGGCTTTACGAATCGCCGGTCATGGAAATGGAATGGATTGGCTCTTTAACTTCATGGAATTACATCAGCAGAAGATCCACCTCAACCGCACTAAATTGCAGGTCGTTAAGAAGCAAGAGCAAGAGGCTACACTCGATAGCGTATTGGACAAAATTTCCAAGCGTGGCATGGCCAGTCTCACCCCGGCGGAACGCACCATTCTCCAGCGTGCCAGCGCAGATCTTAAGAAACGGGATCGCCCCTGATCCGTTTGGACAGTCACAATTGTCATGTTTGAACATAATCGCCGCTCCGGCCCACTCCTTTGTCTATTGCTCCTGACGGCCCTGCCGCTTGCGGCGCAAATCGCTCAGCCCACAGACCCGTCCGCTGCCACGCCAGCCCCCGCAGCCCCGACTCTACAACCGCAACCGCTTCAGCCGCAACTCGACTTGATCCCACCCGTCGCAAGTTCCCCGACACCCAAACCAACAGCAAACCCGATCGTGACGCCTGCACCTACGCCGCCCGCAGTAATCGCGCCCAGCCCTGCTCCAGCGGCAACCCCGTCTACTGCCCCCACTTTCCAGACAGCTGACGTTCCCGCGCCTGTGCCTTCCGGCCCCTTACTCATCCATGCTTACAACTCGAACTCACTCGTCCACATCCCGTGGAAGGATGGGGAGACGCTGAGCTACCATGTTATGTGGGGAATCGTGGATGCGGCCGACGGCACATTCGTCACCAAGAGCTCTCCCGAAGGCAATCTCTGGACGTGTACGCTAGAACTTCATTCGCGGGGCGCTGTGGAGACGATTTACCCCTTCCACGACAAGTTCACCACCTCCATCAGCAAGTCGCCTTGGCGCTCCCTCAGCTATACGGAAGACCGCCACGAACCGGGTCGTGTGGTTACGGACATCACGGAAGTCGATTACCCCCGGCTATCGGCTGCCCGCCTTGTCGCAAACAAATCGAAAGACACCACGGAATCGCACAACTTCACCTTCTCCTACGATGCGCTCGATGATCTCGGCTCCATGCTCCTGCATCTGCGCGCCTTTAAGTGGTCCCCAGGCGAGACGCACATGCTTTATGTCTACGAAAACAACTCCGCCAAAGAGGGTATCGCCACTTGCCAAGCGATTGAAACGAAAGCCTTTGGCGATTGGCCCAGCCAAGAGTTGATCAAAGTCCATGCCGTGCCGGGCAAAGGAACGCACCGCCATGGCTACCTAACCGTCTGGATGACCAATGACAGCCGACGAATTCCCATCCACGCCGACCTGAACTTCTACTACGGCACCTTCTCAATCGATCTTACCAGCTTCAAGCCCGGCAAATCTCGCTAGTGCGAGTCTTCCCAAACCTGCTAGACGTGAAGATGTGAACCCCTGGGTGACAAATAGGTCCGTGAACGGCAGTGCAGAAAGAAAGACAGACCGTGGCAATTCCGAGCGCCGTTTAGTAGGATTCTCACAATAGTCACACTCGCTTATGCTCGAATCCACTCATCGCCAGCTTGGAGTTCTCAGCCAAGACCCGGTGAACATCGCTTTGGAGTTGCACTCCATCCGAGCCTCCTTTGGGCGGGCCGTAGTTGCAGACAAATTGACGGCAGAAGATCTAACGGTGTGGGAAACCGGGTTAAAATCGAGTGCTAACGATCATCGTTATTACGAACTTACTTATGAAGTCCTTCAAAATCAGTTTTCCCACTACTATTTACTTCTTAAGGATGCCTCCGATACAACACGTGCTATACAACCGTTTTTCGTCGTAAATGTGGATATTACGATGGGTATGCCGAATCTGATCACTCGTACAGTGGATCGGCTTCGGAAACGGTTTCGCTCTGCACTGAAGTTCCCGATTTTGATGGTCGGCTGTTCTGCCGGAGAAGGGCACATTGCGGAGACCCACGGAACAGCAGACGAAGCGTGGGTGGTCAGATCTCTGGGTGAGGTGCTCCCCGCCATCGCGCGGGAGCTCAAGACCGAATTGGTCGTTTTCAAGGATTTCCCGAAGCTCAATCGGGCTAAACTGAATCGTCTGCACGGCTTTGGATTTCGACGAATTTCGAGCATGCCCGCCACGAAGATTGAATTGAAGTACAAGGATTTTGACGATTATTTTAATACGGTTCTCAGTGCCAAAATGCGGAAGGACTTGCGCAGAAAGTTTCGCCGAACCGCGAGTGAGTCTCCGATTACTATGGAGGTAATTAAGGACATTACCCCACATCTGGATGAAGTATTTCCGCTTTATGAACAGGTCGTGAAAAGATCGAAACTCAAATTCGAAATCCTCACTAAATCCTACTTTTCCGGGCTCGGAAAAAAAATGTCTGACAAGGCTCTATTTTTCATTTGGCGCCAGGAGGGTCGAATTCTCGCATTCAACTCATGCATTACGCACAACGGAGTCTTGAGAGATAACTACGTAGGTTTCGACTACACGGTCGCCCTCGAGTATCATCTCTATTTCATCACGCGCCGAGACCTATTTTCCTGGATTATCAAAAATGGGTTTCACACCTATTACAGTGCCCCGCTTAATTACGATCCAAAGCTTCACCTGAAACAAACGCTGTCTCCATTGGATCTGTATGTCCGAACGACCCGAGGTTGGGTAAATCCCCTCTTCCGATTTGTGTTGCCGTTGATGGATCCCACGCGTTACGACCCGATCATCAAAAAGTTCGCCAACGCTAGCGAGTTAAATGATGGGTCTTAAAGCGTTTTCCAGGAGAACCCGAGTTTACGGAGACTGGCATCCACCAAAAAGAAAACATTTGACGCAGATAATCTATACGAGTAAATCTATAGCTATGGATGCGAATCGATTTGGCCAACAACAACTTAAAATTATGCAGCTGCTCTGGAGGCGTGGCGAAATGAGCGCCAGAGAAATAACAGAGACCTTGAACCAGGAGGACCGATTTGCGCATAGCACCGTGCAAACACTCTTGCGTCAGCTGGAAACGAAAAAAGCGGTCGACCACAAAGCGGATGACCGGACTTTCAAATATTATGCGATCGTCGATGAGCAGAAAGCCACCCAAGGGGCAATCCAGGAGTTTATTGCCAAATTGTTTCAGGGTTCCCTCGTGGAATTGGCAGCTCATCTGGTTCAGAACGAAAAGCTTTCAAAAGAGGAGCTTAGGCACCTCCGCAACATCATTGAAAAGAAGGAGAAATCATCATGAGACCGTTCATTTTAGAAACTATAACTTGGGGAGCGATGGGATTCATTACCTGGAATGTATTCAGTCTCTTCATTTGTTTAACTGGGCTGGGGTTGGAAAGAGGCTTTCGTGGAGGTAACCCGGTCGTGCGGTCCACCTTGCTTCGAGCCACCTTGCTTCTCTCTCTCATCGTCCCAGCCGGATGTCTATTCTGGAACTCTATCCCGCAATCCTTCAAAGACTCTCAGCCGGTCGCTACGGTAGTCTCGCCAAATAGCGCAAAAGCGGCCTTACCGATCTCAAACCTGAACTGGGAGCTCCTCGCTGTCTGGCGACCTGCGGTGAGTACCTTCATCGAGGTAAAACGCTTTAGCCCGGATTACCTTGACGTATTTTCGGATATCTTTCTAGGAGCATCCCTTCTGGGATCCGCCTTCTTAACCGCTCGTTTAGTTTCGGGGCTTTGGGTCCTTTCCACCCTCTCCAAGCACGGATTACCGTCGGGAATCTCAGAATCAAACCGCTGCAAACAAGTAGCCGCAAACATGGGGTTGCCTGCCCCCCTGCTCCTGGCTCTGGAGTTCTTAGAAAGTCCTGTTCTCATAGGTCTATTTCGTCCGGTCATTATGGTCCCCGCCGGTATGGAAGCTCGAGATGAAATGTATACCCATGAGCTAACTCACTTTCGCAGACACGATCTGTGGTGGCATCTGTTAGTGAAAATCGCCACTATTTTGATGCCATTGCAGCCGGGTTTATGGCGGTTAAACTGGGTAATGGAAGCCTGTGATGAAGACGTGTGTGACGATGCCGTCCTCATATCGGGTGCAGATCGAGAAGCTTACGCCAGGCTTCTGCTGGACGTGGCCGAATCTCAAAACCAGGCGATTCCAGAATTCTGCCTTCCCATGGCCAGTTTCCGTTCACAGTTAGGCTTCCGGTTGACCCGGCTTCTGGATACGGCGCGACCATTAACCGATCGTCTGTGCCTCTCGTCCTTGGGGCTGCGCCTGACGCCCCTGCTTTTCGTCGTCCTCCTCGGCGCATTCATTTACATGGACTCGGCTCATATGCTCTTCGCAAATACGCCGACTTCGGCTCCCGAGAGTCCAACTACTTCAACGACACCCACGGCCAAAGACATTATCTCAGACGCTCGCAAGGCGTACGATTCACTGACTAGCTACAGTAGTACGGGTGAGGCCATCACAGTAACCGGAGATGGCAAGACCCTTTCTAAGACCAAATTCACGATTCGATTACAGAGGTCAAATCTTTACCGGATCAGTTGGGGTGACCCGACTGAAGGTAGTATCACTGGTTTTGGTGCCGTGTGGTCGGATGGAAGTGGGGATTACCTGAGCCTGAGCGATCACGACCAAAAGATGGCTAGTCAGGAGCTAGCCTTAGGAGCAGCCACCGGCGTATCTCAAACGGCGTCGGCGACAATTCCTGGAACATTCTTCAACCAACCGTGGGGCAACGCCCTTAATCCGGAGACTTCCTCTCAAAGAATGCCCGATGATGTTGTCGAAACTGTGGACTGTTACGTCATCTTAGAACATATCACGGCCAACATAAAGACTGTTCTCTGGATCGGTAAGTTAGATCATCTGATTCATAAAAGTCAGATGGTAGTGGATAAATCCGATACAATAGCCCCATCTCTATCGGACGATCAAATCAAGGAGGCGTTAAAAACGACGAATCAAACCGTGACGTCCGAAAACATCGCCAAGTTAAAATCAGCTATGGGAGACGCGAATAAACTTCTAGCACAACAAGGACCTATATTGATTACGCAAATCCAAAGAGATATCGTTGTAAATACGAAGTTTACTCCGGCTGACTTTAAGAAGTAATGCGGTCCATGCCATTCGATGAAGGCATCCTTCTCGCAATTTAAGCCTCCTCGAATGTTATGCAACAATATAACCGAAAGTGCTCTAAAAGTTGGGTTGATAAGTTGTCGACCCTCTGCATCATTGCCCGATCAAATACGATCTAGTCGACAACCTGTTGAAAGTCAGGGATTTGCGTTAAATCCTCTTTTATCCTGCTACTTAGCGCTCTAGGTGCGCCAGAATTCCCTTACGAACCAAGCTGGTGCTGGGGTTCAGGGACGCTTCCAAAAGCAGATTCAATATCCGGGTTTGGTCGGGCTTGATTAGGCTCCGGTACAGCTCCACCACTAGGGCGATTTCTGTGCGTTCGATCTCGTCTTCGAGGTCGGGGATTACAAACGGTGTATTTTCTGTGCTCATCATACTTTCTCCAAATATCTACTTGTGTGCCATTTCGTGGTGCTCGTCCAAGTGCATTGCCGGGATGCTCACGCCTTTTGAACTCGTAGGAGCCGCGTGTTGAGCGCGCTGACCTATCGCCGTGACAGAGTAATCTTTTTGCAATTCTTTAAGGGTCGGGGACTGAGCCAAAATTTCGCGGACCTCGTCTCGGGAAATCGCTTCCACGGCAAACGAGCCGTCGCGGCTCGGGACCGCTTGACCGAATTCGAGGCCTATTTTGAAAGCAAACATCGTCTGGAGACAGGCTGTGCTCGACTCCTGCCAGGTCCTTAGCTCCGGGTTATCGGGAGTTGAAGCGACCGTGTGGGAGGGCGGCGTGAAAATCACGTGAGTGACTCCCGTTTCGATCATCAGCAGCAGATCCTTCTTGAGGGAAGCCTGCCATACGTGGGGATCGTCAATCGCGAGGCCCGCATCGTTGCAAACCACTTCGCGGGTGCGAGCGGGGTTGAGAACCTCCATCCCCTGTGCACGGAAGCTTCGTTCCAGAGCATCAAAGAGACCGGCGTTTTGATCGCTCACATCCGAGCAAGGATCACTTTTGCAATTATGAGTCGGGCCAGTCAGGTAGACCACAGGATGATCTCCCTTAGCAACCGAATCGCTCATTTTTGTGTAATCGCCCATTTCCTTTACCAGTACCTAATTCGTAAGTTGTGAAAACCTCAAATCCCAGCCGACTAGCCCATTTCAGCGATCCGGGCGAGAACGCCTTCACGCATTTCCGTGGAATCGGGAGCCATCGAGTATTCGATGAGAAGCTTCAAGATTTCGACCTGATCCGGTTTATTGAGACTCCGGTAGAGCTCTAGAATCAGAGCAATTTCCGTCTTCTCCATTTCGTCGTCCAGGTAGCCAATCGAAAGAACATTACTTGGTAATTTCATTGTCTTGGTTCCGTGTTAAACAGTTCGACCTTGGCCTTCGGCTTGATGCTCAGAAGGCATGACCAGCGGATGAGCGGAAGCTTGATGCTGCTCTTCTCCAGGTCCACCGAGCGAAGCCCGGGCTGCGTTCTTGATCGCCGTTTCAGCCGAATATTCCTTGTTCACGCCGTTTGCCAAGCTGGCGCTTAAGCGGTGGGCATCATCTTCCCTATTTACAGGAGTAAGCGTGTGGTCTTCGCCGTTACCTTGAAAAACCGAGCTGCTGGGGTACCGGTTATGCACCATCGTACCGATCATTTGCGCCGTCTTAGACTCTTCCGCGCCGGGCATGTTCACCACGTCCGCACCGCCGGAGCGGGCGACGTCGAGCAAGGTCTTCTTTAAAGTAGTTTGTTGAATCGAGGGATCACTCATCGGAACGCCTTTAGCCTCAGCGAGTTCTGAAGCGGTGCGAGCCGGGTTGATCACGTTATACCCGCAGGAGCTCAGATTCTTCTCCATGGCGTTCGCCGCCTCTAGGTGCTCATGATCGACAGGACCGTTAATAACGACGGTCGAGTGATTAGGCATAGTTTCGGAGCGATTTGCCTCTATAAGTTGTAAATTTGCAGCCATTTTTTTATCGGAGCCTCAACGGTTTGTTGTTGAACTACGCATACATTTATAAGCCGATTCCACGCAATGGCAAGCCAAAATTCGAAAAATCGCTCCTCCCTTTAACCCTGCCCGTGCTAGCATCGCCCGCTACTCTAATCACATGCCTCCTACCAAGTCCACTGGGAAACCTCCTAAACGATTACCAGCGCCTAAAAAGCCAGCCGGCTCCAAGCGCAAGCCGCGAGCAACCACCCCCTCTGAGCCACCCCCCATTTGGCTCTGGATTCTCCTCACCGGGCTCGGCTCCATCGGGCTTTTCGTGGGCTCTATTTTCCTCCTGCAACAGGCCGCCCGCTATTCCCACGATTCTTCCTCCCTGAGCGCCTTGCAATCTTCGCTTTCGTCGACCCCGCTCGCTACCCTGCATTCCACGCCCCACCCCGCACCTGCCCAAGCCTCTCCTGCACCCCTCACCCGCCAACAACAGATCCTGCAATCTCACCCCATCGCCAGTTCAGACATGACGCCGCCACCGCCCCGTTTTAACCCTGTATTAGTCCCCACTTCACCGCCGCTCGCTCTCACTCCTCTCCCCGCAATTCCCCAGGCTCAGCCAATACTCGCGCCAACCCCAGCCGTCGCCATATTGAGCCCCGTCCCGACAACCACCCCAACGCCCTTTCCCACACCGATCGATATCCCCGTCGCGCCGGTCGATCCTTCCACCACCCCGCACCTCACCCGACAACAGATCGCCGCCTATCAAATCATGCTGGAACGGCGACATTTCTCGTGCGGATTTATCGATGGCTCCTCGGGAATGCGCACCCAGCGGATGCTTCGCGCCTATCAAACGAGCGTCGGTCTTCCGGCCAGTGGGATTCTCGATGGCCCCACGATTCAATCGATCGGTGCCCCGGTCGATCCGTTCACCCATTACACGGTCACGCCCGCTGATTTAGCGAATATTACCCCGCACATCACCACGTGGCGCGAGAAGGCAGAGGCCCATTTTCTCGGCTACTCCAACGCCTGGGAGCTTTTCGGCGAAAAATTTCATTGCACGCGCGCTTACTTGAAAGATTTGAATCCGAACGTGACCGATTTTGAACCGGGATTGATACTGAACTGCCCCAATCTTCAACACGCCGCACCCGTTCCTTCCGCCGCCTCACTTCGCATCAGTCTTTCCGACACATCAATCGAGGCGCTGGATGGCTCCGGACGCATCGTCGGATTCTTCCCGTGCTCAATCGCTAAGGACAAAAACAAACGCCCCAATGGAAGTCTCACGGTGGTTTCCGTGGTGCCCGACCCCGACTACACCTTCGATCCAGAGCTATTCAAAGACTCGGCCGCCGAGGAACACCTTACGCATAAGCTCCTCATTCCCCCGGGACCGCGCAACCCTGTCGGCACCGCATGGATCGGCCTCAGCCTGCCCGGCTACGGCATTCACGGGACGCCGGAGCCAGAAAATATCTCGCGAACACAATCCCACGGCTGCTTCAGGCTGGCGAATTGGAACGCGCGGACGGTGTTGAAAATGGTGAACATCGGAACGCCGATTGATGTAGAGCCGTAAAATAACGGAAAGCCGCCCATTGAAAAGCATGGGTATGGGGGGCATAGTCTTGGTATGACTGCATTACAGGGCTTGTTCGCTTTAACCGAAGATTCGCTGCGGGCAAGCCTCCTGATGATTTGGCAAACGCTCTGGGCGTTAACGCTTGGTTTCGGTCTCTCCGCCGTCCTTCAGGTTTTTGTGCGACGGGAGAGCGTCCTGGAGCATTTTGGCAAGGCCGACCTGCGGTCGGTCGGGCTCGCGACGCTGCTCGGAGCCGTCAGCTCGTCGTGCTCCTATGCTGCGGTCGCGGCCTCAAAGACGGCTTTCAAGAAAGGGGCGAACTTGGTTCCAACACTGGCTTTCATGTTCGCGTCTACCAATCTGGTTCTGGAGCTCGGGCTTGTTCTTTGGATTTTAATGGGTTGGCAGTTCGTGCTGGCGGAGGTGGTCGGCTCATTCGTGCTTATAGCGGTGATGTGGCTGATGGTTTCCTTGACCCTGCCGCGCTCAGTTGAAGTCGAAGCCCGACGCATTGTACAAGGCGAAGAAGAAGGTTCGAGTTGTTGCCATTCGAAAGCGCATGATTCGCATCACGACCACGACCATCACCATGGTGGATCTAAAGCGGATCGATGGTCCTCGGTTGCGGACGCCTTCCTCATGGACATTTCCATGATGTGGAAAGAGATCGTGATCGGCTTTCTTGTGTCTGGATTTGTGATGGCGGCCATGCCGCAAGCGTGGTGGAAAGTCTTGTTTCTATCGAGCTTGCCTGGGCCGATTCAGCTGATTGAGAACGCCGCAGTAGGTGTCTTGATTGCCATGGCCTCGTTCGTCTGTTCCGTTGGAAACTTGCCTCTGGCGAGCCTGCTTTGGTCGGGAGGAATCAGCTTTGGAGGCGTGATCTCCTTCATCTACGCCGATCTCGTCATCATACCAATCCTGCTGCTTTACCGAAAATATTATGGGGCCAAAGCAGCCGCTTACATCACCGCCGTTTTGGTTGCCTCGATGGTTTCTGCCGGGGTCTTCGTTGACTTTCTCTTTGGTGCGATTGGCCTTATCCCCACAGGAACTCGGCCACCCTCACCTATACAGATGGCCCACTTTCAGTGGAATTACACCACGTGGTTGGACCTCGTTGCCGTCGTGTTCATTGCACTGCTCTTGGGCATTCGAAACATGAAAGCATAGCCGAGCTAAGGAAGCTTTACTCGTCTTCTTCATCGCCCATCTCAGGAGCGTAGTCGGGAACATCTGATTTCGCGCGATTACTGGCCATCGCTTCTGCCGCAGCGTAATGCCTCTTATTTTGTCGGACGGACTCGATGGCGTGCAGGAAGTAGTCCGTTGTCGGAACCATTTTCTCGTTCCGTGATTTATCGAAAGCGTAGATTCCTTTTCCGTCCTCCACCAGGCACTTCAGATCGGCACCCGTGAACCCTTCTGTGGCTGCGACCAGTTTATCGACATCCAAGTTGCGAAGTTCTTCTGGGAGAGCCGCGATATAATCCGCAAGAATGGAGCGGCGCGCGCAGGCATCCGGCAACTTCATCTCCAGCCACAGTTCGATTCTGCCGGAGCGAACGAGAGCAGGCGGTAAATGAGCCACATTCATGGCCGTCATCATCACGCAGATTCGACCCGCACTTTCGCTTTCTAAACCGTCCAGCATGGTCAGTAGGTAACGGTAGAGACCGCGTTCTCCTCCGTCTTCAAAGATGGCATCGGCGTCATCTATAAAAATGATCGAAGGTGCATTTTCCTTTGCCGCTTCAAAGATCTGGCTAACCCGCTCATAGAAGTTTCGAGATCCTGCGATAAAAGTCCCATCGATCAAAAAGAACTTACTCTTCAACCGATGCGCCAGCGCTCGACCCACCGTGGTTTTACCCGTTCCTGGCGGCCCGTAGAGCAAGACGCCGCGTTTGGCGCGAAGTTTGAATTGAGTCGCCAGCTCGTCGTTCTCCAGGGGAAGAATGATGTTGATCTCCAGGCTGCGCAGAACGTTGTCCACGCCTTTCAGGTCTTTTAGATCGACGGCTTGGACCTCTCCCAGATCGATGTTACTGACCAGACGCTGGGACTTTAAATACTCGATAAAGGAATCGGTATTCAGCGCTTTCGAATGTTCCAGCCATCGACATGCGGCCTTCAACTGGTGGGCATTGAGCTTCGGAGCAAATCGAAAGACCTTTTTAAAGTCGATCGCATCGACCGATGATTCGCAGAAAACGGCAGATAACGCGCTGTAGTCCAGTGCGGCGAACCGCTCAATTCCGAATCGGTAACTTCTCTGGGAAGCCGAATCGGCCAACCGCCCGTGCGTGCCAAAGACGATCTTTTTTCCGGACGCGATAACGTGGGTGCACACGCCCATGAGCACAGAATTGAAAAGGCCGCCACGTGGATAAAAATGGCATCCTGCCGAATAGATATCGAGAAGATCCACGTCGTCCATATAGACAATCGAGTGCTCCTGGAGCTTCTCAAAAATGAGCTGATACACGGTCTCTTCCAGGGCGAGCGGATGCGTCTTCACGGAAGCAGCGAAGAAGTCGTTCGTATTCAAGAACGCACCGCCTGTTTGTTTATGGAGTTCGCGTAAGAGGGTCGTCTTACCTCTTCCGGTGCCTGCCGAAAGCCAGAAGATGGACCCGACCTGGATTCCTTTTATTAGCTGATCAAATGCGGTTTTCTGCGCGGGCGAAAGTGGGAATGACATTACGGTGCTCCTGGTTCCCGCGAGCCTACCGCCAACGCCTCTGATCTCAATACCGATTACGGAAATTCAACTGCGATTTTCCCGGGATTCGTCACCCGTATTCGTCTTGACAGATGGAGCTCAATCCGACGACTTAGTTCTGGCATGAGAACTCAATTTGCTCTCAACTCGCATTTCCGCACGCTCGCTCATTCGGTTGGTGAGCTTTCAGAAGTCGATTCTATCCCCAGTCTTTGCCAAAGCGCCTTTCACGCCTTACAAGCGTTCCAACCCGGCTCGCTGATATGTTTCGAGAAGTTCAAACTCTCTGGCGCCGAGTATGAGGTCACGTTCAGCGATCACGATTCCAGAAGTCAAAAAGTAGACATCTTCGTGGAACTCATCGCCCATCATCCCTACCTCACCTATTTGAACGAAGGTGGAACGGAGCTCGCCTTAAAGCCGACCGATTTAGTATCGCCCAAGGAATGGGAAGCGAATCCGCTGCTCAACGAGCTCTATATCCCTAACAAAATTCCCTTCGGCATGTTCTCCCGTGTTTTTGTACCGGAGACCTCCAACAACTATAATTTTCGATCCTCCGCGACCGTAATTTTAGCGATCTGGAACAGGCCATGACTCGGGCTTATCTGGAGGAGATGCGACGGACATTTGTGCGCCTGCATAATCGGTCGTCAGAAGCCGAGCGATCCATTCAACTCAACGCCAAGGGCTTTCGCCTTACTAAACGCGAGCTGGAAGTGATGCTACTCGTGGCCAAAGGTAAATCGAACAAAGAGATCGGCACATCCCTGGGCAATAGTCCTAGAACGGTGAATAGTATCCTCACCAACGTTTTCAAGAAATTGCGCGTGCAAGGGCGTGGCGAAGCTGTTCATAAACTCACCACGCCCAAAATAGCGAAGTCTGCGCTTATTGACTCGATTGGCTCTCCGGCAGACGTTCCGCAAAGAACTTAGCCTGGCGCAACACCTTAAATACCGCGCGACTCACAAAGATCAGTGTCGTTGGCTCGGTTACCACCGCTGTGCAACGCCACTTCTCTTCACATGCGAAGTCTTTTCCACCCATCGCATCACCCTCTTTCAGCGTCCGGACAGGCGTCTTGTTCTCGCCCTTAAAACACTCCACCGTTCCGCTCTTAATAATGTAGATGGAACCGTACGGATCCCCTTCCCGGAAGATCTCATCGCCCTTCTCGAAGTGCATGTTATGAATCTGTTTGATCTCGTCCATATCGGCTCGGATGACGCTGATATCGCGCCGGAAAAAGAGTTCCAGAACCCAATCAATCAACACGCGCAGCTTGCGATTCAAACCCGGTAACTTGGATACGTAAATCCCGCGCCACATCAGCCACGCGAAGAATCCGGAGAACTTGAATCCGGCGACTTTCGCGACAGCTGTTCTGTGACCAATCGAAGCCAATTCGCCCTGACTGGCGTACTTAAACGGACGCAGCGGTTGGCTATCCATTGCCGCCAAAATATTCCCGCTCACCTGCTCGCCCTGGCGCAGCGCAAATTGTGCGGTGGCCGGGCAACTCGCCTCTTGGCCCAGGGGAATCGCCGCGCAATCGCCAATTGCCCACAAATCCTTTTGCCCTTTCACGCGCATCTCGGGGTCTGTAGTGATCCGGCCTTTTAGGTTCTCCAGTTTATATCTCTTGATCAAATCGGCCAAAAGAACGTGCGTCGTGTTACCCACTGTAGAGAGCACCGTGTTCGTCTCAATGATCTTGCCGCTGCCGAGGTAGGCGCGACTTCCACTCACGGAAAGGACGCGATCGTTCAGAATGATCTCCATCCCACGCTTCCGCAATTTTCCTTCGGCGTAATCGCCTAACTCTGGACCGATTTCCGGCAGCAAATGATCCCGACTGTGGACCAAGACCACACGCGATTCGACTTTATCCAGCTCACGATAAAGCGGTTTGATGTCGCGCGTTAAATCGAGAATTTGCCCGGCCGTCTCGACGCCCGAATAGCCGCCGCCGACGATCACAAACGTCAGCAGCCGCCGTTGCGTCTCCACGTCGGCGCACAAGTTCGCCTCTTCCAGCCGCTCTAAAATTCCCACGCGCAGCCGCACCGCGTCCCACGCGTATTTCAGGACGTACCCGTGCTCGCTCATTCCCGGCACCTTGCTCACATCCACCGAGCTGCCCAGGGCGAGCACCAATTGCTTAAAATAAATCTCGCTGTTTTTCGTGTAACGCCCTGCGTCCAAGCTCAGCTTTTTTTGCTCGAGATCGATTCCCACCACCGTGCCCTTAAACACGTTAACCGATTTACAAAACTCACGTAATGGTGTCACGACATCCAGCGGCGAGACCGAAGCTCCCACCACTTCCGCCAACATCGGTTGGAAGGCCAAGACATTTTGCTCAGCCACCAAGGCGACGCGCGCCGCGCCCATCGGACCCAGTTTATAGCCGAGATTCCGAGCGCAATACGCACCCGCAAATCCGCCGCCGACCACCACAATATCAAACGACAACTCGTTGAGCGTGTTTTCCGTCATGGGCAACACCCTAGACACTTTTCTCGGGTTTGCTAGGGCCTTAATGAAAAATTCTTCTAAAATCCGTTCACAAGAACCTGTTTTGCTCGAGGCGCGCTGGCAATAAAGCTACTTTCGTACATGATCGTCCTCTCGGAGGCCTCCACGTCTTTGACTCCCTCGCCCAGCATGCGCGATCTCTTGGTCTCCGATCAAACGGCACAGCTTCTCGGTTGCCGGATCTACCATATCGAACAGGACTTCGAGCGGTGTGGAGACGCTGTCGGAGCGCTCAGCCACGTTCCTGATCAGCTGTCGACCCAGCCCGGCTATTGGCTCGGTTATATTCCCAGTTTGGAGCGCTATCACGCCATTTACAAAGCAGCACTTGCCAAAAACATCCAGCTTCTCAACACACCAGCCGAGCACCAAATCGCACAGGAATTCGACTCCGCTTACCCACGCATTGCCCATCTAACTCCCGCCTCGCGATTCATTCGATCCGATTCCGAATGCGCTCAAGTTGGCCAAGAACTCGGATTTCCCCTATTCGTAAAGGGCTCGGTTCAGTCTCGAAAAGCGAAGGGTTGGAGAGCGTGTGTGGCAAAGAATTTAGGTGAGCTCGAGGAGCTGACACGCACGCTGCTGTCACTCGAGAACCGGACACGGGGGCGCGTGGTCGCACGGAAACTCGCGCGGTTACGGCACTCCCGAAAATCGGCTGAGGGCTTTCCTATCGGGCGTGAATACCGCGTGTTTCTATTCAAGAACGAGATCGTGGGGCTCAGTTACTACTGGGAAGGCGATGACCCGCTCAAACCGCTCTTAGCGGCGGAAGGGGCTTCCGTACGGAACCTCGCGATCGAAGCCTCCACAGCCTTGGCGGTGCCGTTCGTATCGATTGATATCGGACAAACCGAGTCGCTGGAATGGCTCTTTATTGAATCGGGCGATGGCCAATTTTCGGGGCTTTCCCAGGTGAATCGACTCGGCCTTTGGCAGAATGTGATCACGGCCACCGGGAAGGCATCCTAGACTCCCCGCTTCCCTTCCCCAGCGAACTGTGCTCATCTGAGGTCGATTATGTCCCATCGCGTTCCCTCTCTTGCTGAATGGGGAGAGAACAATCTGATCTCCATGCTCACGCGCGACTGGCCGCGGGGCACCGCAACGGTCCCTGTCGGCGTGGGAGATGATTGCGCCGTTCTCGCGGGCCACAAACGCAACCATTTCCTCCTCCTAAAAACCGATGCTATTGTCGAGGATGTCCACTTCCTGCCGAACGTGCCGCACGAATTGATCGGGCGAAAGGCTCTTGCGCGCGTGGTCAGCGATTTCGCTGCCATGGCCGCGACGCCGACTGCCGCATTAGTGACGCTCGGTTTGCCGCGAGACACCCCTGTCGCCCGGCTCAAGGGGATCTATCGCGGTCTGGAAAAGCTCGCTAAACAGTACGACGTGCAGCTCGTTGGTGGGGAAACGACCCGTGCACAGGAGCTCTTTTTAAGCATTGCGGCGCTTGGAGAGTGCCACGGTTATGCGCCCGTTCTGCGCTCCACCGCCCTGCCCGGCCACCTGATCTACACCACCGGCCAACTGGGCGGCACGCAGAAACGGCATCACCTTACATTCACGCCCCGGCTCACCGAAGCGCTGTGGCTGGTGAAGCGGTGCCGACCCTCGTCTATGATGGACCTCAGTGACGGGCTCGGGGCCGATCTGCCTCGGCTCGCCACAGCATCCAACGTTTCTTACACGCTCAATGAAGCGTGCATCCCCCGACGCCGAGGCGCCACGGTGCAGCAAGCCCTGAACGATGGCGAAGACTTCGAGCTGCTCTTTACCATCCCGCCGACCCAGCAGGCGCGCCTCCATAAAAACTGGCCGTTCGAAACGCGCATAACTTGTATTGGCACTATTACCCCACCCTCTGCTATACCCGAACCAGCACGTTTTGGAACATCTCATGGGTTTGATCATTTTAGACAGCGCTGAAGCCACACTCGCTCACGGCGCCTCCTGGGCACCCGCCCTGAAAGGAGGCGAAGTTTTCGCGCTTCATGGCGTTATTGGTGCGGGCAAAACTCAGCTCGTCAAGGGTTTGGCCAAAGGCCTCGATTACTTCGGCGAAGTCACCAGCCCCACATTCACTCTCATCAACGAGTATCGAGGCGGTCGGCTGCCCATTTACCACATTGATCTCTACCGGATTTCCAGTGAATCGGAAGCAGTGTCCGTGGGCGTGGAAGAGTACCTGCCCAGCTCGGGTGTCACCGTTATCGAATGGCCCGACCGCATTACGGGTCTCCTTCCCGCGCACACGCAGCACTGGATGCTTGAAGTCGTCAGCCTCTCTGAACGCGTCATTCGCCCCGTGGAATAAATCGAGGTCATGCCCAGAGATTCCAGGAATCGTCGCCCCAAGCGCAATGGCCCGCCCGAAGCCATTCCTTTCCAACGCCGCCAGTCTACCAGTCCGGTTATCCAGCCAGCGGTTACAGCAAGTCTCCCTGCACCGGTTTGGGTCGACACGACTTTTATCGAAAATCAACTCCGCCACGGCACCAACGCATTTCGGCTCGCCTTTAGCCCACTTGCCTGGCTGGAATCGTTAGGCGAAGATCTGGTTCTCTCATGGAAAACCGAGCCCGCGCGCGACGCGTTTCTCGCAGAGATCAAAACACGGCTACTCGAACCGCAATCGAGTTATCGTCCCGAAGCGATGCCGGTACCCCGTCGCCTATTCGGTCGGCACCTCGCTCGCGCCGCACAGGAACGGCTCGCGCCGGTATTACTCCAAGGTTTTTCTCAGGGACACAGCTCCCTTCCGCTGGAAACGCAGGTCACGGAAAAGGGCTTGGTTTATGGAATCGATTTCACTGCTGGCTACTCGGTGGGTCTGTTTTTGGATCAACGCCTTAACCGCGCCCATCTTGGGAGCTACCTGCAGACCCTTGTCGCTTCGGGCACGAAGCCCCGCGTTCTAAACACGTTCGCTTACACCTGCTCGTTCTCCGTAGTGGCCGCAATGGCGGGCGCTGAAACACTAAGTCTTGATCTTTCCCGCAAGTCGCTTCAACGGGGCGAAAGCAATTTCGCCAAGAACCAGCTCGATCTCGCCTCCGGTGCCCATCGATTCATCGCAGACGACGTTTTCGCCGTGCTGCCTAGACTCGCCAAACGCGGCGAGCAGTTCCACTCCATCATCCTCGATCCACCCACGTTTTCGCGGAGCCACACCGGCACACCCTTCCAGGCGGAGAACGATTACGGGAAGCTGGTCACGCTGGCTCTCGATGTCGCCGCGCCGAATGCCCTGATCCTGCTCTCGACCAATTGCACCACGCTTTCGCCCTCCCATCTCCAGCAGATCGCCCGCGCCTCACTGAAACTCGCGAAAAAGGCCGGACGTTTTTTTCATATTCCGCCGCCGGAAGACATCCCGCCAAGTCAAGCCGCTAGCACCGTTTGGCTGGAGCTCTCATAACCTAATCTTAAAGAGAAGCCGTAAATAAGATTGCAAACGAATATATCACGCGTAAGAAGGGTGAAATGAAACGGAGTGCATTCCTCATCCTTGGCTCAGCGATTCTCATCACCTTTACCGGTTGTAGCGCGTCCGGGCCGAACACGCCTGAAATGGACAGCAAAGGGATGATGGAGAATCCAGAAATGCGCCCCGTTTTCCTCCGCGCTTTAGAAGACCTTCATCGCGCGCGTAATTACATCTCCCGCGCCAATCCACATCAGGAAGAGATCGAAGCGCTGATGCACATCGACGTCGCGATTCACGCCTTGAAAACCGCATCGTTCTACAATAGCGACGACTACAATCTTCACCCGACAACGGACGCCACCCTGGATAACTACGACCGCTACCGGATCGGTGTTGGCATTCTCAATAACGTTTTGGAATACCTCAAGCCGAACGTTCCGGACCGGTTTAGCCAGAAGTACCAAGACCGCGCCGTCGATAATATCCAAGACGCTCGCGATCTGGTAAACGACATGATCAATCAGCGGACGTAAGTTTCAATAGCCGACAATTTTTAAATTGTTCAGATAAGCAAATCCTTTCACCAACTGCTCGGACTCCCCGTCCGGAAGGCGGTTGAACGCTCCCCTGGCTTGAATGATTTGCTTCGCTTTCATATCCACCTGGATCGTTAAAATGCGTTTCCGTTCCGTGGACAACTTGTCGTACCGCTGACAACTAAAGATTGCATGGCTCCCGCTCGCGCACGCCGCTGCATAAGAGGCCACACAGTGAGAATGGGCACGCCCTTCCAACTGTAATTCCTTACTGTCACACAGCTCCGTGACGGTGTAATCGCAGCTCTTGCTTTCGGCCAAATAATGCTGAAGTAAACTCTTTTGCCACTTTCTCAATCCGGAACGGGCGCGATTCATCTCTCCATGCCACGTGTGAGCAGCCCGCATCAGGCTCTGCACGGTGCGCCCCTTAATTTCAAATTGTGGCTGAGCAGCGCGAATAGTCCCGTCCGGTTGGCGCTCGACGAAGAATTTCGTATGGCACACATAATCGATGATCGTACGAGCCTCGCTGGGATCAAACATCGGTTGCCGAGCCAAGAACTGAAACACCGTTGCCCAAAAGGGTTCGTGGGCTAAAACCTTACTGGAACAGCAAACGATTGCGTGAGCCAGGCCATCTGAAGCGCCATATGATTTCACCTGCGCCCACCGCATCGCTCGGCAGTAGCTGTAGACATCCGGCCCACACAAGAACCAGTGGCAACCCTGACTCGTTAGCGTGAACGGCTTGAACACGAAATCGGAACGCACGCTCGTCCCCTGCCCTATGCGGATTTGGGATAAAAGCACTTCATCACGCTTCGATTTTTCCACCTCCGTCGGCGGTTGTAGCAGCGAATTAAAGAAAAAGACCGGGACGGGGTAACGATTCAATAGGTGATGGTAGAGCGATTCCACCATTCGATGAATGTTGTAGCTCTTCGGCACGAAATCCTCCAGGGGGCGCACCCACAGATGCTGAAAACGAGCAATTTCGCACAGCGCATTCGCCATCTCGACGGGCGGGTGTCGATCATAGAAATTCGTTTTCAAAAGAAAATCGGCTAGCCGCAGCAAAGCCTCCGATTGCTCGCGACTTCCCTTTTTTGCGATTTTAAGCGTGTAGGCCTTGCCGAGAATAGCGGTGGGAATCGGACGCGGAGCGGGACGTATTACGTGCTCGGCGACGGGCTTGGCCCATTGATTGAGCTGTTCAGGAGAAATCGCATTCCGCCGATACAGCTCAAAGAGCTTCTTCGGATCACGACTGGTCTTATCTGTAATGACTGAATACATAGGGAAGTTCTGGGGGGAACGAAGCGGCGTAAAGACGCGAAAACGGGTGAACGCCTACTGGCATTCGAAGCAAGATTGATCGAAAACGGCGAAGTGTTGTTTTGGAATCAATTGGTCCAGGGCTGACTGCTTGTGACGGGAAGGACCAGCAATAAAAAGGCCCGTAACAAGTTAAAGTGACTTGAGAAGAGTATGAGGTTGCTGCATCTGCCGACAAAACTCAACTCAAATCGTACGATCGTACCGAACCCAACCGATGCTGATTTGATAAAATGCAATCAAGGGTATAATTAATGTGAATGCGCTTTTGGCTCTTCCTCATCTCGTTCGGCCTTTCGCTCCCTTTATTCGCCCAAACTCCCAAGCCCCCTGAGCAACCGCTCACGGGACTCGGCGGAATCGAAGCGCCGCACAAAGGCGTACTCGTGGAATACGGCGGTAGCGGCTCACAAGCCTATTGGATTTTCGAGCCGATTGATCCTACTCCGAAAGAAGCGCCGCTGATCATCTTTAATCATGGTTGGACAGCCATTAATCCAGCCATTTATAAGGCGTGGATCGATCACATCGTCAAGCGAGGCGCGATTGTCATTTACCCCGTCTATCAAGACAGCCTTTTCACTTCGGTCCAAGAATTCCTGCCGAATGCTGTTACCGGAGTGAAAAACGCCCTCCAGCGGCTTCAGAACGATCCGGGCCACGTTCGCCCGATCTTGAGCCAGTACGCGATTGTCGGTCATTCCATGGGCGGCATTCTCTCGGCAAACATGGCCGCTGAATATAAAGCGCTCGATCTGCCGATGCCCAGAGCGGTGATGTGTGTCTCCCCGGGCAAGACGTGGGGGCTAGCCAAATGGGCGACGATTCACCTGGACGATTTGTCGCTTATGCCTGAATCGACATTGCTTCTTACCGTCGTTGGTGATCAAGACCGACTCGTTAAGGATATCGATGGCAAGCGGATCTACCGTGAAGCCACGCAGGTCCCGCTGCGGAACAAGAACTACATCGTCATGCAGACGGATCATTATGGAAAACCGATCCTGCTCGCTGATCACATCGCGCCGGTCGCTTGGGAGGCGATTCCGAGATCGTCCGTGTGTCGTTTGGGAGATGGAGAATTGCCGGACTTGAGCAAATTCGAGGTTGCGGAGTCTGACCCCAGCAAAACGACCCACCCGGATCGCACCCTGAACGCGCTCGATTACTACGGCACGTGGAAACTCTTCGATGCGCTGACTGACGCGGCTTTTTACGGGAAAAACCGTAAATACGCGCTCGGGAACACGCCCGAGCAATGCTTCATGGGCACGTGGAGCGATGGCACGCCGGTGAAACCGCTACTGATCCAGAATCCTTGATTGGCGCGTGCGGTCAACCTGCTAATGTCAACCTGAGACCACCCATGAGCAACAACGCAGAAGTACACCCCTCAACCCCGACTGAAGCCTCGACACCCAACGAGGTTGAAGCGGTCGATTTCTGCAAGGCCGCCTATGCCAATATTCAGTTTGAGATCTCGAAAGTCGTTGTAGGTCAAACCAATGTTGTGCAGGAGATCCTCATCGCCATTTTCACGCGGAGTCACGCGCTTCTTGTGGGCGTGCCGGGCCTGGCCAAAACGCTTCTCATTTCCACGCTGGCGGAGACCCTGCAAATGTCGTTCCGCCGCATCCAATTCACGCCCGATCTGATGCCCAGCGACATCACCGGCACCGAAGTCATCTATCAAGACCGGCTCGGGCGAAAAGCAGTTCAAATTCCTCCGCGGCCCGCATCTTCTCCAACATCGTCCTCGCGGACGAAATCAACCGTACGCCGCCGAAAACCCAGGCCGCGATGCTCGAGGCGATGCAGGAGCGCCGCGTCACCGTCGGCGGCAACACTCGCGATTTGCCCAAGCCGTTCTTCGTTCTCGCCACGCAAAATCCGCTCGAGCAGGAAGGCACATATCCCCTGCCCGAAGCGCAGCTCGACCGCTTCATGTTCCTCATCAACGTCGATTACCCATCCGACGCCGAGGAGGGCCTGATTATGAAGATGGGCACCGGAATGAAACGCGAGACGCCACAGCCGATTCTCGACGCAGAAAACGTGCTCTTTATTCAGGAGACCGTGAATCTCATCCCCGTTCCCGATCACGTTTATAATTACGCCAAACGAATTGTCCGCTGCTCACGTCCCCGCACGCCGGAAGCGCTCGATTTCTGCACCAAGTGGCTCAGTTGCGGAGCCGGGCCACGTGCTAGTTTGGGGCTCATCATGGCTGCAAAAGCGCACGCGCTGATCAATGGCCAAGTCTATGTTAGCTGCCACGATGTCGCCGCAGTTGCGCTCTCGGTTCTGCGCCACCGACTCGTCATCAACTTCACGGCTCAAAGTGAAGGAATTACTTCGGACGACGTGGTGAAAAAAATATTGGCGCAGATCCCCCAAACCGAATCCCTCGCTTAAGCGATGAAAACCAGTGCTCCTCGCAATTTGCTGAACTCGGAAGCGATTGCTCGTGGGGAATCGCTCGGCATCCTGGCGAGGCTGGTCGTGGAGGGTTACCGGGTCGGCGAACATCGCTCGCCCTTCCGGGGATTCGCCATCGATTTCGTCCAGCATCGCGAGTACACCGTCGGCGACGACATTCGTCACCTCGACTGGAAAGTGCTCGGCCGGACAGATCGGTATTACATCAAACAATATGAGCAGGACACGAACTTCGTGGCGCAATTGCTCGTAGACGGCAGTGAATCGATGAACTACAGCTCCGGTTCTCTGACCAAGCTCCACTACACGAAAGTTCTGGCCGCCTGTTTAGCCTACTTGGTCCTCCTCCAGCGCGACGCTGTGGCGCTTCACGTCTTTGATACCGAGCTGCGCGAAACGGTGACGCGCACGAGTAGCATCCTGAAAATTCACCCGATTATGGAGCGTCTTGCGCGGTTTGAATCGACTCAGAAGACGCGTCTGGGGCCGGTGCTGGGAGAAATCGCTGGATCCACGAAATCACGCGGAATCGTTATCGTTTTCAGTGATTTTTTTGACGACGAAGAAGCGCTTGAAACAGGCATTCGCAAAATACGATTTGGCGGCAGTGAAGTGATTGTCTTTCATGTGCTCGATCCCGCTGAGCTGGATTTTCCCTTCCAAGGCACGACCGAATTTCGCGGCCTGGAAGGCATCGCCCCGATTAAGACGAACCCCGTGGCCATTCGAAAAAGTTACCTGGAAGCGTTCACGAATTTTTGTCGGCGTATCCGA
>CAVURW010000031.1:0-10384 GCA_963743595.1 uncultured Verrucomicrobiae bacterium
CAACGTATCGCTTGAGTGGATAATTGGCAGCCGCAATTTCCTGCTCCCCGTTGAGCACGGTTACCGATTGTCCGCGCCATGTCCCCACCGGCTTTTGCATGTTGGATTGGCCGGAGCAAATCCACACCTCACCAACCAGCACGTCGTGAAACGAGAGTGACTCAGTGCCAGTGCCAGAAATGCTGAGATCGGCCGGTTGCGCGGAGATGGCCAGGGGATCCAGCGCTACCTTCCAGCTGCCGTCGCTCCCTGCAGTGGTTTGCTTTTTTTGTCCTGCAAAGCTGACCGTGACCGTTTCACCCGACTGAGCCCAACCCCAAACGGGTACCGCCTCTCCCGTCTGAAGCACCATGTGGTCGCCGAAGACATGCGGAACTTGCAGCGCACCACTACAGTTTGAGTCATCCGCTAAAACCGGAACAGCAAGCGTTACGAAGACCAAGCCGACTGCGAGATTTTTGTGCATAAGTTACCTCTGAAGCTTCGTTAGGCGTCGATTTACGACCGAATTTCGTTGAAACGCTTTCAATTTTTTGTTGGCAAATTTACGGTGGTTAATCCTGTGATTTTAAAGCAAACGGCTGTTGTACAGGGTAAAGTGTTTGGGACACGCAAACTAAGGCCGCTGGGGGTTCGAGACCATTCGATCTTTTCGTTGCTTCCTAATAACGCGACGGCATTAGGTTGCCCTGTCACCAGCGGAGAGCCAGTCGCCAAGGCGCTTATGACGACTTGGCCGGTGGGAATACCAAGCGTCGTAACATAAATATCTTCTCCTTTGCGGGTAAACCGAAGGTCGCTCGGCGTGTAGCGGAGATTATTGCGAAAATTGTCCGGGTGAAAAGTGGTCGGACCTTCGCCATAGATTATCCAGGGCCGCGTGCCGAAAATTGCTTCCCCATTGACCTTCATCCATGCCGTCATTTCGCTAAGGAAAGTCTCCATCTCGGGAGGTAGACTGCCGTCCGGCAGAAGTGTCACGTTAAGAAGGAGATTGCCGTTTTTGCTGACGATATCCATCAAGCCGTAGATCACTTGCGAACTGGATAGATAATGATCATGGGGAACCCAGAACCATTCGCCGGTTGAGGCATCCGTTTGCCACGGAAATGGCTGGGTATCCGGCATCATCCGTCCCTCCAAGTCTTGAACACAGGTACCGTCCAGGTAGTCCGTATGATTGTAGTTTTTCTTGCAGCAGTAGACAGCTTGCGGCTGAGCACCATTCCGCGCCAGACCCAGATTGTAAAGCTGCGCAACGATGTTGCGACCGGCTTCGCCATACGGTAGACCGCCATCGCTGTAGAGGAGGTCGGGCTTATAGGTTGTAACCAAATCATACATCCGCGCGTACCATTCCTGCGACCAGCGGGGATCCTTGCTATACCATCCGTTATCGCCCGGCTCGGCGGGCAACTGATAGAGGTCCCAAAAAGCGGGGTTAGCACCATCATAAGAGACCCCGGCTAATGGACCGGTTTTATCGGAGCCGTGGGAGGACTGCATGAAGGTGAAGCTGTGCCCCAGATGTTCTGAAACGCCAAAGGGCAAATTTTGCTTCCTAGCTGCAGCCTGCCAAATTCCGACCATATCTTTGTGAGGGCCAATATTAACTGAGTTCCATTTTTGATACTTGGAATTCCAATTGTCGAAGTTGTCATGATGAACCGCTTGAGCAACAAAGTAGTGCGCTCCTGCCGCTTTATAGAGCTGCATTAACAGGTCCGGTTCCCATTTTTCTGCTTTCCAGAGAGGAAGAATGTCTTTGTAGCCGAACTTGGAGGGATGGCCGTAGAGCTTAAGATGACTTTGGTAGGCGTTATGACCATATCTCATCACATCCAAGTACATTTGCCGGGCATACCAGTCCCCGTCTCCCGGCACAGCTTGAGGACCCCAGTGAGCCCAAATGCCGAACTTGGCGTCGATAAACCATTGAGGGCAACGAAACTGCTCTAAAGACTTCTCAGTTCCCTGGAAAGGGCCAGGAGCCAAGGGTAGCTCCTTCATCGCCGGAATGGGAATCGCGTGTGTTTCCGGAGGATATTCCACCTGCCCAAAAAGTGGGGAGCTTAGAAAAATAGTCAGAAAAAAGAGAACCCACATCGTAGTCGAAGATACCCGTGCACTTCACTCTCCGGCAGATGGAAAAACAACGGTTTTGCGACAAAGAGTAGCAAGGGGAAAGCTTGACGACTAAAAGCCGGGTGGCCGTCCTGCCCCATCTGATTCTCGTGCCGGATGAAGCGTACCTCATCAGAAATCATTGGGAGGGTTCTCTATCTTTTGTCCAAAGCCGGACAGGGAATTACCAGGTCACCGCTCTCGACGAACAAATCGCTGCAGATGCACGGCTCGATCTTGGTTCACTGAATACGCTGTGTCGCAATTTGTGGGATTAAGTTTATTGAAAGTAGATTGATATACAGGAAGTATTGAGGGACAAAACTTCTACTTGTCCCTTTGTTTTTTTCGAAAAACCTGCCCGTTGTCTCCATGATGAGGCGATAAGTCCGATACTCTAAATCCCCACATTCCCTAAGCGAAATGAAACTGTCTCTAAGCGTTGTTATTTCTTCTATCATCGTTCTTGCTGCCACGGTGCCATGCCCTGCTGAGGATGCACCTTTGGTCGTGAAAAACTTGCGATGCGAATATCTGGCCAATCCCTTGGGCCTAGACTCCACTGCCCCGCGTCTGAGCTGGACCCTGCTCCCTGGCCAGCCTGAGTTGCGTGGCCAAGCCCAGTCGGCCTATCAGGTTCTGGTCGCCTCGACACCAGAGGCGCTGGCTAAAGACCAAGGCGATTTGTGGGACAGTGGGCAGGTTAAATCGGATCAATCAAACCAGCTCGCCTATGCAGGAAGTGCGTTGAAATCGAACGAGTTTTGCTGTTGGAAAGTCCGGGTTTGGGATCAGAACGGAAAGCCCTCCGGGTGGAGTGAATCGGCGCAGTGGTCGATGGGATTATTGGGGCCGGAAGATTGGCAGGCGACCTGGATCGGCTACGACGCGGCTTATCATGCAAGTTCGGAAGCCGATAATGCCCTCTTTTCCACCTCCAAACTGGACTGGGCCATGCTTCCAGGAAAAGAAGGCACCGTTTATGTCCGCCATGTGGTACAGATTCCTGCTGACCAAAAGATTCGCCGAGCGGTGATGGTGCTTTATCCGGATAACCAGGCCCAGGTTTCCGCAAATGGCACGGTCTGCGGCACCGCAGCTCGCTGGGAAAAAGCGGCTCGAATCGATGTAACAAAGGTTCTGAAAGCTGGGGACAACGTGATCGGCCTTCAAGTCACCAATTCCGATTTCCTGCCTCCTGCTGCGATCGGCAAACTGGTAGTGGAATATGAAGCCGGGGAAAGCCTGGTCGCGCCGCTGGATAACTCGTGGAAAGCCTCACAGAATGTGGCGGAAGGTTGGGATAAACCGGGCTTTGACGACCACGATTGGTCTGAAGTGGGCAAGGAAAAAAAGACGCCGTGGGGCACCGCGGGTTTGCAGGATCAGTTCAGCCCTCCAGCGCCCTATTTACGGAAGGATTTCCAGGTGGCCAAGCCGGTAAAACGGGCCAGGCTCTTCGTGACGGCTCTGGGCCTCTATGAACTGCACTTGAATGGTGAAAAAGTGGGCAACGATGTCCTGACCCCGGGCTGGACCGATTTTAATAAACGGGTTTACTACCAGACTTACGATGTGACCGCGCGGGTTCGCAACGGAGCCAATGCGATCGGGGCCATACTGGGCGATGGATGGTTTGCGGGAGACCTGGCCTATACCGGTAAACGGAATCATTACGGTGGAACGCCACGATTTATGGCTCAGCTGGTAATGGAAATGAGCGATGGCACGACTCAGACGATCGTGAGCGACAACTCCTGGAAAGCCAGCTTTGGCCCGATTTTGCATGGGGATCTGATCATCGGCTGCGAGTACGATGCGGCCCGGGAGCTCAAGGGCTGGGACTCGGCTGGTTTCGACGATCACGACTGGTCGGCAGTTAATACGGGCAGTACGGGCGCGGGAAGTGAGCAGACTGAACAGACAGTAGACGTTACGAGCCTGCTGAATACCGCCACCAAAAACGGTCGCCTGTCCGTAACCGTGGGCAATGAAACCATGGGTGGCGACCCGGCCCTCGACAAAGTGAAGGAATTGCAGGTGGAGTATCGCCTAGCCGGCCAGAATCTCACCAAAAAGTTAGCTGAAAACCAGCAACTGGACCTTTCTGGCCCGGACCTGACGATCGTTAAGGCTCGGTATGGGTGCTTTGAATCGAAGAAAAAGGATAATTCGGAGCGCCTGGTCCAGGCGGCGGTGGCAGAACCTTCCCGGAAATTGGAAGAATTGCCCGCTCTGAAAATGACGGAACCGAAGCCCGGCATTCACCTCTTTGATCTGGGGCAAAACATGGTTGGTTGGGCTCGGGTGAAATTGCAGGGCGCTCGCGGCCAACGCATCACTGTTCGCTACGGGGAAATGCTAAACCGAGACGGAACGCTCTACACGGCTAATCTGCGCGGAGCCATGGCCACCGACTTCTACGATTTAGCCGGCACCGGCAGTGCGGAAACCTTTGAGCCTTATTTCACTTTCCACGGCTTCCGATATGTGGAAATCCGTGGGCTGACCAATCCGCCCGATTTATCGACCGTGACGGGAATTGTTGTGCACTCTGATATCCAGCGAACCGGCGCGTTCGAGTGTTCGAACCCGCTGCTAAACCAGCTTTACCACAATATTATTTGGGGCCAGAAGGGGAATTATCTGGAGGTTCCGCCCGATTGCCCACAGCGGGATGAGCGGATGGGCTGGACGGGAGACACGCAATTCTTCATCCCGACCGCTGCCTACAATTACAATGTTGCCCCATTCTTTTCCCGCTGGCTGACCACCATCGCCGAGGATTCGCAATTGCCCAATGGTTCGTTTTCTCACGTGGCGCCGAACGTTGGCCAAAGTGGAGGTGCGACGGCCTGGGGGGATGCCGCCTTGATTTGCGATTGGAACATCTACCACACTTACGGCGATACCAAAATCATCACGACCCACTATGCGGCGTTTGAGCGGTACATGGATTTTCTGGCCGGCAAGACGAAGGACGGCGTCTCACATGTCGGTGGCTTTGGGGATTGGCTTAATAAAGGCGGCGGCGCGAAGCCGGAGGTCATGGACACGGCTTATTACGCCTATTTGGCGGGCCTCATGACCGACATGAGCACAGCAATTGGCAAAACCGATCGAGCTCAACACTACGCGGAGATCCACAATGCGGAAGTAAAGGCCTTTGCCAATTTCATCCATCCCGACGGCTCCGTCGAAGGAAGCAGCCAAACCGCCTTTGCCCTCGCCTTCACCATGGACTTGGTACCGGATGACCTCCGGGCCGCTGCTGCCGGACAATTCGTTCAAGAGATCAAGAAGTTTGACTCGCACCTAGCCACCGGATTTATCGGCACGCCCCGGCTTTTGCCCGGGTTGCACCTGGCCGGTCACGATGACATAGCCTACAAGGTCCTCCTTCAAGACACTTACCCCTCTTGGCTCTATCAGGTGAAACTGGGCGCCACCACCATGTGGGAACGATGGGACGGTTGGACGCCTGAACGTGGCTTTCAAACGATCGGGATGAACTCCTTTAACCACTATGCGTTTGGTGCCGTAGGGCAATATCTCTACAGCGTCGTTGGTGGAATCCAGGCCGATAGCCCCGGCTACAAAACGATTCGCATTCAGCCAATCCCTGGAGGAGGCCTCACCTACGCCAAGACCAGCTTCGATTCCATTTACGGCCCGATCACCTGCAACTGGAAGGTCGACGGGACCAACTTCAACATGGACGTCACCATCCCCCCAAACACTGTCGCTACGGTCTATGTCCCCGCCCATCAGGAAAACGTGATGGAATCCGGCAAACCCGCCGCTCAATCCGATGGCTTAAAATTCGCCAAAATGGATGGGGGCTCAGCGGTATATACAGCCGGATCCGGCACTTATCATTTTACCGCTTCCGGTTATACGAGCAATTAGCGGTATCTAAATTGCATTTGCTTCTATTTCTATTCAAGAGTTAGTGTAAAACAACCGCCACCCTATCATCTTTCATGCAATCATTCCGTTTTCCAATCACCTCGGTCGTAATGCCACTTTTGCTCGACTATCGACCCTGTTGAACCAGCAGTTGTTGGAGAATCTCCTTAGCCAGCGGGGCACTGGAGGTGCCACCCCAAGTTGCTCCTTCACAGAGTACCGTGACCACGTACCGAGGCTTTTCGGCAGGAGCGTAACAGCAGAACCAGCACTTGAGATCCCGAGTATCGCCTTCTCGAGCCTGAGCTGTTCCCGTTTTCCCACAAACCGCAACCCCGGGAATCTGCGCCAGTTGGCCGGTGCCGTCGTTCACCGCTGCCAGCAAAGAGTTCTGTACCGCTTTCAGATCGCTTGGTTTCACATCCAATGTGTGAAAGACCTGCGCCTTCTTTGTCATGGAATCGAGAAACGAGTCGTGTAACTCCTTGCCAGTCGAATCGGTCACCCGATCATACAGTCTCGGAACGTAAACAGTGCCCCCGTTTGCAATCGCGCAGTAAAACGCGGTCATCTGCAGGGGCGTGGCCAGAACGTGACCTTGCCCAATGGACGTGTTGGCGGTCTGACCGTCACTCCAATGTTCAGTCGGGGTTCTTTCGGGATTGCGCTGACGCAGCTCGGCTTGTTGTTTGGCCATCCACTGCGGGCCGGGCAAAATCCCCGTGTCGTCATCGTGACCGCCAATCAAATTCCATTGTTGACCGAATCCCGCAAGCTGACCGAGATCGTCAATACAGCCAATTCCGCATTTAATGGCGAACTGATAGAAATAGACATCGCTGGAGACCTGGATGGCATGGCCAAGTGACATTTTACCGGCATCCTTGGAATCGCTATTGTGAAAGAGGTGGTCGTCTACTGAGATGAACGCCGGGCAATCAAATTCGGTGTTCGCATCTACTTTTCCCGTTTTCAATCCGGCCAAAGCCACCAGCGGTTTGAACGAGGAACCCGGCGGAAAAGCGTGGATAGCCCGGTTCATCAGCGGCTTCTGCGGATCGAGTTTTAGACGTTGCCAAACGTCCGCCGGGTTTGAGAGTACGAATTGATTGGGGTCGTAAGAGGGTAATGACGCTATCGCGAGAACGTCTCCGTTATTGGGATCCATGACAACCACAGCAACTCTCTGAAATGGGCATTTTGCAAGGCTGCTTTCAACGATTCGTTGGATGCGTGAATCAAGCGTCAGAAAGATGGAATCAGAAGCACCGGACGCGGTGTCGTGAAGATAGGGCTCCATTGCCTGCTCAATGCCGGAGGCACCCTGGTAGACCCCGGGCTCTCGTTGGCTCAGAAAACCGAGAGTGTGAGACGCCAACGGCCCATTTGGATAAATACGGATCTGCTTATCGTCGGAATCTGCCAGGATAACGCCGTTCCGATCATAAATGATTCCCCGGCTCCCGGACGCTAACAGACCATTCCGACTTAATGCAGGCATGGCCAAGACGATTAGGAGTAGCAGCCCGGCGATCGTATGTCGTATCGAGGACTTTTTGAATGTGAGTATTCGCCCCAGTCGCTGTTTCATATCTGAGCGGCTTTCGGAAATGCCGAGAACGGGAGTCAAAAGCCCGGACCGCCTCTCCACCAGCTTTAAAACAGTCTCGCAGTACTCCCGGGCAGTCCCCTTGCGGGAACCCAGTCTGGGTAGCCGACTGAGAGCCCATTCATCTGCTGCGCATTCCCGATCGAACTGGGCACCGTGCAGACTGACCCAAACCAGGGGATTAAACCAGTGCAGCGCGACAGCGAAGAGGTGGAGCAGGTTTGTTAGATAGTCCAGACCACGATAATGAGCCAATTCATGGGCAAAGATATGCTCAAGCTCGTTCGAAGAATAGTGAATCGCTTCCCTGGGGAGCACGACCTTCGGCCTAAAAACCCCCATTAAAACCGGAGAACTAACGGCTCCGGAAATCCATAGCTCAGGACCTTTTCCCCGATTTAACAGACGCGTGCTTAGCACCCATTGCCGGGCAATCAGCTCGGGAATAACCAATCGGCTCCTGCGTATCAATAAAACCAAGCGTAAATGAGCTGAAAATCCAATAATCAGAACCGTCGTCACCCCCACAATCCAGAGGATAGACGCAATCGGTCTCCAATCGAGTTGACGTTGACGCGCATCAATTTTGAAATCGGGGAGAGTCGCTGGGACCGCTTCCGCAGAGGTCGCCGAGGTTGCCGAAGAGGCCAATCTGGTGTGCGAAACCGAAGGTAGATCGGCAAGGGCAACCGATTGTTCAATATTCAGCGCCGCTTGGTCGGAGGGCTTCTGTAAACTGTAGGCGCTGTGCGGCAAAATCCAGATGGGGACCAGCAATCGCGCCACAACCAACATCCATAAATAATACTGCCACCGGGCCGGGATGAGGGTTCGAACCGCCCGACGGATGACCAGGACCATAAGAATAATGGGCGAGGCGTACCACGACATCGTCTCGATACTGTACAATGCTCCTTCCAGGGTGATCATTTCGATTGGCCTTTCTCTGTTTCGTCCAGAAACTTTCGCAGCTCGGCCAAATCATCCGGGCTCAGGTTGCGATCCTTCACAAAGTGGAGCAGCAAGGCGTTCGTTGCACCCTCGAAAACTCGATCTAAGAACGATTGACTTACGTGCTTGACGCATGCGGCGTGGGCAACAAGCGGATGGTAGAGGAAAGTCCGCCCCTCGCCGGAATGTCCGACCGCCCCTTTCTGCACCAGCCGACTTAGCAGCGTGCGAATCGTTTGTGCCTTCCAATCGGTACGTTTTTGCAGATCGTCGATGATTTCTTGAGACGTGCGGGGCGCGTGTTTCCACAGAACCCCCATCACTTCCCATTCCGCGTCAGAAATGCGAATGTCTTCGTTCATGCGTCGAATGATCTACGTTTGTAGTTTTCATGTCAACTACATCCGTAGATTATCGGCTACTTCAGGTAATGGACACGGAGATCAGCTTTGTCCCTCAGCGGATGAGAGCGACATTCGTCTTCCGCTTCCCATTGGAAAAAGATAGCCTCGGCAAGAGTGCGCCTCAATCGGATCATTGCCGTCAGTCTCCTTGCAGCCATGACCGGCGCTTGGGGCCAGACTGTTTCACCATCGCCCACACCAACACCCGCGCCTTTGGTTACGGCTCGTGCTCGTTTTTGCGTTGAAGTGGATACCCAACCTCCGGCGTTGCTCAGCACGATTGAGATCAATCTCCCGATCTCAAATTGGCCCGATCTCACTGTGCAGGCTTACACCGACGGTGGTTCGCCGGTGGGCTGCGACGTCCTCGACTCCGCTCCAAACTCGCCCACAACGTACGTCTTTGATTCCTCGAGTGGCTCGAAGCGCTACAATATTTTCATCGGTCCGAATGGCCTGCCGATTCATCTGCCGGACGCCAAAGCTGGTGTCTGGCTGGAGACGCGTCAGGGCGATGGACAGCCGGTCGATAACTTGACGCAAATGCTCCAAAAATGGAATCAGAGCCCCTCGATCGCAGGTCGCTCAATACTTAACGGGATCTTTGAGGGCGGAAATCGACACGGCGCTCAGGAGAATCTCCTTCTCCACTTTAATGGATGGTTTGACGTCGCACAACCCGAGCGCCTAGCCCTCATGACCGTTTCCACCGATGCGTCGTTTCTTCTCCTTGATGGCCGTGAAATCACAGAATGGCCCGGCCACCATTATTTTGATGGCGGCCTGCAGGGGCAACACCAAGGTCAGTTCGATCTCCAGCCGGGAATTCACTCTCTGGAGGTCTATAACGCCTACACTTCTAAGGACGATCAATGGCCGGTTCTCTGTTGCGCAGCGGTTAAAAGCGATAAAGGAACGTTCACTCAATGGACGATGCTGACGCCGGATTCTCATTTCTTTAAGCCGGTCACCCAGGCGCATCTTGTTGAGTATGAGCCCGGCCCAAACGGGTTCCCGCCGTCCGCCGCCAATCCGGTCGCACCCTGCGCATTTCAATACAGCGTCACGCAGCAAAGCGTGCTCTCTCCGGACGACAGTTCCACCGGCCTGATCACGCTCAATTTCGTTGCATTTTCCACGGCAGTCGGTTCGGCTGGTTCGTACACGTGGACCTTCGATGACGGCTCTGTGGCCACAGGCCCGAATGTGAATCACACTTTTTTGCGACCGGGAAATCGGACCGTCCAGGTCGACGCTAAAGATGCTACCGGCAAACCGCTCGGCGCGTTTCGACAAGTGATTCGAGTTCACCCGGACTGGATTCGACTCTCCCACGAAGAACCGCATCTGGAACCGGACCAAACTCGGATCGTGCTCGCCACCGATT
>CAVURW010000032.1:0-32919 GCA_963743595.1 uncultured Verrucomicrobiae bacterium
GCCAATCAACTGGAAGTTCTGCTTCCGGTATTTACTTATTTTACGTGGCAAACGGAGCCCCGACCACGATCACAAATTCGGGATACATTGCAGGGAATGCGCCGGCAGGTCAGACGGGTACAGGTATCTATGACGATTACTCAGATACAAGTATCTTGATCAACAACACGGGCGTTATTAAAGGGACTACCTCCGGTATCTACATAGGAGAGTCAGAAACCGCATTAACTGCAACGATAAATACTTCTGGCGGCTTGATTCAGGGTGGATCGGGTCCGGCGATCAGCGTTTCGACCTATTCGCCCACGGTGGTGAACGTAACGGGGCGTACGCAGTTTGTATCGGGGACGCCCTACGCGATTGTCGCTTACTCCGGCGGTAGCTATAAATACGGTAACTTGAACCTGAACCTTGTTGGCGGTACACCTGCACAGGTGGCAGCGGCGAAAACCGCGTCACTGGGCCAAACCGGTTCGTTCCAATTTGGTACGTACACCTACAGCTGGCAAAACTTCAATGTGACCCAAGCTCAGTTCTTCTCATTCGAGTCGGTGAGTCTGCCACAGTACAGCAACCTGGAGGTCGCACTCGATACGCGCGCTCTTCCTTATGCCTATGATCCGTACTTCGCGCAGATTGCTTCGAGTGCGAATGAGAATGCGGCAGCGATCTCGTTCTTGAACGCGCTCTCTGGCTTCACATTGATTCAAGGCGTGAGTCACTTGGAAGTGGAAAGCCAAAACACGTTCCAATCGACTCTGGAAGAGCAGTTGGAAACGCTTGGCGGCGTGGGTGGATTCAGCACAGCTAACGCGACAATCGGTGATTCTTCCATGGCCACGGTGAACAGCGCCAATAGCCAATTGGATAAACTCGTGGCTTATGCTGGTTCGCAAATGAACGGCACGGAGACGAGCAAGATGATGGAACCAAAGACGATGGCTCCCGTGGTGGAAGCACAAAAATGGGATGTCTGGCTGACGGGTAACGTCTCGCTGGGTCGGCAAGATTCGCTCACGGGCGCACCGGGTTATAACTCGGTAGATGGCACGCCGATGGCAGGTATCGATTACGCGTTCACGCACGATATCAAGGCCGGTTTCTTGGTCGGCGGCACGCTCGATGGCGCTAACTTCAGCGATGGCAGCCGGGTGAATGCGAACACGGAAATCGTGGGCATCTTCGGCACATGGAATCATGGACCTTGGATGGCAGATCTCGTTGTGGCGGGCGGACCTTCGCAATACAGCGATCACCGCTCGACCCCGACCGGTACCGCTTCCAGCAAGCCCGATGGTTACTCGTTCATGACGCAAGCCAACACGGGTTACACGTTCAACCTCGGCTCGAACTTCTCGGCAACCCCTGAAGTGGGCGTGCAATACACGCACCTGGGTGTGGATGGCTACACGGAATCGGGTGGCGGTCTATTCAACACAGCGGTCTCCAGCCAAGATATCGATTCGTTCCGGACGCATCTGGGCGGCAAGGTGGACGGCAGCTTCGACATGGGTCCGAACCTGAAGTGGATTCCTGAAGTGCGTGCGGCCTGGTACCACGAGTGCCTGGACGATTCGCGTGGTGTGGCAACCAGCCTGACCAGCGCTCCTGCATTCGGCTCGTTCAATGTGAACACGCTGACACCGGAACGCGATTACGCCTTGGTCGGTTGCGGCTTGAACTCGATCTTCACCGGGTTCCAGAACATGCCGATCGGGATGTTCCTGAACTACGATTGCCAAGTGGGCCAAAGCAGCTACATCCAACATTCCATCACCGGTGGCGTGAAGGTCTCCTTCTAGCCAGCGTGACGCTGGACCCACAGGCAACGTGACGTTGCATCCAGTAGGGGCAGGCGTTAGTAGCCTGCTCTTGACTAGTCTCCTTATTAAAAGCCTCACTCCTGCTTATGCGGGGGTGAGGTTTTTGTTTGTGTAGGCACTAACGCGGGCCTTCAGCCCGCAACCGCTTTTGTGGCGAGACCCAGGCTTGCGTCGCTTCGCTCCTGAGCCTGGGCTCAATTGTTTCCGGCCCGTTGGGCCTAGAGGCAGAAGGCAGAAGGCAGAAGGCAGAAGGCAGAAGGCAAAAGGCAGAAGGCAAAAGGCAAAAGGCAAAAGGCAGCTTCTACTTTTGAGTGCTTCTGGAGGCAACGTCACAATGCCGAATCAATTTTTATGGGTCCAGCGTCACGCTGGCGTCGTGTTGCTAAAGCCATTTATGGGTCCAGTGTCACGCTGGTGAGCGTATCACGTTGCCCGTCGCCATTGAAATGAGTTGGCGGTCCGGTAAAGGTCTGCGAGCGTCTGTAGCGGGGTCCGTGTTTCGGATTTGTAATAGGGGTTGAAATAACCGCGCGGGCGGTTGCGATTATCGGGGAAAGGGTAACTTATGAAATCTATTCGATTGGTATTTGGCGCTATTTCACGTGGGTTGGGCTTCATCACCCGTCCATTTATTGGGGATCTCTCGTGGCGACCGCCGCTATGGCTGACATGGCTGGGTTCATTTATCGCGGCGCATCCCATCGCGATGGTTGTTCTGGTGCTCGTGGTCGGACTTGGATTTTTCGGCAAGAAGAAATATCAAGAGCACCTGGCGAGCTTACCGAAGCCCGTGGTGGTGAAGTGGGTGATGCCTGCGTATCAACAGTACCTGACGGGAACGAATCCACTCTCGATCTATTTTCAAAAGGCTGTCGGTAAACTGGAGTTGATCGGTAAACCGCTCTCCAGCGGCGTCACCTTAACGCCTCCACTTGAGGGGACTTGGATGTGGTCGAATGGCCAGTTGCTCATGTTTCAGCCGAAAGGACGATGGCCGGCGGCTACCCAGTTTACGGTAAGTGTCGATCCCAAGCTGATCTCGGCGAATTATCCGCTCGATCACTATTCGGACATGTTCACGACCGCTCCCTTCACCGTTTCAATCGCAGATCAAAAGTTTTATGTGAACCCCGGTGACCCGACCGAACGGCGAGTTACGGCCACGCTCAATTTCTCGAATCCCGTGGTCCACGCGACGCTCGAAAACAACCTGCAGTTCATCGTGCAAAATTTAAAGGCTGGCGATGACGTGAGCACCCATCCGCTCAAGTTCACCGTGACCTACAATCCAGAGAACCACGATCAGGTGGCCTATGTCAGAAGTGAACCGCTGGAACCCGCTGAAAAATCGGGCTACGCAACGATCACGGTGCCGACAACGGTGACGACGCAAGATGGCGACACTCAATTGAACAGTGAGCAGTCCGCAAATGTGGAAGTGCCCAGTAGCGAGAATCTTTTCCGTATCGAATCGGCGAAAATGGCGATCGTGGATCGTGAGGATAACGGTGAGCCCGAACAGATTTTAGCGATCAGTACTTCGGTGGGTGTGCAGACAGAAAAGCTGGCCTCAGCCGTTCACGTCTACCTCTTGCCGCTAAAGAAGAAGCCCACGGACGATGGAAACTATGCGTGGCGAGGTGCTTCGGAAGTGAATGATTCGGTGCGCGGTCGACTGGAGCCGGTTGCTGTGAAAGCGATTCCCAGCGAGAACGAATTCAACACGGTTCACACCTACCACATCAGTGTGCCGGAAAATCGCTACATTTTGGTCGAGATTGAGAAGGGAACGGTGGGAATCGGGGACTTTCATCTGGCAACTTCTTTCGGTCAGGTTTCTGCCGTCCCGACCTATCCCCGGATGGTGAGCATTTCTCATGACGGCTCGCTGCTGGCGCTGAACGGTGAACGGAAATTGACGATCAGCAGCCGCGGCGTGAACGAGATCGAGTATCGCCTGGCACGCGTAACGCCTGGCCAAATCAATCACCTGGTAAGCCAAACGGAAGGGACGTTTCAAAACCCCACGTTTGTGAGCTCGAATTTCGATGAAACGAACTTGGCGGAAGAGATCACGCGCAAGCAGCAGATCGCGCTTAAGAACAACTCCGAGACGAATTACTCGGCGCTCGATTTCAGTGAGTTTGTCGACGCTCGCGACGAGAACAAGGGCAAGCTCGGTCTCTTTTTCCTCCATGCGTTAGGCCGTAATAGCGGGGAGGGCGCGGGCTACTACAAGAGCGACGGCACGCTGGAAACGGACGATGAAGTGGCGCAAAAGAACAAGGATAACCCTGAAATTGTTTACCCAGTTACCGATGGCAGTTTAATCGAGGATGACCGGTTCATTTTGATCACGGACATGGGCTTGGTGATTAAGGATAACGCCGATCACACGCACGATGTCTTTGTGCAATCGATCAAAACGGGCCAGCCCGTGGCCAGCGCGCACATCTCGGTCTTGGGCAAGAACGGGATCCCTGTTGCAGCAGCCGATACAGATGACACAGGTCACGCGGTGATCACCTCATTGGAAGACTTTGTGCGTGAGCAACGTCCGGTCGCCTATGTCGTCACGAAAGGGCAAGACGTCTCGTTCCTGCCGTTTGGCCGTGAGGATCGTGAAATGAATTTCTCGCGGTTTGATGTCGGTGGCGTGAATACGCAAGCTCCGGATGATCTGAGTGCATTCTTGTTCACGGATCGTGGGATCTATCGCCCCGGCGATACCGCGCACATCGCGATTGTGCTGAAGCAGCATGATTGGAAGGGAAATCTCGATAGCATGGGTGTGCAAATCGATATCACCGATCCCAAGGAGACGACGGTGCTGACACGCATCGTTAAGGTGAACAAAAACGGTTTTGCGGAAATGGATTTCCCCACTAAAGAGACGATGCCCACGGGAGATTATCTCGTAAATTGTTCACTGGTGAAGAACGATAACGACAAGACGCAATTGGGTTCGACTTCGCTTAAGGTGAAGGAGTTTCTCCCCGATCGCCTGAAGCTGCAAGTGGGGCTGTCCAAGACGGCCAAGGGTTGGGTGACACTGACGGATTTGAAAGAGACCGTGAAATTGGAAAACCTGTACGGCGCAGTTGCGGATGGAAATCGTGTAACGGCCAAACTCTCGCTAAGCCCGCAAGACATCTCGTTCGACGAATTGGATGGCTACGAATTCCGCGATCCGTATGCGGAAGATAATTACACCGAGAAGGACAAGATGGAGATCGATTTGCCAGAGACCGTGACGGATGCAAACGGCGAGGCTTCGTTTGACCTCAATCTACCGGGAATTCGTACGCATGCCACGCAGCTCTCGCTGTTAGTGGAGGCATTTGAAAAGGAAGGTGGACGCAGTGTGCGTGGGTTCTCCGGAACGCTGGTCTCTTCGCGGAGTTGGCTGTTGGGCGTGAAGGCCGATGGCGATTTCGGTTACCTGAAAAATGACAGCGTGCATCAGGCCAAGCTTTTGGCCGTAGATCAGAACCTAAAATCGGTGGAGCAGAAAGGGCTGAAGCTGAAGGTCATCGAGCACCGCTGGGTGAGCGTTCTTGCGCAAGCCGATAACGGAAACTTCGAGTACAAGTCTGTGGAGAAGGATATTCCGCAGGGTGAGCAGACGATCGATGTGCCGGTAGAGGGCGTGAATTGGACGGTGCCGACCAAGACGCCGGGAACATTTGAAGCCGACGTGTTCGACGACAAGGGCGACAAGGTGGCAATCGTGAACTACACCGTGGTGGGCGAGGCGAACTTGAGCCAGATTCGCGATAAGAACGCCGAGCTAACGGCCAAGCTCTCCAAGCAGGAGTACAAGCCGGGCGAGGACGTGGAGGTGAGCATTACCGCGCCATACACGGGCAGTGGCCTGCTGACAATCGAGCGCGACAAGGTCTATGCCTACACGTGGTTTACTGCGACGACCACCAGCTCCGTGCAAAAAATCAAAGTGCCCGCCGACATGGAGGGGAACGGCTACCTGAACGTGACGTTCGTGCGTGGGCTCGATTCCAAGGAGATCTACATGAGCCCGCTGAGCTACTCGGTGCTGCCGTTCTCGATCAACAAAGAAGCGCGTCGCACGGACATCACGATTGATGCACCGAAAGTCTCAGAGCCCGGTCGCCCTCTCATCTGGTCTGTCAAGGCCTCGCGACCCACCCAAGCGGTGGTGTACGCCGTGGACGAAGGCATCCTTCAGGTGGCCGGCTACACATTGCCCGATCCGCTGGCTTATTTCTTCCAAAAAGAGACGCTGGGTGTCTCCACACGGCAGACGGTCGACCAGATCCTGCCCGAGTACTCGATCAGTCGCATGGTTGCCGCCGCAGGTGGTGGCGATGGAGAGGACTTGCTCGCACATCACCTGAACCCGTTTAAGCGGAAGCACGATGCGCCGATTGTCTATTGGTCAGGCATCATCGATATTGGGCCGGAAGCGAAGTCGTTCCGGTACAATGTTCCCGATTACTTTGCGGGGACGATTCGACTCATGGTGGTGGCCGATTCCACGGAGGCAGTCGGTGCCACACAGCTGAAGATGCAGGTGCGCGGGCCGTTTGTGATTCTGCCGAATATGCCGACGGTGGTTGCTCCGGGCGATGACTTCGATGCCAGCGTCACGGTTGCGAATAATGTTCCAGGCTCGGGTGCCGATGCGCCGGTGGAACTGACTGCAGAAACGACCGATGGCTTAACCATCAAGCAGGCTCCGGAGAAGACCACCATCTCAGAAGGGCATGATGCGACGGTGCATTGGCTCTTGCATGCGAATAAGGCGCTCGGAAACGCTGACTTCACGGTCTATGCGAAGTTTAACGACAAGAGCTCGCACCTGATTTCGCACGTGAGTGTGCGGCCTGCGGTCGGTTACTTGACTACGGTCAAGTCTGGCTATGTGGAAAAGGGCTGGTTCACTACGGGCAACTCTGAGGTGAAGGTCGATCGGAAGCTCTACCCACAATTCCAGGAGAACTACGCGCAAGCCTCTCTCTTGCCGATGGGGCTCTCTCGCGGTCTGGCCACTTATCTGGAGCATTATGAGTGGGGTTGCACGGAGCAGATGATCAGTAAGGCGTTCCCCAGTTTGGTGTCAAACGATTCGCTGGAGCTGGGTCAGAATCACCACGAAGTCCAGGATAGCGTGGATAGCGTCTGCGCCGTGGCTGCCTCCCGGCAGAATGAAGCGGGCGCCATCGGTCTGTGGAGTACGCAGACAGCGGATAACCCGCTCTACACCTGCTACGTGGTCCACTTCTTGACGGAAGCGAAAGATCGCGGATACGAGGTCAACGAAGATCTGGTCAATCGTGCGCTCGATTACCTGGAGAAGACGCAGGAGGCTGACCCGAAGGACTTCTACGATGCGAGAACCCAGTGTTACTCGATCTATCTACTCACGCGGAATGGCCATGTGACCACCAATTACATCGAGCACACTCGGGATTGGATCGAAAAGAAGTACAAGAAGGAACCGAGCGCTGTGGAGCGTGAATTCTACTGGTACGACGATCTCTCCTCGGCCTATCTGGCGTCCAGCTACCAGATCCTGAAGAACCAGGCGGAGGCGGATAAGTTGATCAACAAATTCCACTTCAATGGACCTGATGCAGAGTATGACTATGACCTCTACAATCACCTCGGTCGCGATGGATTGTACCTGGATCTCATTGCGCATCATTTCCCTGAGAAGTTGAAGGAACTGAAGTCGGAAGATCTGGATCGCATGGTGAAGCCGATCATGGACGGCGAGTACAATACGCTCTCCGCTGCCGAAGCGATTCTGGGGCTCGATAGCTACGCCCGGGCAGTAGGTGTGAAGAACTCCGTGGCGGATATGACGATCTCGGAAAAGAAGGGCGGGCAAGTGACGCCGCTGAAGGCTGAGGGCGTACTCTTGGCGCGGTCGAAGTTCGATAGCGATGCCGAGTCGATTCAGTTCTCGAAAGGCAAGCAGAACTCCACGGGACTGCCGGGATTTTACTACCAGATCAGCCAGGCGGGCTTTGACGATCAGGTGGTCACTCAGCCGCTCAGCGAGGGTATAGAAGTCTCCAAGGACTTCGATGCTCCGAAGGGTGCGGACGGCGTTTATCACGTGAAGCTCGGCTCCGATGTGAAGGTGACCCTTCGCGTACGACCTGTCGGTAGGGATGCCGTAACGAACGCGATTGTGGAAGATCTTCTGCCCGGTGGGTTCGAGGTCTCCGAGGATATGCATTCCGGTGACTGCAACTACTACGGACTGGACTACGCCGATGTGCGGGAGGACCGCGTGAACTACTTCGGTACGGTCGAAATGGAGACGGCCGTGACGTACACTGTAAAAGCAACGACTAAGGGAACGTTCGTGGTGCCGCCGGTACAGGCCGAATCGATGTACAACCCTAAGATCAAGGCGCGGACGGTTTCCGGAACGATTGTGGTGGAGTAAGAGGTAAGGAGATCTCTACTTTTCCTTCTGAGCGAACACTCCGTTCCAATCGGCACCGAGCTCCGTTTGCGACATCGCTTCGCAACGGCGTGCCATCATGGGCGCGGCGAGGTCGGTGGGATCGTGGGACGCGGCTTGAAGAAATAGCGAGCGTGCTTCGGCGAAATCGGTCTGGAAATATTTGAGGAGCGCGGATTGGTAGAGATCGCGCGCGCACAGTCGATGGTCGGCCAGGGATTTACGGCGGCCCAAGAGTTGGTAGATATCGAGCGCACCGGATCGACCGACGACAGCGACGCGATCGAGCCTGCGCCACTCCAGGTCACCTTCGGTTTTCGATTGGATCGCGTGGCTGGCGATAATCGATGATCCGTAGGCTTTGTTGAGTGATTCCAACCGGCTCGTCGTATTGACCACGTCGCCGATCACGGTGTAGGCAAATCGCTCGGACGTTCCGATATTACCGACGAGTACGGTGCCCGAATGAAGGCCCACGCGGGTGGTGAACGGGTTGTCATTGGCAACCAATTCCTCCTGAATTTGCAGTGCGGTAAGGCAGGCCGCTTGTTCGTGTTTAGGCAAGTCAAACGGTGCGTTGTAGAAGGCGAGCATGCCGTCGCCGATGAACTTATCGAGCGTACCGCCCTGACTCTTAACCTGATCGGCCAGGATATTGAAGTAGCTCGATAATTGAGTCACCAGCGCTTCTGGATGCCGGTTTTCGCTATAAGCCGTGAAGCCCTGAATATCTGAGAGCAGGATGGTTGCTTCCCGCAATTCTCCGCCGAGCGCGGCTTCTTTTCCGGATTGGAGGAGGAGTCGCACCAGGTCGCCGGGGACGTACCGAAGGAACGAGCGCAGTCCCGTCTTCATCAGCTCAGACGACTCCGTGAGAATCTGGATCTCCTGAACAATAGATCGCGAGAGCCGTCCGGATTCGAGGTTGAAGTCTCCGATGAGCCGAAGTTCTTCACTCAGATCGACCAACGGATCGCTTATTAATTGTGCGATGAAGCGACCGATAATCATGGCGATGACCGTGCCGAGCGCGATGGCAAACGAGAAGATCGCCCACAGCTCGTTACCTGGAGATAACGATGTCGTCGGAATTGCCGTGGCAATAAGCGGCGCATTTGTGGCATGCAGATCACGAATAATAACCACATACGGAATCGGGCCATCGACCGCGAATCGCGTCTCATTTTTGCTTTCAGCCGATTTATTTCGCATGGTTACGGCTTGTTGCACGATCTGTTTACGCTCGGGATCGTCCTTGGATGCGCTGATAAGATTTCCGTCAGGATCGATCAGCGCAACAAACTCATCCGTGTTGGCAAACGAAGCAGCTCTCGCGACTTCTGCATCGAGTTTAGTCACGTAGAAAGTGATGAAAAACACCCCTGCAGGTTGGGTAGCACGTGGAGGTGTCCAACTGACCGCAGAGGTCAGAACGGGTGTGCCATCGGATAGAGTGGAGGATTTGGCCCACTGCACGCTTGTGGAGGCGAGCGTTTTAGCAAACCACTCCTGCTTTCGAGGGTCACCCGGAATCAGTCGGGAATCGGTAACGGGACTGAGTTTGTTTTGCTCATCTAGTGTCGATTTTGAGAGCACGCCGTCAGCGGTGCGCAGGTAGAGAAAGCGATGACTCGAGTCGTTGGGTTCAGCGCCAGCACCGGCCATGTTGCCCTGGAGATCGCAATAGTTGATGGTGCCGACGTCCTTCGAGAGCGTTCGCATTGTTTCGGCGAAATCGAGTGCAAGCGATTGAGGATTTGAGATGGGCAGAAATCCGTCGCGCGCGCGGTAGACGATCTCCGGCAGCACTTGTTCAGAAGTGGAACCCAGGACGTTACTGAAGTGCCGCACCTGAAAGCTGTTATCCGTGTAGAGCTGAGCCGAGGCCTTAAACGCGATGACCAAGAAACAGAAGACGTAGAGCATTCGACCCGTGACGCCCAACACGACGAGGCAGATAAGCGCAAATGAGAGGGAGAGAATAGCCTTGAGGGTCAACGTTCTGCGGGCACGATGCTTAAACTCGCGTCGAACCAAAAGCGAGGCGGGGCGGGTATCGATCAGTCGCAGTCCCGAAACACGATCGCCGAGGGAGAGTTTTTTGGGATCGACGATGGAATAGGCGAACGTCGCCACGCTCGTGATCAGCGTTAGCAGTACAAGGATGGAAGCGATCAAACGAATGCCGTCGTTATGTTCGGGCGCCAGAAAGAGCAGAAGGAGGCTGTAGAACGTGGGGGAACTGAATACGGATCTGATCAGAATACGGGCGAATCGATACGATTTCCCGCCGGTCTCGACCTTCAATCTCCAGCGAACGTGGCCGAATGTTCCTCCGATGAATGCGATGGAAAGCACCTCGTAGAAATAACGGACGATCATGTACCGAAAAATGAGAACACGGCCGGGGTAGGTGAAATCGACGTTGCTCGAGGTGTGGAGGATAAACGCCGTGAGGTAGTTATTAACGATGACAAAAACCATCACCAAGAGCACGGAGAAGCAGAACAGCGTATCGACGGTCCCGGCGGCAAGTCGGCGTTGCCAGGACGCAGGGCGAGCGGGCTCGTGTATTGCCGTGGTCATAATCCGCTCACGACCCTACTGAACGGATGGCCCTTGTCAAAACAGTCGATCAGCGGCGACCCATTAAGGCTTCAATACCACGCCCGTCGTTGTGGGCGTTACTTCTTTAATCGTGCCGTCATCATTGTACTCCAGATAATCGGCGCAGACCTGACGTTGCCAGGTGGCTCCCGGAAAATTCGCGATGCGGTGGTAGAAAACGTACCATTGCGAACCGAACTTCGCGATTGAGCCGTGGATATTGCCGTCGCCGTTATCCAGGATGAGCGTGCCGCCATAGGTCCACGGCCCCATGATGTTTTTGGCCATGCTGTAGACCATGACCTGGTTCTTGTGCGGACCTTTGTAGGAACCGGTGGGGTAGGAGAGGTAGTAGATGCCGTTACGCTTATGGAGCCAGGGGCCTTCGCCGGAGTCTTTGACAGGAACCAAGGTGATGTCGCCATCGCGCGTGATCATGTCGGGCTTCAGCTTAAAGATGTGGAATACTCCGTTGCCAAAGACGAGGTAGGCTTGGCCATCGTCATCGATAAACACGCAGGGATCAATCGCGCGGCCACCTTTGAAATCGCTACTAGAGACGAGCGGCTTGCCGAGCGGATCTTTAAACGGGCCGGTGGGTGAATCGGAAACCGCCACGCCGATGTCATCACCTTTGCCTCCAGGAACCGCGTAGTAGAGGTAATATTTCGCATCGCGCTGGATGCAATCAGGGGCCCACAAATTATCGTTTTTCCAGGTGAGGTCTTTTCGGGAAAACGCGACGCCGTTATCGGTCCAATTGACAAGATCCGTGGAGGAATAGACGTGGAAATCGTAAGTGGTCCAGGGCGATTTCTCGGTCATTTCATCGTGGGTGCAATAGATGTAGAATTTGCCATTAAACTCGCGCACCGAGGGATCGGCGGCGCAATCGGTAAACAACGGATTGCCAGCGCGGACAAACGGCAGGGACAGAAGTACAAAAACCAGACCAAGCGGTAATCTCATGCAATAGCGACTACGCAGTACTGGGAGGAACGTCAAGAGGATAGGGAGAGTTCCCGTTAACTAACGTCGTCACCGTTTCGGAAGCGGCCCCGTAGCGGCTCGCCCGACCAGCAGGCCACCGATAATTCCGACCATCATTCCGACAGCGATATCCGACGGGTAATGGCGACGCAGATCCATCCGCGCCCAGCAGACCGAGGCGGCGAAGACGGTGGCTGCAGTGCCGATTGGGGGATTGATGATGAGCAGCGCGGTGGCCGTGCCGAACGATGTGGCCGCGTGGCCGGAGGGGAAGCTCTGGTAATCGCCCCACCACGTGAAGCGTGGCCCGTAAAAGGTATCGACGATGCCCTTGGCGGGATCCACCGCCGATGGGCGCGGTCGACCCATTGTGAGCCGGAACGCGTCGTTAAAAAGGCCGGTCAGGCTCGCGCCGATGAAGCAGGCCATGGCGACGCGTCGCCAGTGGCGACGTCGAGAGGGAACACGGAGCAGGGCGGAATTGATCCACAGAAGAATCGCGAACGGGACCGAGTAGGTTTGGTAATCGCCCCAGTAACTGCAGAATCGGGCGAACTGATTGGCTACGGGGTTCTCCACATGAACCAAGCGCAGAATGTTTTCGTCGTTATGCCACGCCCAGACCCCCAGGCATGCTGTAAAAATCGCGGCGATTAGAATCGACCAGCGGTAGTAGGCGGCAAGCAGAAGGCTGTGCCAGGTGATCACGCGACCTCTGGCAATTGCAGCGAGAATGAAAGGGAAGCAGCGCTTCCAATACGGCGAGCGGACGAGCTTCACTACTTGTTACGGAGGAGATCGCGAATTTCTGTCAGGAGGACGACTTCCGGTGCAGGCGCGGGGGCGGGCTTATCGGCTTCTGCGCTCGCTAGGCGGCGCTTGAGGATATTGCTGCCTTTGACCACGAGAAAAATCACGAACGAGACGATGAGGAAGCTGATAACGGCGTTGATGAAATTGCCGTAGGTGATCAGAACCGCAGGGTGAAGAACAGGCGGGTCGGTCGGCTTGGCATTTGCTGCGGCGGCGTAGTATTCGGGGCGAAGGGTAATGCTCAGCGAGGCGAAATCAATGCCGCTGGTGAGGTAGCCGATGGGTGGCGTGATGATATCTTTGACGAGCGAATTAACGATGGAGGTGAAGGCTCCGCCGATGACGACGCCGACAGCGAGATCGAGCACATTGCCGCGCGCGATAAACTCTTGAAATTCTTTAATTATGCTCATGGGGTAAAGGGGTAGGGCTCGATTTGTAGTTTAGACGTTTGGATCAGGGAGGGTAACCTTTTCTTGGATGCGTTCAATGCGTTTCGCGCGACCGGTCGCATCGTCGGTTTCGACAAACACGCCGTCGGCTTGAAGACCTTCCCGAGCGATATAGAATTTATTAGGCAACAGGGTCTTGTACTTTTGCACGACGCTGGTGATATCGCGCCCGATCACGGAGTCATGGGAGCCACAGAATCCAGCGTCGGTGAGATACGCCGTGCCGCCTGGCAGGATCTGTTCATCGGCGGTCTGGACATGGGTATGCGTTCCCACAACGAGGCTGACGAGGCCATCCATCGAGCGACCAAACGCGATCTTTTCTGAGGTCGCTTCTGCATGAAAATCGACGAGGATGGACGTTGCACCCTCCTGTCGCATGCGAATGATTTCGGGTTCCGCCAGCAAGAAGGGGTTATCGACCTGTGGCGTCATGAAGGTGCGACCCAGGAGATTCAGAACACCGATTTTCTTTCCATTACCACTGACGACCACAGAGCCGGTGCCAGGAGTACCCTCCGGGTAATTCAGCGGGCGAATGAGTCGCGGTTCCTGGTAAAAGAACGGCATGATATCGCGTTGATCCCAGGCGTGATCTCCGAGCGTAACCACATCGGCACCGGCACGCATGAGATCGATCGCGAGTTTGGGCGTAATGCCACTGCCACCGGCGGCGTTCTCCCCGTTAACGATGAAGAAATCGGGTTCGAATCTGTTGCGTAGGATGGGGATGACGGCTCTGATGGTGTCGCGACCTGGCTCACCGACGACGTCACCCAGAAAGACAAATTTCATGGGGCAGTAACTTAAGGTAGCAACTGGAAATAGGCGAGGGGGAAGTCAGACCGAACTTTACTTGCTCGGGGAAGGCTTGGGCGGAGTGGCCGGCTCACTAGGTTTCGGGGAAGGAGAAACGGCGGGAACCGGCGATGGCGTGTGGGTCAAGCTGAGTGCGATGGAATTCAGTTCGTGCTTAAAGAGACCGCTCATTCCAGGTGTTTCCTTTGTTTCGAGGGGCGGGGCTTCCTGGAGAATTGTCTTTAACGCGGTGACGTCACCCTTCTGCTGGCAAATGCAGGCAGCTTGGAGCCATGCGTAGGAGGAGTAAGGCGATTTATCGGCGCGCCGTGCAATCTGGAGGAACAGTGTCTCGGCGTCGTCCAACTTCCCCGCTGCTTCGAGGGCGCAGGCTTTACCGACCTCCGCACTTTCGTGAAGGGGATGATTCGGAAAGCTATCGAGCAGGCGTTGGTCGACCTGAATCGCACTAGTGAAATCGCCAGAAGCGTAGTCGTCTTGACCGGCCAGGATCAGGGCACGTGCGGCGGGGTCCGTACCTGGGAAAGTATCGGCGACCTTGATTTTATCTGCGGCGGTCTTAGCGTTCTGGAGGGCTTGGTTCGCTTGGTCGTTGAGTTCACTAACGACCTCGACGTGCCAGGTGTAAAGGCCTGCTGTGCCGAAGATGACGATGGCGACCGCCCCAATGATCGCCATGTAAATGCGCCATGGGATCGAGTCTGAATCGACTAGATTGGTAAAATCGTTAGAGCCAAACTGAATTTTGGTCATCGGAAGAAGTCTTATCTGTGTGGAAGCTCTCCCCAGTCGGCCATCACCTGCTGGGTCCAGCGATACCCGACTACTTCTTTTCTTTGTGAAGCGTGCGACGACGAAGATTGGGGTTATACTTCATTCGTTCCAAGCGACCTTGCTGGAGCTTTTTGTTTTTAGTAGAGAAATAACGTGAGGGAGCCGCGCCTTCTTTGGCTGCTTCCGTGCACTCGAGAATAACTTGTTCGCGCATAAGAGAAAGTCCGATTTGTGGAGCCTGGAAGAATGCGTAAGGCGTGGGAGGATGTCAAGGAGAAATGCTCTACTGCTTTGGCGCGTCTGGATCGGCCGCGTTCGTGGCGCTGTCCTTGATGAGGTTGAAATCGAGTTGCCCTTGGGCGTTCTTGAAGATGAAAATCATGCAGCGAAGGTCCTGCTTAGCCGCCCATTTAACACCAGCGAACGGTGTCGTGTCAGAGCCGGAGTAAAGCGCCATCAGGATCTTTCCGTTTTCGCCTTGTGGGGTGATCACTTTGCTTTCACCCGGTTTAATTGTGATCGCGTCCTTGTTGAAGGTTCCGCTCACCGGCGTGTCAGAGGCGTCGAAGAGTCGAAAGGAGCCACTGGGAAACGAGGCCGGATCATCCATGTAGACATTGACCTGGAATTTCCCGGCACCGAGCGGCACAAAGAAGAGGAGCGGTAGATTCGGAGAGGAAGTGAGATCGACGACTGCGACCGTTTGATAGAGTTTCCCAACGTGCCTGACAAAGTAGAGTTCCTTGGATTTGTCATAGGGAATGAACCCTGAGCGGCAGACAATGGGGACATGAATTTCGGCTTCCGTGTAGCTCGGGTCTGGAATGGACTGGCCGGGGTTTTGCGGATCGGGTTGCGGTGGCGGTTGTTGAGCCAGGAACAGGTCGTCGATCGGAGCGGTGCACGTGATCGCCCGGAAATGGCATTTGTTTGGGTCGTTACTGTTCTGAGCGCGGGCTAACCCGAAGACAAGAACAGACGCGACGAGACACCGGAAAAGAGCCACCACTCTAGAGTTCATTTTTAGTTAGCCACCGGAAGGAGATAATCTTGAAACGTCGGCCAAAAATAGCGTTGGCTTTCGTTAATCCACTGACAGTACCACTAATTGAAGGTGTAACGCTGCTATTCGATTCGGTATTTGTAGCCGAGGGGTTTGGATCGTCGTAAGCGTTATTTGAGCCTTTGGCTGAATCCGTATTGCCGTTTTCGGTTGAATACAAGTATTCAGGAACGCGTTGAACTACCGCCTCGCAGTAGGCCTCCGCATCGGAATTTCCAGTAGCATTGATCGCTTGGCCGTAAGCACGTATGGTAAACGTATCGGATCGGGCGGTTATGGCGGGAGCGATGGCCTGAACGATATCGGCCTGGGAGATGGTTCCCGGCATACCGTAATCCGCGTTCGCGGGAGCGGTGGGATTAAGTCCAACGGTAGTTTTGTAGCTCGCCGGAACCGATGTGCCATTGTATGCGTGCGAGGACATCGTGTAACTGACGGGCACAGATCCCGAGTTGCCTCCGACACCGATGTTATCCAGCGCGGCTTGAAGTGCGCCCGAATTGGTCAAGTTCGTCGCTGCAGACCCCAGGCGATGGTTCAGGAAGTCGCCGATTGAGAGGAACGGACCCCGGAGTTGAATCTGAGACACTATGTTTTGCGCAAGAGTGGCAATTTGACCCTGAGACAGTTTGCAGACTCCGTTCCAGAGTGTGTTCGGTGTGGCTGAGCCGAACGTGGTGACCGACGGAAAATTCGGGAAGAATGAGTCGGTGGAGCCGAATGCAGGGAAATACTGAGTCAGCTTAGTCGGAATCGCCGTGTTGCTCATGGTGAAGGTGCTGATTCCACTGGAAGAACCACACGATGATGACAGGAACGCTTCCCATGCAGGAACGGAGGTGGAGTTGATATTGAAGGCACCATTGATCAAGAGATTTGCTGCGGGCTTACGCAAGTTCGAAGCGGCAACGTTAGCGAGCTGTAAGTTGGTGATTACGGGGGCTGTGGACGTTTGGCCGGGCTGACTGCGGAAGTAGTAGCTCAAGCGAGCATTGGGCAGGGGCTGGTTTGCGCTGACATAGGCTTGGTTGAAATTCGTCGGTTTGATTGGCCAGTTGGATGGATCGGTTGCTCCGGCTGGCGGTACGGTCGAAAGGAAGTAGCCATCAAATAAAGTTTCATTTGAGAGGAAATCATCATCGAGCATCGGAATTGCCCCTTGCGGAGACATGTACGAACCAAACCCAGCGATTGTCGCTGCGAAGTTCGTGGGAATGTCCACTGGGTAGGAGCCCCCCACCGGATAGAAGGAGAAGCCTTCGTCCTGAATATCGTTATCGTCAAAGTTATTCTCCTTATAGAAGGGATTCATGTTTTTAAACTGGCCTAGCGAGATGAGGGGCTGACGCGGAATTGACTTCAAAATCACGATTGCTTGTTTGGCTCCACCTCTCCCTACGGAATCGGGTTGCCAGTAGGTATCGGTCACTGAGGCTGGAGCGGCTGGTACGACGTTAAAGCCAGCTTGGCTCCAGGAGAGTCCACTGTAGAGCACGCCGGTGTTCCCGAAGTCGCGCATCATCCCATTGGTCTCGTTATCGAGAGGATTGTAGATGGTTCCGCCGGCAGCGAAACCAGGTGTTGCCGTGCCGGTGATCCCTGCGTTAGTTCCTAAATTAGCCGAGGGAGAGTTGTATCCCGTAAGGCGGTCGACGAAAAGAGATAGGGGAACGGATGTGGCGAGCAGCGAGGTCGGCGAGAGGTGCGAAATGGGGTTGCTCGATTGAAGCGCCGCTTTTTGGTTCAGGGCGGGAGGCTGGGGTCGATAGATGTTGTTGTTACTTCCCGTTACTGGCCACTTGAAGAAACTGATCACGTTCTCACGTAAATTGTTTGTTTCCAGTGTGGTGCCACCGGTTATTGTAATGGTGTCCTTGGTGGGATCGGCGAGCATTTGGGTCAATATGGTGCTCTTGATGTAGTTATTAGGACTGTAGTTTGAAACCAGATTGACAGAGGCTTTCGTGCAAGAAACTCCAAGACTTTGAACGGCAGCAGTGGAGTTGGCTGAGTCGGAGAAGGGTTCAGTGTAAACGGTCGTCGTCGTTACGGGGGGCCCTGGGTTTGTGGTGGTAATCGGGTCGCTGTAGGGTTGGGTGCCGAGATCTGTATCCGCACCTACTCCGTACACACGCAGCTCGCCCGGCATCAGGTCTGGATTGGTCGCGGCGCTATTGGTGGGGTCAGAGGCAATACCGGCGGAACAACTCAGCTGGACAATGTAACCGCCGGGATGGGGGTCACCGGTCGAGGTGAACGTTGCCGTTGTCGAGATGTTCCCGCCGATACCGACCTTTGAACCCGTCGCCGCGTGGATTTGCACGTCCCACGGATTGTAGAGCACCATCTGCGGACTGTTGTTCATCACGAGATCGTATTGCTGCACGCCAGTAGTCGGGCTGCCTGGGTCTCTGATAAGTCCGAATTCCGGGGTGTACGTCCAGGCCACCAGTTCTGGGAAGATCGGGTCGATCGTAAAGGTTTCCGTGGAAGCGGAATCCTGTTCCTGGTAGACCCGCTGTGCAATGACGGGGCTGGTGCCACCACCAACACCGGCCGCGAATTGAGAACCCACTCCTGACGGTCCTGTCGCAGGGGTGCCGGAAATGGGCGAGGGCATTATGGATTTGTAGAGGTTATAATATAGGAATAACGAATCCCAGCGAAGACCATCAAAAGTGACCCCGCCAGCATTGCTCCCGATGGAAGTAATCAGAGTGTTACCTCCGACACAGTCCGCAGCGCTGCTTTTTCCGATCCCATTAGCGCTAAACAGCTTGCGGCCCGGTTCCCCAACCAGATCGCCAAATTGATTGATGTATAGGGTCTGATTTTCAAGGCCGGCAGTCAGGTCTTTACGGAGTCCACCGTTAAAATTATCGGCCAAAATCCCGTAGCTGTTCACCGTGAAGTCCGAGGAGTATTTCCAAGTATTCGCGGAGAAATCGGACCAACTGCTTGAAGCGTTGTCCGCGTAGGTCAGGGACGCTAATGTCGGTGCGAATAAACTGTTTCCCCGGATATCAACGGCCGATGTAGCTCCGAATCCGCCACCTGTATTTTGGTTAAGAGCCAGACTCGCATCGGTGCTTTGTGCTGCAGAAAAATGGCCCTGGTAGCGAAGGTAACCGCCATTGGCTGAGGCATCGGTCGGGCTGGGGTTTTGTGCAAGGACAGGATCGGTAATGTTGGGCTTCGCTTTGATGCCTTCATCCGAAATGTAATAGGCAAAGGCACCCGTGGTGACCTTGGCACTTGAAGATGGATTAACCGCGACAATCGGAACAACAGGTGCCGAAATTGAGCTGGATGTGGCTTTGAGATTCGTGTTCGCGTTTGTGGCGGCATTGATCGAGCTGATCAGTGTCACAAACTGCGTGGGCAGAGTCTTGGTTGGTCCGGACAGCACGGGAATATTGAAGTTAGTGATCTGATTTGAAAGCGATTGTGTCGGATCTGGGCTTCCGGAAACGTAGCCATATGGCCACGAAATGAGCCAAGAGACATTGCCCCCCATCTGTCCGGTAACATTGTTCGAGTAGAGCTGCGCGCGATTCGGGTAGGCTAACGGAGTCAGTGGAGTGGAGGAAGGATTAGCGTTGTTCGTCGCACCACTGGGCAGGACGTCGTAATAGAGAAACGACGAACCGGGGGAGATGTTACCTGAACCTGCCGGTACCGAGTACGTGGTGCTGCAATCTGGGTTTAGGACGAATCCATTTCCAGCGCAGCCCGAGAAGTCGTTACTCGTGTTCATCCAGACACCTGTCCAAAACGATTGGCCCGAATCGGTGGCCGGGGCGTCCGTGCCATAGCCGAGTTTTGTCGGCTCGAGCGGCGTACCGGCGGTGGCATTGCTCAGAATATCTGCACGCGCAGTAACCCGCCGATCAGGGCCGGCAGCGACTTGGAGCTGATCGAGAGCTTGAGAGAGACCAAAGAGTGCATTCTGACGAGCGACGTCTTGGCGAGCGGCGTTGTACTGGGATTGCTGCTCGATTTCCACCAGTACGGCCGAAGCAACGACCAGGATGGTGAGGAGGCTGACGACTAGAAGTGAAGCGAGAAGGACGAAGCCGCGACGGCCCGTTTTCCGAGGGAATTTAAGACGTTTGTGGGGCGATGGGGTCATACGAAAAAGAGGTAACGGAGACACCGATTCCGCAGTGAAGCGAACTATTGCAGTGTAAGGTACTCCTCCTGTTTCACTTAATCAAGGCCAATGTGTAATAAGCTGTAACCGTCTCGTGAAAACGCGGTTCGACAGCCGATTTCAAAGAAGGCCTTTTCCGTGATTCAGTTGTGATTCAATCCAACTGCGCGTTTATCCGCCCGCGACGACCCGGATGAACTCGAGTCGATCCCCATGCTGCAGCGTTTGGCTGGGCCATTGAGCGCGAGGAAGAGCGGTGAGGTTGAGTTCAACCAAGATCTGTCGGGGCGCGATCTGGAATTGTTCAGCGAGCTGGCCGATGGTGAGGGTGGCGGAGATTTGCTGCGGCTTGCCGTTGAGAAAGATGGTGATGGCAGATTGGGGCATCGGCAGGAGTATCGGGCGGAGATTGTTACGCCGCAGTGAGCGTCCCGTTCGGCTCATCGGCGCTAGCCCGCATCGTCTCTGGCGTGACGATAGCTCTCTGGGTGAGCGGCAGGTGCAAGAGCGTGTTCACGATTGTTTGAGCCGCGAAGGGGTGGCTATAGAGTTTCATTCGCTCGCTCATGGCGGCGAGTCGGGTGGGATCGCTCAAGAGCTGGTCGATTTTATACGGCAGCGTGGTGAACTCGTTGCACTTGATCGCCAAGCCCTTTTCGAGCAGGTGATCGGAGTTGCGCTCTTCCTGGCCGGGGATGGGTGAGATAATCGCCATGGGCAGACGGCACGAAAGCGCTTCTGCCGTGGTGAGGCCACCTGGTTTCCCGATGAAGAGGTCAGCAGCCTTCATCCACCGATGCATTTCTGTGGTGAACCCGATAATACGAAACGTGAGGTGTGGACAGCTCGCCATGAGAGCTTCAGAGCGCTTCTCCATTTTGGCGAGTAACTGCGGATTTTTTCCGCAAATGATCACGGCCTGAGCCGGATTCTGGAGCTTGGCCAGTCCCTCCAGCACCGCTTCTGCCGGGCTGACGCCGAGTGCACCGCCGGAGACGAGGAGCAGCGGTCGATCAGGATCGAGCCCCATCTCACGGCGCAAGACCCCCTTGTCACATTTCTTCGAGAATTCAGGGTCGACCGGAATGCCGCTGACCGTAATGTGCTCGCCCGGAAGTCCCAGCGCTTCCAAGTGAACTTTACTCTCTTCCAGCGCAACGAAATAACGGTGGAATGTGCGACAAAGCCACATGGCATGCACGTCCATATCGGTTACGACAATGGAGAGTCGGGCATTGAGTTTGCCTGTGCTGATGAGGTAGGAAATGATTTCCGCCGGCATGAAATGGGTGCAGACGGTGATGTCCGGATCGAATTTCTTAATATAGCGTTCCAGCGGGCCGGTGCTGAGGCGATCCAACATCAGCCGCATCCGGTCGGTGCGCCATGGCTCGTCGCTGGTTCGGTAGACCCAGCCGAGCAGGGCGGGGGCCTTGATGACCAGTTGATTGTAGAGGCGCGAATAGAAATCGCGAAAGAGCTTATTCGTGTAGATGAGCGCATCGATGTGCCGGACCTCCTCTACGTCCGGTTGCTCGCGAAACACCTTCTCCAGAGCCTCTGCGGCGCGGATGTGGCCGGTGCCGGCACTGGTGGAGAGGATGAGGACGCGCTTCATACGAGTAGCGGGAGTCTCGAAGTTTTAGCTAGCGAAGGGAAGACAAATTGCCCCGGTGGCCTGCTGACAAAACAAAATCGTTGTCGCTCCCCCCGCCATTTTATGGCACAACCCGACGTCCGTCCATTTTTCATGCAGCCGCTTCTGCAATGTCGTTCCCTCAAAAAAAGCTTCCGCCTCGGCGGCGAAGCGCTGACGATTCTCCACGAAATCGATTTGGAGTTTCATCCGAACACGTGGACGACAATTCAAGGCGCGTCCGGCTCAGGTAAGAGCACGTTGTTGCAGATTCTCGGCGGACTGGAGTCTCCCGATTCCGGCACGATTCTCTGGAACGATCAATCGATCTACGGTTGGCCGCGCAATCGTCTGGCGCAATGGCGTAATCAATCGGTCGGATTCGTTTTCCAGGCGTATCACCTGTTGCCAGAGCTAACGGCTTTGCAGAACGTGGAGCTTCCCGCGCGACTCGGTCGCCGACCGGATTCGGCGAAAAGCACTGCGCTGCTGGAGCAGGTGGGCCTTGCGCACCGGATGAATCATCGCCCCGCGCAGCTCTCGGGCGGCGAGCAACAACGGGTTGCCATCGCCCGCGCCCTTCGCAACGATCCGGCCCTGCTTTTGGCCGATGAACCGACCGGGAATCTCGATCAAAACACCGGCTCCGAGATCATCGCACTGCTCCGCGATCTAACCACCAAACGGCAACTCTGCGTCGTGCTGGTCACTCACGACGATCAAATCGCGCAGCTCGGCAATCAAAAGCTGCACTTGCGCCTGGGCAAGTTGGTGGCGTAATCAAAGGGGAATTACTTCGCGTCATCGGTCGTCACCAGAACTGTGGCCAGAACGATGAGCCCGCCGCCTAGCCAAATCATTCCGCTGAGCTGTTCGTTTGCGTAATGGACGCCCGTCCACAAGGAAAGCCAGCCGGGTATAAATGTTGCGAGAATGGCGGCGATTACGGGTTCGGAGCAATAAATCATGCTCGCCTCGACAGCGCTCACCTTGGGTTGCCAAGCGTTCATGATGTAGTAGGGGGCAACGGTGCAAAAGACGACCATAGTCGCCACCAGTTCTTTGATGGGCCAGCCCGAATACAGATCACCCCAGGGCACCGTTCCGCCTCCGAAGTACATCGCCATGATCCAGTAGTTCAGCGTCATGAGACCGAACATGAGTAACGTGACGATTACCGTTCGGTTACCTTTGTAAATCGGGCGGTTCACCCAAAGAATTTGCCCGGCGATAAAGAGAGCTGAAATGATCGTCACGATTTCTCCAGGCCCGAGTTTCAAGTGGGCGATCAACTCCGGGCTTAACAGCGCAGCACCGACCAAAACCAGCGCACAACTGATCATCACGCGCGTGCTCGGCAACTTGCCCACACCGATCGCAACGAGCAACGGCACAAAGAGCGAGTAAAGCTGGCTTAAAAACGCGACGATTGAGGAGTCTGTCCAACGCAATGCGAGCATCTGAAATAAGAGAACCATCGTCGAGAAGAGACCCAGCCCAATTCCCTGGCTCAGCTCCAAACGGGTAATTCGCATGAGATCCCGAGCTTGCCAGAGCAGCAGAATCAAAAAGGCCATTCCAAAGCGCATCGAGTTGGCCGCGCAGACCAGTTCTTGATCGCTGATCGTGGGGGCCATTTGAGCTTGCAGCATCTGGGCACCTTTTGGCAGCGGGAAGCACAAGGCCCACAGGACGGTGGAAAAAATCAAAATAACCCGAGCGAGGCGCACCGTCGGAACGGAATACCCACCGGAAGAGGTGCGAGTAGACATAAGACCAATCTCGTTCAGACTCCATCCCTGAGCTACAAAAAGCAACCCTCATGGGGGCAAAAAATTCCGTTACCGAAAAAATATGTGAGAAATCCAAACTATTTTCGTAACGCTATTTGACGAGGCATTAGAGCGGCTTATTATTAGGATATGCAAGTCGAGTCCTTCAAAGTTTTTCGCGATCTAGTTGAAACCCAAAGCTTTAGCAAAGCCGCTGCGCTGAACTTCATTACGCAGTCAGCGGTGAGTCAGCAAATCCGCGCCATGGAGGATCGCTTCCATGTCCCGCTGATTGAACGAAGCAACAAACGCTTCGGTCTCACGCGGGAGGGTCAGCTTTTGTATGAAACGAGCAAGGAGATCATTTTCCATTTCGATACGCTCCAGCACCAGCTCGCGGAGATGCGGAATATTGTCACCGGCAGTCTCCGAGTGAGCACGGTCTACTCCATCGGTCTGCACGAATTGCCACCCTACCTGAAGCGTTTTCTCAAGGAGTACCCTACAGTGAATGTTCATGTGGAATACCGCCGCTCGAACCAAGTGTACGATGAGGTGCTTGAGGGAATGAGCGATATCGGGCTCGTCGCGTTCCCCACCGCTCGCAAATCGCTCAAAATTGAGCCATTCCGCAAAGATCGTCTGGTCTTGATCTGCGCACCGGAGCATCGCCTCAGCCAGGAGTCTGAAGTTGAGATTAAGAACCTCGCTTTCGAAAAGTTCATCGCGTTTGAACCGGACATCCCAACTCGCAAGGCCATCGATAAGATGTTCAAGGAAAACGACTTAGAGCTCAAGCCGATCATGGAGCTGGATAATATCGAGACGGTGAAGCGAGTCGTTGAAATAGGTTCTGGAATCGCCATTGTCCCGAGAACCACCGTTGAGCAAGAGGTCAATTCCCACACCTTGAAGGCTATTGAATTCGTGGGGCGGCCCTATTTCCGCCCGCTCGGGATCATCTACAAATCAGGTCGCGTCCTCTCTCCTGCGATGAAGCGGTTCCTCAAGACGCTGCATGAGGACAGCAACCACGATAATCCGCCCCGAGGCGATGAGCCCCACGGACTCAACGGCAAGGCTCCGAAGGAAGCGATAACACCGACAGCGGGAAAGCGGTAGTCGCGGGTTGGCGACCGCAATTGACCATGGTACCGTCCTCGGATGCCTAACACCTTCGGCCACCTTTTTCGAATCACGACCTGGGGAGAATCGCACGGCGGAGGCGTTGGTGTGGTCATAGACGGTTGCCCGTCGCGAATCCCACTTTTGCCCGAGCACATCCAGGTCGATCTCGACCGGCGTCGGCCTGGTCAGAGCAAAATCGTCACTCCGCGCAAGGAAAGCGACATCTGTTCCATTCTTTCCGGAACGTTCCAGGGTCTCACGCTCGGAACGCCCATCAGTGTGATGGTGAAAAACGAGGATCAGCGGCCCGAGGCGTACAAGGAGATGGAGACGCTCTATCGCCCCTCGCACGCTGATTACACCTACCAAGCTAAGTATGGCATACGAAACTGGGAAGGCGGCGGGCGCTCCTCGGCCAGGGAAACCATCGGACGGGTGGCGGGAGGTGCCATTGCCGCGCAAGTGTTGAAACAGCTCGCCCCTATCACCGAGATTGTGACCTACGTTTCGCAGGTGCATACCATCGTGGCGAAAACGCCCTCGACCGAAGTCACTCAGCATGCGGTGGAGAGTAATATCGTTCGCTGGCCGGATGCCGCCGATGCTGAGCAGGTGATCGACCTCATCGAGAAGGTCCGAAGTGAGGGCGATTCTGTCGGGGGTATCGTGACCTGTATCGTCCGAAATGCGCCCGCTGGTCTGGGCGAGCCGGTGTTCGACCGCTTGGAAGCCGACTTGGCTAAAGCAATGCTTTCGCTCCCGGCAAGCAAGGGGTTTGAAATCGGTTCGGGGTTCGGTTGCGCTACTCTACGTGGCTCCGAGCACAATGATCCCTATTACATGGAAGGGGACCGCGTTCGTACCCGCACGAATAACAGTGGCGGTGTGCAGGGCGGCATTTCGAATGGTGAGGAGATTATATTCCGAGTGGCGTTTAAGCCTGTCGCCACGATAGCCAAGGCGCAACAGACCGTCTCAACCACCAGCGAAGATGCAGAACTGAAAGCGCGTGGCCGTCATGATCCCTGCGTTTTACCCCGCGCCGTGCCGATGGTGGAGGCGATGACCCGGCTCGTTCTGGTGGATCAATTGCTCCGGCAGCGAGCGATTTCGTGGTGAGCTTCTACTCGCAGCGTTTCACAAATTCTTCGGCACGCGCGCGAAGCTCTTTTTCGTCGCCAGCCTCGTAGAGACCGCCGCCGATGAGCAACATCACGTCTTTGCCATAAAACTCGAGCGATTCCTGCACCCGATGATACTTGATTCCACCGGCAGGCACGGGAAAGCTCGGGGCCACGTTTTTGATGCTCGGCTGGGTGAGTTCGGTGGCGATTTTCTTGCAGGTGGCTTGGCTGTACGCAAAACGCCCACCGAAATTCGCAAAGATTGTCGCGTCTGCCCCGAACAACGGAAAGAGCTTTCCGAACATCAGCTCGGGCGCGATTCGTAAGGCACCCGCAAAACTGGGGTGTCCGAGAACGGGTACGCGACAGAAATCGCGGATCAACTCGGCAAAAAACGGCATGCCGATGACCATTGGTTCGAACATGACACCGCCAACGCCCAGCTCCATCGCAAATTTAAGCTGCTGGAGCACCTCGCTGCTGGAACCGATCAAGTTCGGCACGTAAACGGAGCTTCTTCCCGTCTCGGCGTTCGCTTTGGTAACCGCCTCGTGACAAGCACGGACGCGTTCTTCGAAAGGATGAAATGATTGCGTTCCCAAACCATGATCGTCTTTGATTACGTCAATTCCCGCTCCGGCAAATAAGCCAGCCAGCTCAGCCAGACGAGTCACCGAGAGCCCGATCGGCTTCAAAGCGGTGCAGGTTACAGGGCGGTCAACCGCCTGGATACGTTCGCGCCAACCGACCAAACCGAATTGCGGTCCAGGCAAAACTTCCTCACGTTCAGCCCAGCCCTCGGGAAATTCAAAGTCAATTAGCTGTACATGTTCTTGTAAAGATGAGTTCCCAAACAAAACATTCAAAAAGTGACCCGCGTTTTTACCAATTGCGCTTAGCGGAAAATCGATCACAACTCGGTACAAATCATCGCCCCGCCGCTCGCTCTCACCGATCTTTTCGACCGAGTGCAGTCGTCCGACGATCTCCTCTAAGACGAACTTGTCGCGCAAAGCCGTTCTCGGCAGTTCCACGGTTTGTTCCAACAAAAGCGATTCCACCCGCACATCTAAATCGGCTTGATTGGAACTGCTTACGAAATAGGTCACTCGGAAAGGCTGCCAGGTCATACTTGTGTCTCTGTAACCTTTCCTCTCCGGCACTGCAAGCTTGCATCACTCATGGGTTCGGCGATCTGGGTTCGGCTGCCCCGTGATGAGTCGCGATAAAAAATCGCCATCAGAAAAGCGTTGGCCGTTTCCAAATCGGACGATGACGACGTTCAGTGAGGGGATGACGTAGAGGCGTTGCTTTCCGGCACCGATTGCGGCGAAGAGGTCGCTGGGACCGCCTGCGTAAATCTGATCGCCGTCCACCGCCACTTGGAGTTCCCGCATCTTTTCCAAACTCACATGCGGCTCCGGGATGTTCAGCCAAAAACCCATTCCGTAAGCGGGGTTCGCCGCAGTGCCGTGCAACATCGGTTGAATTTCTAAAAGATGACGCTTCAGAAATTCCCCGTACTTTGCCCATTGCCGCGCCGAGAGCATGAGACCCGTGTGCAGCATCGGCATGCCCGAGGGATCGTGTTTCCAGTCCGCTGCCTCCACTCCGGCTGGATTTAGGGCGCGTGTGGTGATGTAGGTCTCCAGATCCATTCCGGAGCCGCGCAGGCGTCTGCGCAAGATTTCACCGAGCGCTTGGTAATTCGACGGGCCATACAAAAAGTGCACACCCGGAGGATGTATCTGAGGCACGTGAACAGCTGCCGAAACCTGGTCTCGGGACGGGTAAACCTGGTCATTTCCGGTGTCTAAGCCGGCCGTTTGCGTTAGCAGTTCCCTGAGGGTGATCGTGCGCCGTCGATCGCGAGCCCATTCCCAGAGGTAATCGCACGCTGGTTCGTCGAGACTCGTGAAGAGGTGATCGCGCATGGTCGCCTCCCAAATCGCGTAGGAAACAAAGCTCTTGGTGCCGCTGTAAATCTTATGCGGCGTCTCCTCGTTATCGCCGGGGTAGTAGTCCTGAAAAACCACCCGACCCGCCTCCTGCACTCGCAACCCCAGGCCGCCATGGACGCGGGAGTACTCTGCCGCATTCTGAAAATTCTCCTCCGTAATTACCCCAGCGACTAACGGTTTAGAAGCGACCATCACAAACAGCGCCAAGTGTAAAAAGCTTCTCATCCTTTCCACTTTGGCCGACTTCGCAAACCAAGCAAGACCCAACCGACAATAAGCAGAAGCCCGCCGAACGGGGTTACGGGTCCCGCCCATTTCGCTTCAGGCACCACGGAGAGGAGGTAGAGGCTCCCTGTAAAGCAGACAACGCCGACCACCCAAAACCATGCGAATGCGGGCATTGCGGCGTCTTTTTCCTCTCGACTTACGGCTAGTAAAGCTAGGGCGTGAAACCACTGATAACGCAGTCCGGTATCCCAAATTTCCAGGCGACCGTTTGCCACAAGTAAATCGTGAAGTCCACCATGAGCGGAGAACGCCCCCAGAACGACGCCTAAACCGCCGAGAATCGCCCCAAAAAAACGTTCGGAAAAAGCCCTGAAAAAGGTCATAAACGGTTCACTCTCCTCTCATCACTTATCACGGGGCCCCTCAACTTTAGCGTTCATCTCTTGTCACGCCAGTCTTTTCCTGTTAAATCTTTCTAATGGAGAACAATGCCCGGCTTGCACGCCAAACGGCGGAGCGCCTCATCGGCTCACGCGCACAGTTACTGAAGTTTCAATGTCTTGTCGGATTCGATGGGTTTGTTGACCAGACGTTCCAAATCGTTGATCAGCGCCAGTCGCCTACCAAATACAGCGCCCTGGAGACGGTTAAATCATTCTCCAGCCGTGTCAATACCATGACGGGGAGTCGAGCCGATTTCGAAATTGTTTCGCAAAGCACCAAGCTCGGTGGCTGTGGTCCCACGATGTCTTTCGCTCTGAGTACGCTGGGTGCCCCCGTCCACTATGTCGGCATGCTCGGTTATCCCGACATTCATCCCGTTTTTACGGAATTCGCGAAGCGCACGAAAGTCTATTCCGTAGCGGAACCGGGGCAGACCCAAGCCTTCGAGTTTTCGGACGGTAAGCTCGTTTTTAGTCAAACTTCCCCCGTTCACGATGTCTGCTGGGATTCGCTGAAGAAGAGGTTGGGCGACGCCACTCTCCAGAAACTTTGGAATCAGAGCCACTTTATCGGGATGGTAAACTGGACTGCACTTCCGGGTCTCTCCGCCATTTGGAAACGCCTGCTGAGCGATTTTTCTCCTTCGAAGCCGACACAGCGCAAGTTGATGTTTTTTGATCTTAATGATCCCAGCAACCGGATCGAAGCAGACCTGCACGCGGCGCTCAAAATCATCGGTGAATTTCAACAACATAACGATGTCATGCTCGGTCTCAATGAACCGGAAAGCCAAGCTGTCGCTAAGGTGCTTCGTCTGAAAAAGACACCAGCAAACCCAAAAGGCACCGCCTCACTCGCGGCTGCCATTCGCGAGAAGCTGGAAATTCAAAGTGTCTTGATTCACCCGCCGCAATACGCCGCTGGGGCTGACGCTCAGGGTGAAGTGGTCGTTAACGGACCCTATACGCCGAAGCCGAAGACCACGACTGGTGCGGGCGATCACTTTAACGCAGGGCTCGTCATTGGTCGATTGTTGGGCCTGAGCTTGGCACACTCGCTTCAGTTGGCAGTGGCCGCCTCGGGCTACTTTGTGAGGCATGCTACTAGCCCGAATCGCGAGCAGTTGGTACGTTTTCTACAAACCCTTTAAGACGGGGATTTTTTGGCGTGTGATCTTTGTGATTTTTTACCCAAGCCGTTCCACGTGATTTTGACCTCAATCCTAGGCAGCGCGGTCCTTGCGAGTTTTGCGGCAGCCTGTTAATTTCCCTCCATGCGCGTTCTCGGCATCGAAACCTCTTGCGACGAAACCGCCGCTGCCATTGTCGACACGAACGATTACGCCACCGTTTTAGTCTCACAAATCGTTAGTTCTCAGATCAAACTGCATCAAGCTTATGGCGGTGTGGTGCCGGAGTTAGCAACGCGCGAGCATCTGCGGAATTTGCCGAAGATCGTCACCGCGCTGCTGGAGCAGGCACACACCCCGCTTTCATCGATCGACGCCATCGCCGTAACCGAGGGGCCGGGCCTCGCTTCTGCACTGCTCATCGGGCACTCCTATGCACGTGCGCTGGGGTTAGCGTGTTCGAAGCCGGTGATGGGAATTAATCACCTGGAGGGTCATCTCTTCTCGCCGTTTAGCAGTCACGATACGAGCGTGCACTTTCCCTTTGTGGGGCTCATTTCTAGTGGCGGTCACACGATTCTGGTCCACGCCCTCGGTTGGGATCGCTATATCAAACTCGGTGCCACCGTGGATGATGCGGCTGGTGAGGCGTTCGATAAAATCGCCCGTCTGCTGGGGCTGAGTTATCCCGGCGGGCCGGAAATCGAACGCATCGCCGCGCAGGGAAACCCGGATGCGTACGCCCTCCCACGAAGCTTTTCTGAACGCGACAATCTGAATTTCAGCTTCAGCGGATTAAAAACGTCCGTCCGATATTTATGGGAGAAAAACCCTCTGGGTCGCGATGATCCTCAGTGGATTTGCGACGTCGCCGCTTCCTGCCAAAAAGCGATCGTTGACGTCCTCGTTCGCAAGGCCGTTCAGGCGGTTCTCCTAGCTCGGGTGAATATCCTCACCTGCTCCGGTGGAGTGCTCTGCAATGCGCTGCTTCGTTCTGAACTCGAACGCGAGTGTGATGAACACAACGTACACCTGCTCATCGCCGATGCCGCGATTTGTACCGATAATGCCGCAATGATTGCCGCGACAGCAGCGGAGAAGATTGCCGCGGGTATTGAGCCGGTTGTGAGTGATGATATTCACCCGAATTTGGACCTCTTCTCACCGGAGCCACAGGGGGATTTCACCCGCAGCATGCGTCGTGCGATTCAACTCAAAAACCGGGGTAAGCCCGGAGCCCAGCCCGTCGCGAAGAAGCCCAGCGCTAGTCGTAATCGCTAAGTTGCGTTTACAACATTCCGGGTCGTCAGCTGGTCCTTCATTGAGCACCACACCTGCGCACTGAAGGCCTGTCGCCAAAATGCTCTCGACCGTGAGGAGCGTGTGATTGATCACGCCCAATCGATTCAGTGCCACCACCACAACGGGCCAGCTCAATTCGACCGCCAAATCTCGGATTTCGTAGCCATTGGCCAGCGGAACGCGCCAACCGCCGACACCTTCCAGCGCGACGTGACTGACGTCCATTAGCGATAACGCTTCTAATTGCCGATGAACAGTTTGGCTCACCTCTCGGCCCGTCAGTTCGCGACCCTCCGCCCGTGCGGCAACGACCGGCGCTGCTGGTTCACGGAGATAGAGCGGGTTCACCTGATCAAGCGAGAGTACGCCTCCACTCGCCTCGAGGAGACGCAGTCCGTCGTCCCGGTCTCCAGTGGCCAGGGGCTTCAGACCGACGCCGTTTAGCCCAAGATGGCGCCAGTTCTGTACCAGCCACGTTGTCACGTAGGTCTTGCCCACGCCTGTATCGGTGCCGGTAATAAAAAAGCCGTGTAAACTTCCCATCCCAATCTAGTGATCCGATGAAGTCGCCGGCGGAGTCGAGTCAGGCGGAGCTCCGATAGGAGCAAAATTAGACCCCACGTTCTTGCCGAGTTGTATGAGAGCACTGGTCGCGGAGATCGCGATCAACCCTTGATTACCGATACCTGAAGAGGAATCGATCACCACAGTTTGACCGTCGATCTTGGAATCGAAGCTCCAGGCACCCATATCCTCCATCCACTTGGTATCTTGAAGTTTCTCCTTGTGGGGAATGTCTGTGGTGCTCAGATACTGCTTTACGATTGGGAGAGCGGAAGTCTTCCGGATCAGCGCGGGAGTGTCCATCATCCCGCAGCTGAGCGAGTTGGCGATGGGGCAGCCATCCGCAAAAACCGGGTTTTTATCGATCGTCGTCTCACTCCCTTTTCGTCCTAGAGCAAGTTTTGCCTCATCCTTCGTTAAGAAGAGACCGAGATAAGGCCCGGTAACGAGAGTCGGAGAAATCATCGGCAAACTCGTCGGAACCAGCGTGCTCAGTTGATAGTCGCCTACGGTGTCTTTCTGCACTTCCCCACCCTCCGGGGGCAGGGAGGCTTGCACCACCACGAGCAGTTGCTTCACGACAGGGTCAAACGCCTGCTGATCTTTGATCTGAATCACGTAACCGCAGGAGGGGAAGGGCCAGCCCTCTTTCCAATCAGCCACGACCGCCGTCTCTTCGCCGAGTCCCTTAACGACGTTCTTATCGAGATCAATACCCAGGTCGCTCATCTTTTCCAAGCCTTGATCATATTGAGCTTTGAGTTGCGGATCGGATTGCAAGATCTGCTTGAGGTTATCGACTTGAGCCCCCGCGTCGAAACGACTCGCCATGTAGAGGACGCTATCAGGTCCCGTCATCTTCAGCGTGTCGTACGCGCAGGGCGAGGTGTTTCCTAACCGCGTGATCGCTTCCGGCTTCATTGTCACCGTATAGCGTTCATTGATATTGCCATTGGCGAAATTCCAACCGTAACCGATACCGCCGTACTCATCAGCGCGTTTGAGAACTTCCGGATTTTGCGGCCCAGGAAGCTGCGTCTTGCCCTTGGCCCACATGGACGGAACGTTTATGTACATCTCTGCTAGGGAATGATCGGCTAGTTTATCGAGGGTCACTTTGTAATCGGCGCTTTGAGAGAGGGAGGTCGCTTTATCGACTTTACCGCTCTCCCGATCAATCCACCCTTGAATCGCAGAATCCTTAGTCGAAATCACGTCCCAGCCGTGGTTTTGCAAGACGAATAGCCGTGTGTGGTCCTTGCCTTCGAACCATTTATATTCCACTCCACCATAGGCGAGATCGCCTTCCTTTAAATCGGCTCCAGCCTTTTTCTTGGCTGCATCCAGGAGACTCGAGAACGTATTGAGACCATATTTTGGTTTGAGTCCGAATAAAACATCGGCGTCTTTCGCGACTGGATCGACATCTGTGACGGCGATAAATAGCTGCCCAGTTACAGTGGGAAACACACTGAGTATGATAGCCATGTCATCTGCGGGAATCTGTTTTTTCGCTTCGTCCCAGTAAACACGGGTCTCATCAGCCAGTTTCCCAGCTTTCAGCCCATTTGCTTGCCGGAGAAATTCCGTACCATTCGGAATGGTCACATAAACCATGGTGCTGCTGGGCAGGAAATCTGCCGCTACAGACGAATTTGGCCCGTATAAGTAGTAGTAACC
>CAVURW010000033.1:0-5767 GCA_963743595.1 uncultured Verrucomicrobiae bacterium
TGTGGCCTTTGGCCGGAAGAGCGGTGTGGCACACGCCCGCGAAACTGCTGCCGTACTGCTTCTTCAATTGGCCGCGGGAGGCATCGAAAATCCACTTGCCGTTCGGGTCATCGATCACATCGTAGAAATAGGGCAAGCCTTGTTCCTTCACGAAATCGCGGAGGATATCGACATTGCGATTCGAAAGAGAATCGGCGGTAAAAATGTAGTGATCCGGGATGATCACGATCTTGTTTTTGTCCCAAACCTTTGCGGTCTTCCCGAACTCGCGCTTAAATACCCCGATTGTTCCCGGCCCGCACACGTCGTGGGTCAGCAACACATCGGTTTGAACCCAGACATTATCGCCGGGCTCCACAAAGGCACGCCCACTCGCACGCGCCAGCAACTTTTCCGTCAACGTCATAAGGAGGGAAGAATAGCCCAAGACGAGGTGATGCACAAGCGGCCAGCCTAAACATTTGACGACTTTCGATCTCACCCTAATGTTTAATCACTATGTCCACCCGCTTCCCTCGTTCTCCCTACGATACGCTCTACGGTCTCGCCTATTTTCCACGCATGCTCGATAAAATCCGCATCCATGAGAGCGGCCAACTCCCAGAGGTGTACCATCGCCATCTGGGAATCGATTTCGATGGGCGTTGCTTGCGGCTTTTAGGCGTGACCTACGCTGAAGTGCGGGTGCTCGTGCTGGCAGGAAAATCGGACGAGGAGGTCTTTGCTTGGTGCCAGACCCACGGGAAAAGGATCACTCCCGAGGAGATCGAGGTCTGGAGCGATTTCATGCGTAAGCGTTGCTGGCGGGATGAGTATCACGATCGGCTGGTTTTTCGGGTGAAGGAGGCCGGAATAGAAGCGCGCGCATCCGAGATCTCCACGATGTTCGATTTCATCGACGTGGACGAGGATCGGACACCACCCGATTTTAAAAAGTGGGAAAAGCCGCCAGTTTCTGTGTAACTTTCTCGGACCCGCTGGCGTCGAGATTGTTAAGTAGGTTCGGTTTATTCTTTAACCCGAACTAACTATATGTCATGCTGCCTGCGAGGGAATCCAAACAAAGAATCCTATGGAAAACCCGACGCGCTCCACTAGCCAACCCTTAGCCGCGACCGGAAATCGTTCCCTCGCGGCGATCGTTTTTACAGATACGGTGGGCTTTAGCTCTTTAGCCGCACGGGACGAGGTGCATGCGCTGACGCTCGTAAACCGTGACCTGGAGCGGATGAAAGCGCTCTGCGTCGCGTTCGACGGACAACCGGTGAAGTCGACTGGTGACGGACTTCTCATGTTGTTCAATAGCGCGGTCCAAGCGGTCGCCTGCTCATTGGAAATTCAGCGCGACATCCATCAGAACAACCTCACGATAACCCCGCAGGACCAATTGAAGCACCGCATCGGGATTCACCTGGGTGACGTGTTTATAAATGGAAACGACGTGCTCGGTGATGGCGTAAACATCGCGGCTCGTCTGCAAAATGAAGCGCTGCCCGGCGGCATTTGTGTCTCGCACACCGTCTATGATGTCGTGAATAACCGGGTCAAATTCCATGTCAACGCCCTCGGCGAGCGGAAGCTAAAAAACATCGGAAAGGTGAAGGCCTACCAGATCTCGCCACTAGAGGGCGGGTACACCAGCCCCGGCGGTCCTGGCAGTCCTAAGAAGACACCGTGGTGGATGTATGGAACTATCTGTGCGGGTCTATTTATCACGGCCTGCTTTGTCTTAGGAGCGCTCCACAAGAAACAGGCGTCCTCTACCAATCCGGCTCCGACTCCAACTCATGCCCCGCAATACGTGAGTCCTCACCCGACAAACCCGCCGCCGCCACCACCGCAGACGGGTTCTCAGGACACTAATCCGCTAGAGACTTTCCAGGAAATACGCGAGTACGCCAAGGAGAATGACTTCGATGGCATGAGCAATTACCTGAAGGCGCACCCGGTTCCCCCCGAGCGTCCCTTACTCTCCGCGACACGCTCGAATTTCATCGTTGCCGCAGATAAATCGCAGTACCTGTTCACGTGGGCGGCCACCCAGCTGAATCGCTACACGATCGGGAACCCAATATCGGTAACTTCACCCAAGAAGGAAATTTTCACCGTCTATTGGGATGCTGGATCAAATCAAATGATGATATCCAAAAACGGACAAACCCCGACCCGGCTTCCTTTAAAAAGCATGAACCAATGGTTAATTGCCGAAGTGTTCAATCGAATGATCAATGACCAAACTTCGGACGGTGCTGACCGCATTCAGCTTCAAGACGATCTGAAAGCCTTCCGCACATTCGTCTATCTGGACCGCGGACACAGCAGTAGCCAGTCTCCTTCGCAGTAAAGGTGGACTCATGCGCGTGCCTGGGAAAATCACCCGAATTTGCTTTCTTATTCCGGCCAATCTTGATAGGGCATTTCTACATGCCTGATCACTTCCTCCCCAGAACCGGCATCTTCTCCAACATGGACGATGAAATGCGCCAGCAGGTGATTACCTACGGCTCTGTTCTTAACACCAATCCCGGCCAACCTCTGGTAACGCAGGGTAAACCGCAGAAGCATTTCTACGTGGTGCTGGGAGGAACCTTTGAGGTTACCACAGACGGCCCCCTCTCGCCCATCAAGCTAGAAACCGTGAGCGTGGGAGATTGCTTTGGAGAGATCAATTTATTTGATCCCGGCCTCGCCTCAGCCAATGTTGTGAGTGCCGAGTATGGCATGATCTGGTTTACGGACGCCGTCATGTTTCAGCTTTTTCTCTTTGAGCATGAGATTGCCGGTTGCGCGCTGCTGCTGGGAATCAACACCCTCCTCAGCAGACGCTTAAAGAGTTCCAATCAAGTCGTCCGCAACAACCAAATCATCCCTTCGTTCCTGAGCATTCGCAACCGGAAACACCTGACGGCTGCGCTTCCTGATATGACTCGGCCCGAAGCGGCGGGGTGATCATTTTGCTGGAAAAAGTAACGCGGTAGCCCTGGTATGTGGATCGACCCAGACTCATGCTCCGCTACAGCATCATCGTACCAGCGCCTTACCAAAACCAAAACTGGCCGGTTCTTCGCGCACTCTCCGCCAGCGCTCCTCCCAAGCCCTTCGAAGTCTTAGTGGTTGTCGGCAAGCACCCCGCCATCCAGAGAAACACCGCACTCGCGGAGGCCACCGGGGAAATCATCGTCTTCCTGGACAGCGATTCGACCCCCGATTCGCAATTCTGGCACGTACTCGAAACTGCTTTGGAAGACCCTGCTGTTCAGATCATTGGCGGACCCTCTCTGCTCTTGCCCGGCGCTACGGGCTGGGAACCGCTTTTTCAGAGCCTGCTCGCTAACCCACTCGTTGTCGGGCCTATTTCCGCGCGCTACCAGCCCGCACGATTCACACCAGACGCCAAACCTCGACCCGCTACGGAATCGAGCCTTATCCTCTGCAACATGGCTGCACGGCGCTTGGTGTTCCGGGAGATCGGTTACTTTTCGCCCGCCCTATTCCCGAACGAGGAGAACGAGTGGCTGCAGCGGGCTCAGGCGCGTCGGCTGGGCATCTACTATCAACCGCGCCTCTGGGTCTATCGCCCGCAAAGGAAGACGCTCAAGCAGTTTTTCCTCACCATGATCCGGTACGGAATTGGACGGACTCACCAGTTTCGCGCCTTGCCCACATTTAGTCTCCCGCTGTTACTGCCCCTGTTCGCGCTCGTCATGCTGGGATGCATTCTCTACGCGGTGGTCCGGTATCCGGAGGCGCGCCTGCCGATTCTTGAGCTGGGCATCGCGGGTTACCTGCTCGTCGCGGGTGTGCAGTCCATCGCTTCCACGACGCAAATCCCCAACCACTGGACGAAGACCGCTCTGGCCACTCTGCTCATGGGTCCGCTCGTTCCCGTTTTCTACACGCTCGGCCAGTTTCTCGGCTGGTTTCTGCCCAATTCGGGCGACCCAAAAGCCCCAGTAATTCTCTCTAAACACCGTTGATTTTACACATCATTAATCAGTTTCTAAATTTCTTTCATGGATACAATTTACAAACACACGTCGATCCTGCTATCAAGGTCTACTCATGAGTCGTGCGGGCAAATTCATTCCAGGGCAAGGACGAAAGACCAAAACTGAATCGGTTAAGGCGGATGCGGCGGCCGCTCCAGCTGCGAGCGCTATACGTGCTGCGTCACCCTCTTCCGAAAAAGCCTTAAAGCCGTCCTCGGTAGCACCATCGGGCGGGGACAAGCCGCGCGCAGCGAAAACTTTCGGAAAACCGATCGAGCGCAGCCAGCGCCTGCCGCTCACGTTGATCAGTTGTTTCATCAGCATCCTCACGATCTCTGCCGTTTGGTACTACTTCATCTACGTCCCCCAGAGTAGGCAGGTCGCGGATTTACAGAAGCAAGTTCAGATCGCTGCCGATGCAGCGGCACAGGCTAACGCAGACAAACTTAAAGCTGAAGCACAGGCCGCAGCTGAACACATCCACAATCTTGAAGCCCATGGAACCCTTCAAGTGCTTACCGTGCCTCCTGGAGCGGATCTTGAGGTCAATGGCATCAAATCCAAGACGAACGCTTCAACCGCTGACAAGGTCAATGGTATCGACTTGCCTCCAGACAAATTGATCAACATCAAAATTCACCTGGATGGCTATGAAGACATGGTGTTTAAGGATCAACCCGCCATGAAGGCCGACGAAGTGAAACAGCTGGGGCCGTTTTTCTTAGTGAAAAATCACGGCAAACTCGCACTCACTTCCGATCTGGATAACGTCGCCTTCACGATGACCGGCCCCGGAACTGACGATGCACCCCGCGAAGGAAAACTCCCAGTGACTTTCGAATCATTGCCTGAAGGAACCTACACCATCGTAGCTAAGCTGGATGACTGGGTACTAAAGCCGATCGAGATCACGATCCATGACCAAGATGACTTGAAGCACCCGATCACATTCCCGTTTTCCTCGGTCGTCATCGAATCCACACCCCCAGGTGCGACCGTCAAGGACGGAAATGTCACGATCGGCGTAACTCCCCTAACACTCTCACGGCAACGTCCCGGTACTCACAACTACTCGCTCGACTTACAAAAGAATGTGGTCGAACACATTACGGTCAATATCCCCGATGCGGATACAGTCACCAAGAAGGTGGACCTCAAACCTTCCAAAGATTTGATTAGCTCCTGTGGCATGGACATGGTTTGGCTGGAGCAGCAGGGTTATTATGTCGGGAAGTACGAAGTCACCCAGGAAGCCTACACGGCTGTCATGGGCAGTAACCCCAGCACCTTCCGGCTTCCGAATCACCCTGTCGAGAGCGTGACATGGCAAAACGCGATCGATTTCTGTAAAAAGCTTACCGAAATGGATCGTGATAAGGGCGTTCTGCCGACCGGATACCACTATTCCCTTCCGACCGAGCTGCAGTGGAGCACCTACAACGCGGACGCCAACCTCAGCTTGGCAGCCGTCTCGGTTGGTTCCTCGATCAGCATGACAAGCACCCAGGCGGTGGGATTCTCTGAACCGAACTGCTACGGCCTCTACGACACGCTTGGCAACGTCCAGGAATGGTGTCTCGATCAATTCACCCAAAGCGCCGGATTCCATAGCATCCGCGGCGGTGACTGGCTGAGCTCTACGGAGAACTTTAAGGACGCCAGCACACGTGTCGGTGCACCTGAGTCGTACTTCGATAAGTTCACTGGGTTCCGTCCTGTCTTAGAAAAAGATAAGCCTTAGAGTGCTTGGATCGGCTAGTTGTCGGTGCAGTTATCAA
>CAVURW010000034.1:0-20453 GCA_963743595.1 uncultured Verrucomicrobiae bacterium
GAAGGCGCTTCAGAAACGGTGTTAGATGACCGTGTTATCGGGAACGACCGCACCCTTCGGAATCACGACAATCCCATCGCGGATGTAGAAATTCTCTCCATCTTGATTAGCCGGTTTTCCTTCAGGTGTGATGCGTACATTCTGTCCGATGCGCGCGTTTTTATCGACGATCGCCCGCTCAATGTGAGAGTTCTTGCCAATTCCCATCAGCGGCACGCCACTAGTATCCGAATCACGCTTCTGTTTCTCGTCTTCGTAATTGTCCAAGCCCATGATGATAGAATCTTTGATCACGCAACCGGAGTCGATGCGACTGCGAATTCCGATGAGCGAGTGCTCGATCTTAGCTTCAACGATGATGCAACCTTCGGCGATGACGGCGAGATCGACCTGACTACGCACCAACTTCGATGCAGGAAGATTTCGTGCGTGCGTATAGATCGGGGCCTTTGTATCGAAGAAATTGAACTTCGGCACTGGCGCGGTGAGGTCTAGGTTTGCTTCGTAGAATGCCTTAATGGTACCGATGTCTTCCCAATAACCTTGATAAACGTAGGAGAAGACCCGGCTACTGCGGATCAGCTCCGGAATGACGTGCTTACCGAAATCGACCTGCTTACCAGCCAGGGCTTGTTGGAGAACGTCTTTATTGAAGACGTAGATACCCATCGAGGCGAGGTAGAGCTCTTCATCTGGTTTTGCGTCAAACCGTTTGAGTGAAGCTGCATTCAGGCGGAGTTCATTTAAGAGCGCGGGATCTTTCGGCTTTTCTTCAAAGCGCGTGATCAAACCGCTGTCATCCACTTCCATAATGCCGAAGGAAGTGGCGTCTTGGCGGTTCACCGGAATGGTGGCCACGGTGACATCGGCTTTGTTGAAAATGTGTTGGTCAACGATGTGCTCGTAATCCATGCGGTAGAGTTGATCACCGCTCAGGATGAGGACATATTTGTGCTCGCAGTTATTAAAGTGGTGCAGGTTTTGACGAACGGCATCAGCGGTGCCTTGGTACCAAGAACTGCCCGTAGGCGTCTGCTGAGCAGCAACGATTTCTACGAAGCCATTCGAATAGACATCGAAATTATAGCTTTGTTGCACGTGCCGGTGCAGGGATGAGCTATTAAACTGGGTCAGCAAGAAAATGCGTAGCAGGCTCGAGTTAATGCAGTTGCTGATGGGAATATCGACCAGTCGATATTTTCCTGCCAGGGGAACTGCGGGTTTAGAACGGTCCTTAGTTAAAGGGAAGAGGCGAGTTCCGGCGCCTCCGCCAAGAATGACTGAAATGACATCGCGGGGATCGTAGTGCTCATATTGCTCCATGAGGGTGATTGTATGCTCAACTTTGCGGCTGACCAGAATTATGTGATCGCGATTAGCGCGTTAATTGCGATGGGGACGAGTGCTGGGAAATTACTTGAATAGAGGTCATTGGAGAGATCACAGTAGCGAGAATGAGACTTCTTGATTTGTTGCCAGGCACTCAGGTGCTTCACCCGGAATTTGGGCTCGGAGACGTAAAGGTTTTGAGCGAAAAGTTTGTGGAGATACTGTTTAACGACGGTCGCAAGACGTTCAATGAGCAGAATGTGGATGTGCTGAAGGCGACTGGTGCTCGTGTGAAGGTGGAAGGGCTGGAAAAGCCGTTGAACGAGGTGCTGCGGGGAATTGTAAACGAGGTGGTTCGCGAGCTCGATCTAGGGCTCGATTTCAACGAAGTGACCCCGGAGCTGGGCGTGCGCTGGCATGGTGGCCGCGTGATTATGGAACCGCGCGACAAATCACTGGCACCGAAGGAGATCGATCTGGAAGTGTTTTTCCACAAGATCGTGATGATCCGCGATAACCTTCGCGTGCTGGAACAGAAAATCAATGCACACCCGAAGCTGAACGATGCGGAGCGTGTGGAATTGGAATTTTACATCACGAAAAGCTACGGGACGCTCTCGACATTCAACCTCCTGTTTAAGGAGAAGCACCAGAGCTTTAAGGCGTAATCCTACGGCTCGCCCAGCAATTTCTTAAGTAACGGTTCCATCGCATCCGCCCAGATCTGGTAGCCGTGTTCGTCTGGATGAAGATGATCGGGCTTCATGCCCTTCCAATTCGTATCGGTTTTTCCGTCTGGTTTTGTGGTAACTATAGGGGGCATGAGCGGAACCAGATCGAGATAAAATACGGTCTTTTGATCATCCAATCCCTTGATGATCGCATCGGCTGCGGTCATTTTTTCACCGGCTCGTTGGTTCGGCGTAATGCTCAGGAGAATGATTTTTGCGGAGGGAAACATCTGTTCTGTTTCGGTCACGACCGCCTTAACGCCGGCAGCGATCTCCTCCGGTGTGTTCTTGATGTTGTTAGTGCCGATCATGATGACCGCGACCTTCGGCGTCTGCTTGGAGATATCGAGGTTCTCCATGCGCCAAAGCACATTTTGGGTCGTATCTCCGCCCACGCCGAAGTCCATGGCATTTCGTTTGCCGTAAAACTGATCCCACACCTTTTTGCCGGCACCAAGCCAACCCGCAGTAATCGAATCGCCGATGAACATGACGTCGCAGCTCTTGGCTTGAAAGGCGGCCACTTGCGCTTTAACGCCGTCGAGCTTGCCGTGCATCGTCGAGTATTTGCTGCCATCCGGCTGAGTTGGGTCAGTGGATGCTGATGGCGTAGCGGCCGGAGAATTTGGGATTGAAACGACGTTGGTTTGAGCTTTTAGCCCTGCTGCGGAACAGAAGAGGAGAAGAATGAAAAGACGTAAGGACATGAATCTTAAACGGCTAATTTCGCAAAAAGTCGCGGAACTTCTTCCGCACAATTCGTCAATAGTTGCCCAGAGGAGACCTCGCGAAATCGAGAACGCTGCGATTACGCGGGTGCCGAGGTGTAGAGTTCCGCAAGCAGCGTTTGGAGTCTCTCCAGCTTGTACGGTTTTTGGAGAACGGCGGTGAAGCCGAACTTCTTAAACTCGCGCATGGCAGGGTGATCCAGGTGACCGGAGGAGGCGATGATCTTGGCGTTCGGATTGATCTTATTGATCGTCGGCAAGGCATCAGCACCGCCGAGACCAGAGGGAATGATGAGATCCATCAAGATGATATCGAAGGGCACGTTGGTCGCTTTGGCTTTGGCGGCTGCGGCGATCGCTTGAGAACCATCGGTCGTGGTGGTGACTTGGTAGCCTAAGTTCACCAACATGCGGCTGAGAATATCCAGGATCATCGGCTCGTCGTCCATGAGGAGCACGCGGAGTTTCCGGTTGATGGTCGGGGCTGCTTCATCGTTGGAATCGCGGAGATCATGGCGATAGGGCAGGTAGATCATCACGGTGGTCCCGATTCCCGGAGTGGAGGCGAGGTTGAGGTGGCCTCCCAGCTTTTCCACAAGAGTGCGTGCGTCATTGAGACCGAGTCCCCGAGCGCCTGGTTTCGTGGAGAAATGCCGCTCGAAGATGTGGCTCTTGATCTTGTGCGGGATGCCGGGACCGTTATCGGCGATCGTGACTAAGACATAATTTCCGGGTTCCAGATTGCCTACGGCTTCGAATTTATCTGCAGGGATATCCTCGGCTGTAAACTGGATGATTCCAGAGGAGCCAGACTGCAGGCTGTTCGTGACGATGCATTTTACGGCATTGCCGAGCGCTTCTGGATCGATATTTACTTCTGGTAGCTCCTTCGGCAGTGCAAAATGGGTCTTCCAGCTGCTGCCGCGAATCATCGGAATGGTGACTTCGTTCAAGAACGGTTCCAGATTCGTGGAGCGCCGCGCCATGCTCACCGTGGGCTCGACCGGGATTGTGGCAGTGATAACATCCAGCGTTTCACGGGATTTATTAAGCGCACGTTCCATGTCCTGAAGCCGCGTAATGACGACGGGCTGCGCCGTGGCGAGCCTGCGGATGACGGTGACATGCTCCAGCAACTGGGCGAGGAGGGCTTGGAAGTCGTTTTGAATCTTCTGGGCCGCTTCTGCCGAGACGCGTGAGGTCTGAGCCGAGATGATCGCCTGATCCAGCGCCTTTTCGTCGGTCAAATCGACAGCTTCCACGAGGAGGCGATCGACTTCCTGGGTCTCAGTGCTTGTGATCGGCGTGAAATCGACTTCTAGTTCGATCCACGTCGTGTCTTTCTTTTGGATTCGGCAGGTGAGGTTGATTTGCTCGCCCGCGAAAGCGCGATTTACCGCGTCTTGAAATGCGGGCTGATCTTCCTCGTGAATATCGGTGAGGAAGGCGTTGCTCTCGGGATTACGGCTGTAGCCGAGAATGCGGGTGTAGGATTCGGTCGCCCAGAGCATCACGCCCTCCGAGTTCATGACCACCATGATGTTTGATACGCCTGCCTGCAGGTTATTCAAAATGAGGCCGAGCGCGGGGTCGAGTCCGCCTTCAGCGACGGCGGCGGTTGGAGCCTTGGAGAGCTGCTCCGTCAGAGCGCTGATCTGATCTTTCGAGGTAGTGAGCTCGTTCCGAAGGTAGGCCGCCTGGTCACGCAACTCTGCGTTTTGATTGACGAGGTGATCGGCTCGAGCCTGAATGCTAGTCCTCTGTTCTTTCAACTCCGCAGTGGCGACTTTGAAAACGGAGACTTGCTCAGTGAACTCGGTGACTTTCGCTGTAAGCGAGGAGATTTCTGCCCGGCTCATTTCGGCCTCTTGATGGAAGCGCTTGGCCTCCAGCGAGAGCTCTGTGTTTTGTGCCGTAAGCTCGTTAACTTTCGCCAGCAATTCCTCGTTTTTACCTGCCAGATCGGAAGAAAAGGTGCCTGCTAACGTGATCTGATCTTTCAGGGATTCGATCTTCGTTTCCAGTCCGCTAATTTCTGAGCGGAGGGACTCTACGACTCCGCTATTTTCCTGCGAATGTTGGGTGAGGGCGTCCAACTGAGACTTAAGTGCGGCATTTTCCGAAACGAGCTCGCCGTTCTTCCCCTCGCTGGCTGCGAGACGATTATTCAACTCAGAATCGACCGCTGGGGCGGCCGACGAAGCCTCGAGTGCCGTGAGCTTCTGCTGTAGTTGTGCGTTTTCGTCTTTTAACGAAGCGATAGAAGCGGTGAGGGATGCGTTCTCGGTTTGGATCTGTTCCAGAGCAGACTTCTCTTGTTCCAGGGAAGTAATCTTGGCGGTGAGGGAGGCCTTTTCACTGTCGATTTGCTCCGCGTTAGGACCGGATTGAGTGAGGAGCTGGCTCTTTTCTTGCTCCAGTTTCTCCACGTTTTGCTTGAGCGAAGCGATTTCTTCGCTGAGGGCATTCGAGTCTGCAATGACCGATTCAAGACCAGCGATGCGCTCAATTAGAGACTGGTTCTTTGCTGTGAGATCCGCCAGTTCGGGATCGATTGTCGGTGCGTAGGCCTGCTGCTGTTCCAATTGAATAACTTTGGCGCGCATCAATTCCCGCTCGTCTTTGAGAGACGACATTTCTTGAAGCAGATCGAAATTATTCTGGAGCGCTTCTTGGAGCTCTTGTTTTGCAGAGTCCAGCTCACCCGATTTGGCGCTAGTGGGCGGATGGGGTGGCGTCTCGAAATCGAATTTCGGAAGTGGAAGTTCAACCGGCTTCTCGACCGGCTTGTCGTCAACCGGAGCGGTTTGCTTCAAAGCCGGGGTGGCTGGTGCTTCTTCAGGCTTGGGAGAGGGTGTTTCTGCAGGAGTAACGGCGTCCGGGGCGGGTGCCTGGAGATCGCCAGTTTTTGTTTTTGAGCCAGGCTTGCCTGAGTAGAAAGCGGAGAGGTCGAATTGGGCTTTAGGTTTCGGTGGCGGTGTGTCGAGGTCTGCGCCGAGATTGGGGTTGATTTCCAAGGGATTGTTGTTTTTCGGTTCCTCAGTCTTCTTTGGGACATAGGGCTCGTCGGAGGGATCGAAAGCCAAAAAAGTATTAGGAGGAGTGGCGGGGGTAGATTTTACTTGTGATGCGGGCGGGAATTTAGAGGTGGAGCTAACGGAGGCTGGCATCGAGGGCTGCGTCGTGGGCCGTTCTGGTGGGATGTAGAGCTCATCGTTCGGGTCAACAGCCAGGAAGCTCGTACCGGACTGGGATCCTTTACTGTTCAGCGCTAAGGTGGGACGGGCACTTGCAGATTTTGGCTGGGCAGGGGCTGCAGGAGCCGGCGTGGGAACGGGAGCGGCTGCAGGGGGTGGCGTGGGCTTGGCGTCCGCTGTGGAGGATGATCTCTTCGAGAGCGGGAAAAAGGGAATCTTCATTGTGGAAGATCCTTTACGCGGAAGCGTGGGCGGCAATGCTTCACCGACCGGCGTCGGTTTTTCGTTTTTCGGGCCTTGCGCGAATGAAAAGCCTTTAAACTTTACTCCGTCGCCGTTGCTGGGGAGGGGTGGAGGGGAGCCCATAGGATTGTCTTTTAGGAGGTTCTTCTGGTTTCTTATTTAGGAGCAAGAAGGAACCATTATCAGGAGTTTTGGTTAAGGATTTGGTTCTGGCAAGTTCGGAAAGTGAAGAAGAGGGAGGATCAGGCGGGAGCTCCCACCGGACACCTACCCATTTTTATCGCAATTGTGCTATCACAAGCAATGCGTAAAGACAATGTAATTGGATGTGATCGCGTGGGTTATAACGCAGCCTGTTTCAATCGCCATAATTTGGACTGCGCCAATGATTTCCAGAAAACGGCTAGAAGCAACAGGCATGCCGGGATGGTGATCAAACAGATCGTGATTCCAAAAACGATAGCGATGCAGGCGATCAGCGAGAATATCCAGGAGATCGCTAGCTCCCCGACGTTCCAGACAAGGCTAAAGAGTCCCCCGGTGGCGGCTTCTGCTGGAATCATAAGTGCGCGGAGGGCCGTCACGCCCACGTGGGTTACTGTCGACGTTCCCCCACCGAGGAACGCGGCCAAAGTCCACTGGATGATGGGGTTATGAAGCGTCCCCAAGGGAGCCGCCATGAGGAGTGTCCCAGCTACGAATGCCAAGGGTGTGGCTGCCGCTTTCAGCCCTGTGCTGACGACCGGAATGAAGTAGCCGAGCGTTTCGACCACAGCCGCCGTGCTCAGCACGACGAGCGTAGGAAGTGTGGAAAGCCAAGCTAGACCCTCAGGCAATGCGATTTGGTGAGCCCAGGCCAGCGTGGCGAGGAGCAGTAAAGGTGCGGTAACGCGTACGCCCGCTGAGACGCTTAACAAGAGTCCCACGAGTACAAAAGCGATCGGTTCGTTTGTCAGCAGAAGAAACCTCCTGCGTTAAAATAGCCCGAGCCAACCGAGGGAGAAAAGACTTTAAATGTTCTAGCCGACATATAGTCTCCTGACCTGAGATGCTCAGCGATTCCATGGAAAAGAAGAACGAGATCGTGTTCAGTTACGCGGTGCGATTGCAGCGCCACTTCCCGTGGGTGCTGCTGATGTACGATGTAGCCGTTACTCCGGAGGAAGTGGAGTGTGAGCCGGTTTCGTGGACGAAATGGTGGTGGTCTTCTTATATCGGATTACTGGCACTAATTGCGATAGAGATGGGTTATTTTCTGCGAGAAGATTCATCGGTTCGTCGCGGGTTAGCGATTTTGTGGATTGTTATTTCCGTTGGATTCATCGTCTCTGTGATCGTAACGTCGCTGGCCCACTTGTTTGATCGTGAATTCTGGCGATCCAAAGAGTGGGGTTGGTACTTGGCGGTTGTCCTACTGCCGATTTCTGCCATGTTGATCGGTGTAACGGGTATTGAATGGCTTTCAGCGTTAGATCGTGGAGCCCTTCAGTTGACCACGGCTATGACCTCTCTTCAGACCAATAATAGTCTGGGAGTTTATGATCGTGGATATGAGGTGGGTTATCCCATTCGCCAATATATCTTAGCCTACGTTCCATCCTATTTATTCGGTCGGAGTCTTTTGATGGTTCGCCTGGGATTTTTCAGTTTCTTTCTGGTGGGTTATCTCGCATTTATTCCAGCTTTAGCGCGGTTTCTTCAATCGCTCCAGTGCCCTAAGCCCTGGTTAATTGCAAGTGCAGGTGGAGTCTGTGTTGCGATGGCTCCCTACACGATTCTAACCGTGCGCCTGTTTGAGCAGACTTTGACGCCAATTTCCGTGACGCTTCTTCTGGCGGCAGGCTTAGTAAAATTAGCCGAGAAACCGACAGGCTATCGCTACTTTTGGGTGGGCTGGACCCTCGGATTTATCCCATACTGTTATCCGAACGCCTTGGCTGTTACTCCTGTTGGCGTGGTGGCCTTATTTGCGATTTTATTCTATCGGCGCTACCGATCGTTGGCCGTACCCCTGACACTGTTTTATGGGGTGCTCGCTACTGTAGTGGGAAGTTTGATTCTGAATCTGAACTATCATGATTCAATAGAAGTCTATTTTCAGCGAGCCCACGATTCTTTAGGAGTGGATCAGGCGTGTTGGAGGTATTTCCAGGGCGCGACACAATTTTTCATAGGCCCACGCATGATGGTGGTGCCGGCTCCGATAGCCCTGTGCAGTTTGGTGATTATTTACTTTAGTGTGCGGAGTCTCGACTGGCGATTTCCAGCCGTGATGCTATGGACGCTTGTTTGCGGCATGGCAAGTATGATTTGGGTGGAAGATGTGATGCGAGCGCCCGATTATGACTTGTATCGTTCGTGTGTTGTTATCCCCATTCTTGTGGCGGGTATTTTGATGTACTATGGGGAACGTTGTGTGAGATTGGGGAGTTTAAACAAAGCGTGTGAAGCTATGGCGCGAATCACGATTATTTATATGCTCTATACAGGTTGTGCAGTTCCGTTGCTTCATCGAGATGGTTTAGAGTTTAATGCCAATGGCGATCCCACGGATTACGAGCTGATAACACAGTGTCTTGATAATTATCGGCATACGGGTGCTCCCGTTAAGAAAGTCTATTTGGTTCCGCCAGTACCGGGCATCGATATCGATGGTTTTCTGAAATATTTTTGTCCCGATGGGTCTTATGAAGCAGGGAGCCCGCCGCCCGACGAGAAAAAAGAGGGATATATCGTTATCACTTATAAGAACTGGAAAGCGGGAGATCCACGGCCCGACCACCCGATTTTGCAGGCGGATAAAGAGTGATCGCTTCTCGAAGATGGGTGACCAGTTGTTCGGCGATTGTTACCGGAGAGAGCTGTTTCTGAATCGTCTCCGCGATGATTCGTGCGTTGCTGGCGTAAGGGACATCTGCACGTAGAGCAGAGGAAATCCCGTCACCGAGCTGCTGTGGGTCGTTAGGCGGTACTACTATACCGGCTGGAGTCGCCCCCGCAATCAATTCTGAAGCACCCACGCTGGTGGTCGTGACGACTGGACGCCCTGAGACCAACACCTCCGCTAAGGCGCGGGAAAACTCGTCGTAGAGGGAGGGCATCACCACTACGCAAGCACGCTGGATCTCCGCGACGACTTCCTTCGAACTGATCCTGCCCCGTATATCGATGACGAGTTGCGGTGAAATCACACCTAATGCGTGGCGGGTTTGGGCAAGTGTCGTTTTCCAAAGCGCCTCGAACTTGGCATTCTTTTCAGTGAAGTCACCAACGACGACGAACGTGGCCATTTTGAGCTTGGAGCGGTTGCAGCAGGTCACCAGTGAATTCAGAAAGACAATTGCTCCTTTTTTTTCATTCAGAGCGCCCAGGAAAAGGATGCGGTTTTTTTCTGCTGGGAGCTTTGTGCGCGAGTGTGTCGATTCAACAAAAGTCGTCGAGAGATTTGGGTGGAGGACGCGTATTTTTCCGGCAGCGCGGTGGTAATGCTTTCCAGCGTCTTGCGCCACCATGGCCGAATTTGCCAGAACAAGCGTCGATTGGGCAAATGCGAGTCCCAAGGCCGCTTTACCATTGAAGCGGGGCTTACCGTGAACGAACGAGTAGCGGAGCGAGTGAATCTGCGTGGCGACGGGAGGCAAGCGAAAGCCGAGTTGGTTGGCAACGGCAGCCACGAGACCGTCGGGTTCCTCCGACTGCGCGTAAACGACATCAAACGGGCCTCGCTTTTTCATGAACTCGTTTAGGTCCATGGCGTCGGAATAGACCTTGCGATGCTTGTAGGCCAGCTTAGCCAATTTATCGCAAACGGAAACGATTCCAGTCCGACGCTTTTCGCGGGGCGTCAACCAAATCTCCAGCGAGCCGATCGACGCCTTTTCCAGTCCTCTCACCTCCGGGCTTTGACTCAGTGTAACGACGTTATGACCAAGATCTACCAAGGCCTCAGCAAGATGCTGAGTGGGTCCTGAACCGGACGTGCGTCGATTTTCGTCCCAAAGCCATCGAGAGAGAAAGAGGATCGAAAGAGGTTTAGAGACTGCGCACATCAGGTGGGATGTTTTGGGGCAAAGCGCCGGTCAGAACAATCCCGAAGTGCGTTACAAACGGGTTAGTGAGCGGACGCAGGTTGAACAGCCTGGCTGGGGGCCAATTGCGGGGCCAATTGCGGGGCCGTAAAAGGTTTCGCCAGGGTGGGTGGAGTTACAGGAGCAATGACCGTATAGGGCTGGATGGAGCCCGGAACCGTAGGAACTTTAGGAAGCGATGCAGAGCCTGCCGATGGCGTCGTCACGGGAATGGTCTGGCTTCCGTAACTGGATTGAGAGTTTGGGATGTAGCTCGACGTCGGTTGGGTCGGAATTTGAGGTAAGGTGCTGGTAGGCGGGGTGTACGAGTGGATGGGGTAGCCGCTACCAATCGTAGAGGGCGGAGGAGTAATTGGGATCGTAGGAAGCCCGTTTATCTGGGTGAACTGAGGCTGTGAAATCGGGGGGATTATGTTTGATGTAGGCAGGCTACTGGAGGTCTGGGGCAAGGTGCTCGTCGGAGGAGGAAGCGTTACTTGAGAGAACGCATGAGAGGCGAATACGAGCGTTCCAAGGATCATGGCTGCCAGTTTGCAGAAAGAGTTGCTAAGAATTCGTTTTTCCATAAGAGATCGGTTGGTTATACAGATACCGTACCCCAAATTGACGTGAGGTGCAACCGGGTGCCGCGTTCCTCCACCGTGCAGGGCCGTCGTTTCGCGTTGACAATCGTGGCAAACAGGCGGAAAAGACGAGCATGAACCGTTTCTCTTTTCTCCGTCTAATCGTTGCTACATTTTCTGCTGTTGCAATCCTGGGTGCCGCACCCTTAGCTCATGCCGATGACCCTATTGTGGTTCTGAAAACGAGCATGGGCGATATCGAAATTCAACTCGATCCGAAGAACGCACCGCTCTCCACTGCGAACTTTTTATCCTACGTGAACAAGAAGTTTTACGATGGAACCATTTTTCACCGGATCATTCGCGGATTTATGGTTCAGGGTGGCGGCTTTACTCAGGATATGCAGGAAAAACCGACCGATCCTCCGATCAAGAACGAAGCAAGTAATGGTCTGCAAAATTTACGCGGAACCATCTCCATGGCTCGCACAAGCGATCCCGATAGTGCGACCTCTCAGTTCTTCCTGAACCTAGTAGACAACTCGGCTCTCGATCCGGGTGCCCAATCTGGTGCCGGTTATGCGGTTTTTGGTAAAATCATCAAAGGTTTGGACGTGATCGATAAAATGGCGCAGGTGGACGTTGCTCAATCCGGGCAGTATGATCACGTGCCGACGACGCCTGTGACGCTGATCAGCGCGACGGTTAAGTAATCCCGGCGTGATCCCGATTCGAGAGGCTCGTGCGTGGGTTGCAGCAGTCTCACTGCTCTTGGTTCATCCATCGTTCGTGGTGGGTGAATCGCGCTTGGCTCCCTCAGATGTAGGTTCGACTTCGAGTGCCGATCAGGAATGCGAAAAGCTCGTTTCTGCGAACATCAAGCGCATTTCAAAGGTCACTCGCATTAAGATTCGGGTGAAGATGCATGAGAGATGCTATTTCTATGGCACGACGGGAGTTGGTGGGAGTTACCCAGACAAAATCTGGATCTTGGGTGAGGTCGACAACGCCAAGGACCATGACCACCTGATGCGGGTGGCTCACACGTTCTGCGCACACGTAATCGAGTTAACTTCAGTTTCGGCTCCGCAGTGGACTACCCGTGGAACAAGTTACTGAGATTGAGGTTAAAGCTGCCACCTGTGTCCTGATGCGCGTCTTGGAAGCGCTTCACGTCTTTCGGGTAAATGGCTTCCAAGATTAGGCTCACGTCACCGCCCCCTTTGTAAATCAGGCGGACGGCGGCGTTCGGCAGCGTTTTAATGTCTTGAGTGAAGAGAATCTTCTTGGAGCGCGCCACGGGAATCACATCGCCATTCGGCAGGGTCACGTAAAAAAGCTTTGTACCCGGATCGAACGCCACGCCCGGAATGGGGAAATCGATATCGTCCTCGTCCACGTTGCTGTTTACGGCATGAAGTTCATTCGTGAAGGTGATTCGCGCAACGAGGGCATGTGTTTTTGGGAACCACATGAGCTGGTGAAACTTAATCTCGCCTCCAGCGAAGGTGTGGCCGATGACCGGGCTGGTGATCGAGACAACCGGGCCGTCATCCGAAGCAAAGAGCGAAAGCGGCGTGAGAAGAAGGAAAGTGAGCGTAAAGAATAGAGTTTTCATGAGTCGCGGGAAGGGGATGGGAGGTTAGCGTGAGAACTCACCCGGAGTCAAAGGACTCATTTCCGGCGAAGATGCCGGATGATCATGGCGATGGGGTGAATCCAAAGCACCTCTTCTCTACGATATTCCAGCGGAAGATAAGCTGGGTTATATGCGGAGAGACGAAGCGTAGGGCGGTCTTGCTGGGTGTGCAGAATCCGGCAGAAGAGACCGTCTGACTTCACGTTAGCGAGGATGATATCGCCATTGGCAGGTGTTTCATGGCGCAAGATTACAGCGATATCAAGATCGAAGAACTTGGGCTCCATCGCGTCACCGCGAATTCGAACGGCAAAGGCGCGGTCATCCGTGGTGGAACTGGGGAGAACCTCGTCCCATTCGCGAATCGATTCACCGGAGTGTTGTAGCGAGGCGGCCTGCGACCAGTTCAAGAGCGGAAGTTGAACGGTCCCGCTTTCCGTTGCGCCGGGATTAGTCGTGATCCGAGTGGTGCTTTTTTCGACGAGAAGGAACCGGGTGCGAAGGGAGGTGCCCGGCGCTCGCCCGCGCTCGATTTGCGAGAGATAAGAGCGGTCAATGTCGAGTTGGCGGGCGGCTTCTGCTTGAGTGAAGCTTTGGCTGACTCTCCAGAATCGTAATCGTTCAGCGAAGTTGTCTGGAGAATTCGGTATTTTCATAGAACAAGTCAGCTTTTGTAATAGAGAAAATCGCGTGGATTTATACAAAGTCAACCGTGGCAAACGAGTTTGTTACGAACCGCAAACGAAGTGGAGTGTCTCAGCGTTTTCAGAACACTTGAGCGCAGATCGGCGGTCACGAAAATACTGGGTCCAGCGTCACGCTGGTGCGCAAAAGTAGCTTGGGGTTGCGGAAATGGCACCTTGCCTGGAGGGAACGCCGCAAATACTCTACAAGAGTGCAAAAAGTTACATTGTTGCCGGTTCTGGTTTTGTTGGGTGCTAGTCTTATCATGGGCCAAACACCACCGAGCGTGGCACCGGCGCAGGTCTTGGCGGACATGAAAAAGGTGGCCGATTGGCAACTGGCAAACAAGGGCAAGGGCGCACCCACCGATTGGGTCCATGGCGTCTACTACACGGGAGTGATGGCTGCGTGGCGTGTGACTCATGACGCGAAGTATTTGGATGCCATGCGGGCGATGGGCGAGGCGAACCATTGGAAACTTGGACCGCGACTCTACCATGCGGACGATCAAGTGGTCGGACAGAGCTATTGCGAGATTTATGCGATCGATCATAAACCGGAAGAGATCGCTGGAATACAGGCAAGTTTCGACAAGATAATGGCTGAGCCGAAGACGGGGTCGATGGATCGGGCGAACAAGGCGTGGCAGGAGCGTTGGGCCTGGTGCGACGCACTGTTCATGGCACCGCCCGCGTGGGTTCGCCTAGCGCAGGTTACCGGCGACAAGCGTTACCTGGATTTCATGGATACGAATTACTGGGGCACGGCGACATTTTTATACGATCCCAAAGAGCACTTCTTCTACCGGGACAGCTCCTACTTTAAAAAGACGGAAGCGAACGGTAAACCGGTGTTTTGGGGGCGGGGTAATGGCTGGGTGTACGCGGGCTTGGCGCGGATTTTGGACGTGATGCCAGCCGATTATCCTAGCCGCCCGAAATATGTGCAGTTGTACCGGGAAATGACCGATTCCTTGCTGGCTGTGCAGCAGTCGGATGGCTTGTGGCGCATGAGTCTGCTGGACCCGGGACCAGACGGGGAATCGAGCAGCTCCGGGCTCATTCTCTACGGGTTAGCGTGGGGCGTGAATCACGGCATCTTGGATAAAGCGAAGTACTCGGAACCAGTCTTGAAGGGCTGGAGTGCATTGTGCGGGCATGTCCACGACGATGGCAAATTGGGCTGGATCCAGCCGGTCGGCGAGGCCCCAGGAAAAGTAGGGCCCGATTCGACCGATCTCTTCGGGGTCGGCGCGTTTTTATTGGCTGGCAGCGAGGTCTATCATTTGGTGGGTGGGCAGTAATCGCGTCGGATTAAAACTTGATATTCTGAAGGCTTTCCAGCGCGGCGCCTTCGATGACTAACGTCTTTTCGCGTGAGTGCAGACCGTGGGTCAGGCTGATTTGGCGAGGCTTAAGATGAAACGCCTCGCATAGGAAATCGATGAGGGCCTCGTTTGCCTTGCCGTCAATCGCTTGCGCCCGGAGTTTGAGATGCAAGAGCGGACGCCCTTTTGCGTCCACTTTCCAGCCGATCAGCTGGTCTGCTTTTGCTCCTGGCTGGACTTTGATGGAGAAGGTGAGGGGCATAATCGGGCTCGTCGGGAGCCATATTGAGCATTAGCATGACCGCTCATCGCAAATGAATTCACCTGCACAAGAAGAACAAATCCGAGTTTATCAACGGAGCTTTAGATTGGTTACGTTCCTGATGTTATTCTTCATTACTTTGAGATTGATTATCGATACGACGGTTGCGACGGACTTAAGCAACGTCAGACTGCAAATGAGTGAACGATCACTCCAGGTTACGGTAGATCATCAACCGCGTATTTTCTTTGGCGACATTCAGTTGGAATTCTCGACTCAACGACTTCATTTTTCACAACAACTCCTAATATTCAGTTTAATTCAACTAATCGTGGTTTTCTCCTGGTTCGGTTATCTCATTTATCTGGGAATTAAAAGCCGAGGTCTGAAGGCCGATCATCCTTCCTGGAGGGATTGGTTTGATAAAACGCCCAGCTCTGCAGATGAGGCCCGACGATTCTTTCGAGACCGGATCGTGGCCTATATTTCCGCAGGATGTTACTTAGATTGCCAGATGTGGCTCTGGCAAGGTTCTGAGCCGTACTTGATTTCGATGAAAGCAGCCTTGGACGCCTTAATTCTAAGCCGAGAAAGCATGCTATTCGGTCGGGTTACAGATGCTTGCGATTGGGAATCGGTGGTGGCGTCGGATTTGAGTTTCGTCCGGGAGATGAACGCTCTAACAGTGGTTTGGGCGATTGTGGTTCTCCTGCTCTTCTTGTGGAGTCTCGTCCAATACCTCTTCTTAAGCCAACGGAACGCCGCTGTTGGGTGGTACCCGTCTTCTACCGAGCAACTCTTTCGTGCCGCGACGCACGAATGAGGCGAACCTACTTGGTTTTCTTTGCCGCATCTTTCTTCGCGGCTTCCTTCTTCTGCCTATCTTGTTGCATGCCCAATTGCATATCCAACTCGAATTGCAGCTTCTTGGCTTCGGCCCGAAGTTCCGTAGCTTTTTTGGCGTCGCTAATGGCACGAGCCTTGGTGGCGCGATCGGACGAACAACCATTGGCAATCGCTAGGTCCGGAGCGGCCTGACACGTTTCCAAGAAGAATTTACCAAACTGCGTGCGGGAAAGAGTTGCTTCCGGATGTTCCGTGTAATCGAGCAGATGTTCGGTCTCGTCCTGCTCGAGCCAGGGGAGTTCGGGCACGTAGGGGCTGCCAACGTAGCCCAATCCGAGTTCCCTAACCAACGAATCTGCGCAGGCAGTGACCACGGAGAGTGTCTCCACCTGATGCCGACTCATTCGGGATGTCCACGTAATACCGCCTTTAGAAGACCAATTTGAGCTTCCAGCCCCACCAATAACGGCGCATATCGATTTAGAGAATTTATGGCGACTCAGCCATTCGGCACCGATGTCAAAATGAGTGAGGCCAAAGTATTCATGCTCCAATTCCTCCAGCGGTACACATTCTTGATACGCCTTCATCCAGAGTGCCACAGCTTTGTTCGGATAGAGCTCCAGATAGACCAGCCGCCCGATATTATGCAAGAGACCGCACGTGAACTCCATGCCGCCCAATTCCAAGTGCAGTGCGTCCACGATGAAGCTGGACATCAATCCGGTATAGATGGAGTGTTGCCAAAAATGTTGATGGTTCAGCGGACGAGCGGGTTGCCAATCTTCAGCCAGTGCACGAGCGACGATGGCAAGATTTCGCGCACGGTCTAGACCGAGAAATTTCAACTTCTCTTCTTGGGTGCCGATGACCGCCTCTTCCATGTCAGTCGCCATGAAATTTACAAGCGAATCGACCGTGTCACGGTATTCCGGCATCTTCCCCAGACCGAACATGATGTCTTCAAGATCCCGATCATCGTGCACCTGGAGTGTCTTCAGTTTATCGGCAAAAGAGTTCAGGTAGAGAATCGGCCACCGACTCTCCAGCGTCTCCATGACCGACTCAGGTTTGTAGGGGCGACCCACTCGGAAAAGATCTTCCCCCTTGATAACGAGGTCCGCAGGAAGCATGGAGAAGAGGGTATTCGGGTCCCCGCCCACCCTGGGTAACGAATGCCGCAATCCTTCAAAGGAGGTGCGAAGATCCACGCGCCCGTGAACGAAGGTCTTGATTGATTCCAGAGCCGTTAACAGTTGCTCGTACGATTGAAATCGATCGGCGGGATCTTTTTCCATCATCTTCTTGATACATTTCCGCCAGCCGGGTGGGATCTCGTGCTGCTCCAGAATCTCTTCAGGGAATGGAGCCTTCATATGCATGCGAATGATCTCCATCATGTCATCCGCGTTGTAAGGACACGTTCCCGTTAGCAGCGTGAAGACCGTGGCCCCTAGCGAATAGATATCTGAGCGGATATCCAGGTTGCGTCGCAGGACATGTTCTGGGGAACAAAACGACGGAGTTCCCTGCACCGGTTGCCCATCAAAGAGCCCCTTATCACCGTCTGATATCCGTCTGGCGACACCGAAATCGGCAAGAAGAATGACCCCACTGCGATCTCGAATGAAATTGGCCGGCTTGATGTCTAAATGAATGACGTTGGACTTGGCTGCGTGTTGTAGCGCCTGGGCAGCTTGCTTAAAGAAGGACATCGCCTCATCCAGACCTAGGCTACCGTTTTCCTCCAGGTAGGCATCCATATCCTGCCCTTCGATGTACCCCATTGCCAGCCATGGAATACCCTCGATTTGGCCCACTGAATAGAGAGGCACAATGTTCGTGTGCCGCATTAAGGCGATGAACTTGGCTTCCTCCATGAAATCAGAGAGGGACTCCGTATTGGAGAGCTCGCTCAGCATCACCTTAATCGCCACGTAACGCGCTACGCCGGGATCAATTGCCTTGTAAACGACACACATCCCCCCTTGGCCCAGCTTCTGAGTAATGATGTAGTCCCCCACGCGGGAACCAATCTTTATTGGAGAGAGATCATCGTCCATCGGTATTAAACAATTAGAAAACCATGTTCGCTAGTTCACAGCATTGAGAGAATCAACCTATCGTCCAGTAGTGTGTTTAATTGCGCTGAGTCGCTTTCACCTGTTTTTGCCCCGCAAGCCTTGGTAAGGGATCGGTGGGACTGAGGGAGGAGTCTTACAAAGTCGACAGAATCAGCAAGAAAAAAACATTACAAAAGAACAATATTTGAGGGTGACGATAGGTAAGGTGACCTTGACGAGCACTAAGCAATTGTGGTTGAGCAGGTTATGGGACATTGACGGTTGATTAACCATATGAATAATGTCGTTTCAAATTAGATCAAGCGGTCGTTGTAAAACAGGGGCTACTACTGAATCACGAGGCGACTGCATCAACAGAAAGAAATTATCTGCATGCATTACAACCGGATGAATTGCTATCGTCTGCCTATATGCGCATTTCCTATTTGGTTCCGCTCAGTCTTCTCTGCTTCGCCTTTTCCGCATGGGCCGACAACATCGTGACTCTCGATGGGAAGGATCAAGGTCGCACCTTCGATGGCATCGGAGCCTTGAGTGCGGGGGCGAGCTCGCGGTTGTTAATCGATTATCCGGAACCGCAACGGAGCGAGATTTTAGATTACCTCTTCAAGCCAAATTTTGGTGCCGCCCTCCAGATCAACAAAGTGGAGATCGGTGGCGACATGAATTCCACGGATGGCTCAGAGCCGAGCCACATGTTTACGCGGGACGAGGAGAACTACACACGCGGGTACGAGTGGTGGCTCATGGAAGAATCCAAAAAAAGGAATCCAAGCGTGAAGCTTTATGGCCTGGAATGGGGTGCGCCAGGTTGGGTAAATCCCGTCAAAAACGACGTGTGGACGGACGATAACATTACGTTCATTTTGAAGTGGGTTCAACACGCGAAATCGGATCATCATTTGGATATCGATTATCTCGGCGGCTGGAACGAGCGAGGGTACAATACAGATTGGAATAAGAAGTACCGGAAAGCGCTCAATGACGCTGGCTACTCGAGCATTAAAATTATCGCGGACGACTCGTTTAGTTGGGATATAGGGAAGTCCATCGCTAGTGATCCTGATTTCGCGAAATCGTTCGAGATCGTCGGCGAACATTATCCGGGTGAAGTTCCTGGCAAAAATTTGCCGAAATGGGAGAAATGCGTTGAAACTGGCAAGCCATTGTGGGGAAGCGAAATCGGTTCTGCCGGCTACAATGGAGGTGCCTTCGGTTTGGCCAAGCTCTATAACCAAGGCTACATCGGCAGTAAGATGACAGCCTATATCAATTGGTCCACCATCTGGTCGGTCCTGGCCGGAATGCCGTATAATGGGGACGGTTTGTTGCTAGCGAACGAACCGTGGTCCGGCCATTACGAAGTGGGGCTTTCCATATGGGCGACCGCGCACACCACGCAGTTTGCACAGCCCGGCTGGCAGTACATGGATCACGCCTGTCTTCTCCTGCCCAAGCGCGGGAGCTGCGTGGGATTACGATCTCCGGATGGTCACGATTTCAGTCTGGTGGTGGAGACGGTCGATTGCAAGGAACCGCAAACAATAACGTTTTCAATTGCGAATGGTTTGCCGACGGGGCCTTTGCACGTTTGGCGAACAGATATGCACGCGAACAAGACCGAAAAATGGTTCATTCAACAACCCGATATTACTCCCGTAAACGGATCTGTAAGCCTGACATTCGACCCCGCTTGCCTCTACAGCATCACCACGCTGACGACGCCGCACAAGGGGGTAACCGCGCCACCTGCGCACACGATGTTACCGTTGCCGTTTCACGATGATTTTCAGTCCTACGAACTCGGCGCAACGCCCAAATATTTTAGCGATCAACACGGCACGTTTGAGGTGCAAAAAGCAGGTGGCGGTCGTGAAGGGAAATGCTTCCGGCAGATGATTACCGTAAAACCAGTGACGTGGAATCGTGACGCCGATCCTGCCTCAATGATCGGTGATCCCACCTGGCGCAATTATATGGTGAGCTGCGACGCGCTCCTAGGACAGCCTGGTTATGTGGAATTAATCGGGCGTATGGAGGGAACGGGCGAGCAGAATAAGATGATGGGCTATCATTTTCAGCTCGCGGATACGGGGCATTGGTCGCTTCGCACCGAAGGGGATAAGAAAAGCCCCAGCCGCGAGATCGCAAATGGGACGTTTAGCAAACCGATCGGAACGGGCACATGGCACAAACTGAGCCTCTCATTTTTGGGAACGCAAATCGCCGCTGCAATCGACGATATGGACGTCGTTACGGCCCTCGAAGACAAGACCTACACGCATGGCTTGGTGGGCGTGCAAGTCAACCGCTGGCAAACGGCGGAATTCATGAATTTCCAGGTGACTCCGAACGGTCCACAAGCTACCGGCGACATTCAGAGGACGAGCTTGGTAAGCCGTGGGGCGAAAATTGTGGAGGTCGATTCCCAAGCGCCCGGTTACGATGCGAGTAATGCCCTTGATGGAGATCCCTCCACGTTTTGGCACACCGTCTATGAACCGAAATCGCTGCCATTCCCGCATCACATAACTGTCGATTTGGGTAAGGTCTACACGCTACGGGGAATCTCGTATTTACCGCGACAAGACATGGAAACGTGTCGCACCGCTGATTGCGATGTCTTTCTCAGCAATGACTTGAATAATTGGGGCGATCCTGCGGCAACAGCCACCCTGGAAAACTCGGGCGATGTGCAGACGATTCTGTTTAAGCAACCGACTTCCGGTCGC
>CAVURW010000035.1:0-3440 GCA_963743595.1 uncultured Verrucomicrobiae bacterium
TGCGACTGCATCGACGACGCCCTTGACGATAACGCAGGACGGCGCTGCCATTACGGTGGATACAGGAGTGATTCAATGTCGAATCCTTAAATCGGGAAACACTTTAATCGATAGCCTTAGCCGGGGAGGAAAGACGCTTGCTACCCACGGAATCCTCATTTGCAAGTTGCGTAATTCTCCTGAGGAGGACGAGGACGGCGCTGTGCAGCAAGACTCATTTTTATCTCAAATATCGTCCGTTACTCTTGAGCAAGCTGGTCCTATTCGTGCCGTGATTAAGATTGAAGGAAAGCACGTGAACCAAGCGGGTCGGGCTTGGCTGCCATTTGTCGTCCGCCTTTACTTCTATGCGGGAAGTGAGGCTGTTCGGATGGTTCACACGATCATTTATGATGGCGATCAGGAGCACGACTTCATCAGCGGGCTGGGTGTTCGATTTTCCATCCCGCTTCAGGATGAACTTTATGATCGCCACGTTCGTTTCTGTGGCGAGGGAAGCGGAGTTTGGGGCGAGGCGGTGAGGGGGCTCACTGGGCTTCAAGCCGATCCAGGATTGGCCGTTCGTCAGGCGCAGATCGCGGGAGAAAGAACGCCACCTTTGTCGGAATGGAACCCGCTAGTGAGCAGTCACTTAAAATATATTCCAGCATTTGGTGATTTCACTCTTTCCCAACTATCTTCGGACTCCTTTGAAATTCGAAAACGCACCAAAGCTGGCTTTACCTGGTTGAACAGTGCCACGGGGCATCGGGCGTCTGGCCTTGCGTATCTCGGTGAACCGAGTGGAGGGATTGCCTTTGGGATTCGTAACTTTTGGCAGAGTTTTCCCAGCCAGCTCAGTATTCGTAATGCAGAAAGCGACCAAGCGGAAGTTACAGCTTGGCTCTGGTCACCAGAGGCCCGCCCCATGGACATGAGGCCTTTTCATGACGACATGGGAATGACCACTTTTGAGGAGCAAAACGAAGGGGCGAAGATGACCTATGAAGATTACGAGCCGGGATTTTCCACAGCTACCGGTATCGCCCGCACCAGTGAACTGATGCTTTGGGGGCTACCGGGTACTCCCTCTAACAAAAACCTAGCCGGGATGGCTGAAATTTTGAGAACACCACCCCAACTCATTTGCCGACCTGAGGATTATAAAGACGCTGGTGTGTTTGGCGGGGCCATCTGGAGTTTGCCCAATCAAACCAACCCCCAGGAAGCGAAAATAGAGAATCAATTAAATTTTTTCCTAGATTACTATGAAAAACAGGCTGATGAACGGCATTGGTACGGCTATTGGTATTACGGTAATATCATGCACCGATATGATTTTGATCGTCATGTCTGGCGTTATGATATTGGCGGATATGCTTGGGATAATTCAGAGCAATCTACTGATGTTTGGCTATGGTATAGCTTCTTACGAACGGGTAGAGCCGATATCTATCGATTTGCTGAGGCCATGACCCGAAACACCGGTGAGGTGGACGTCTACCATTTAGGACGATTCGCTGGTCTTGGCTCACGGCACAATGTTGTTCCCTGGGGCGATAGCTCCAAACAACTGCGCGTGAGCACGGCGGAAAACCGCAGGTTCATGTATTATTTAACGGCTGACGAGCGAATTGGCGACTTAATGAGGGAAGAGTTAACTGCCGATCGTAAAGCAGGGGAAGTTCCCGTTGAGCGTAAAGTTTCCAAAGATCTTTCTGATGTAACAGGAAAGACATATCCTATGAATTTCTTGGTGGGAATCGAATGGAGCTCTGTAGCCTCTGCGTGGTTAACCGAATGGGAAAGGACCGGGGATACTAAATATCGTGACAAGCTTATAACGGGCATGAAAAGTATTGCTGCCCTTCCGCATGGTTGGTTATCGGGAGGTGGAGGATATGATCCCACAACGGGAACATTCTTTAAGAGGGACGATGAGTTTTACATGTCACCTCTCAGTGCCTCGTTCGGCGGCTTTGAAGTCAATGCGGAGTTACTTCAATTACTGGACGTTCCTGAATATGAAAAAACTTGGATCGAGTATTGTAAGTATTACAACGCCAGCCCACAGGAGCAGCAAAAGGAATTTGGTAAAGATTTTGGAGGACTTTACCTGACCCAGGCTCATTCGCGACTCACAGCCTATGCCGCATGGAAAACTCATGATGATAGCCTGGCCAATCGGGCGTGGTCCGAATACCTATCCGGTAACGGGGGAGGCATTACTGTTCTCCCAGAGCCTTATGCCCTCAGCCATTTCACAGGCCCTGCAGTCCTGAGTTCGGTGGATGAATTTAAGATTTCCACCAACACCACCGTCGGGTTCGGACTTTCTTCCATAGAATGCCTAGCGTTAATTGGCGACAAACTGCCACATGACCTGACGACTAAAGCCAGTCACTAAATTAATTCTCCCCCGCTTAGTATGCACACATTATCACTTTGTCGTTGTTTCCTCGCGTTTGCGTTTTTGCTGAGATCAATCGTTGCTCTGCAAGCCGACGCTCTTCCAGATTCGATCGTGATTTCCTCCGGTTGGCAGCTCCAGGATATTGCGAAGATCGCCAAATCTGGTGAAGAACTATCGAAAGAAAGCTTTCAACCTCTCGATTGGTATAAGGCGACCGTTCCCGGAACGGTTCTCAGCAGCTTGGTCAATGATGGAGTCTATCCCGAGCCGCTCAATGGGGAAAATAATCGACCGGACAAAATTCCGGAGAGTTTATGCCGGACCTCATATTGGTACCGAACAACTTTCACCGTGCCTGCGTCTTATTCCGGGCATCGCGTCTGGTTAAATTTCGAGGGCATCAACTATCATGCGGATGTCTGGGTCAACGGTACGAAAACGGGCGCCATGACCGGCGCTTTTATCCGCGGAAATTTTGACATCTCGTCACTGGTCAGGCCGGGCCAGACCGCGACGGTGGCTGTCCTAGTCTCGCCGCAGCCGCATCCGAGCGATCCTCGCGAACACACCATTGCCATGGGCGACCATTGCGGCACCGGCACCTCCCTTGATGGCCCGACTTTCCTTTGCACCATCGGTTGGGACTGGATGCCTGCGATTCGCGACCGGGACTCGGGTATTTGGCAGAAAGTCTTTCTATCCGCCTCCGGTCCGGTGCTGATCCAGGAACCCCTCGTCACCACCGATCTGCCGCTGCCCAAACTCGACTCCGATATCACCGTTCAGGTGAAGCTACAAAATGTGACGGCCCAGCCCGAAAAGGGAGTTTTCAAGGGCAGCTTCGGCGACGTCACTTTTGAGCAGCCAGTGGAGATTGATCCGAATTCAACAAAGCAGATCACGCTAAATCCGAGCACGACACCCCAGCTTCACCTTAAGAACCCGAAGCTTTGGTGGCCGAATGGTTATGGGCCGCAGAATCTATATCAGGTACATCTGGCCTTCGAGGCTGACGGCGAGACATCGGACGTGACTGACTTCTCCGTCG
>CAVURW010000036.1:0-67681 GCA_963743595.1 uncultured Verrucomicrobiae bacterium
TGCGGCATCTTTGCCGGATGGGTGGAGAAATGTGAGATCTCGCATAATGAGCTCTTTAATCTGCCCTACGGTGGGATCTCGATTGGCTGGGGTTGGACCGGGCCAGCGGCTGAATTTGCGCAAGGAAACCGCATTATCGGTAACAAGATCCATAATTATCTGCGGACTCTGGCTGATAGTGGAGGGGGTCTTATTGCAATGGCGCGCAGAAGGATGCCGCTGGTGGAGGAAAACTACATTTACGATCAACAGAATCCGCACTACGGGATGATCTATTTAGACGATGGGGCCACGAATTGGACGGTTCGTCACAACGTTCTGAGGCACCATTTAGAAGAGGAATGGCTCCTGTTTTAAGGGGCACAACCATCACGTCATCGAGAATTACACGGAGAGCTTTATGGTCCGTGATATGAGTGGATGGGGAAGCCCCCAATTTTGTCGATGGCACGATGTTGGTTGCCATCGGGAATATGATGGTTGAAATGTCTGAAAAGTTGGCCGCCTGCCGCCGAAGCGATCATGAAAAGCGCCGGGCCTCAATAGGCGAGCCTGACGCCTCCTTAGGTGAGCATAATCAAGCGCTGGTTTAGGAGGCGGATCCGCTTTCTATGAGCTGAAGCTTTTCGCGCTCGTGAATCTTCGCTTTTAAATCGAGAACCTTATTGATCAGCGGCTTCACCTACAGTGCCAGGATCTCAATCGCCCTCAGCACTTTCTCTTGAGGCAAAGAACCAATCGTCAATTAAATCGAAAAACGATCAATTCCCCCCAGCACCTCATTCACATAAAGAAGATCTTTTCGGCCACGGTGTCTTTATCGCCAACCACCAGCGCCCCACGTGGGCTGCGACTGGCATCAAAATGCTCACGCGTGGTCGGAGGCCAACCCCGCTCTTTACCAATCTTATTAAACGACCGCGCATACGCAGGGAACATTAAATCAGCCGCTTCTTCCATGGAATCAGCCACAAAACCGAGCGCGTGAATGCCCACTTTCGGCTCGCCCGGATGACCTGCACGTCGCCATGCATCCCGGTACGTTTCCACCAGCAATCGGAAGCGATGCGGTTCCCCACCAATAATCGCGATCATCAACGGCAAACCCAATTTACCCGCGCGCATGAACGAATTCATCGATCCACCCACGCCGAGCCAGACCGGCAGCACCTCCTGCGCCGGGCGAGGATAGACGCCCTGCCCGGTTAAGCTCGGGCGATACTCGCCTTTCCATTGCACCTTCGTCTCAGTTCGCAGCTTCAATAAAAGCCCCAGTTTCTCCGCGAACATCTCGTCGTAATTCTCCAGGTCGTAACCGAATAGTGGGTACGACTCGACAAACGAGCCCCGCCCCACGACCATCTCCGCGCGCCCGCCTGAAATCAAATCGACTGTCGCGAATTGCTGAAAGAGCCGCACCGGATCATCCGAGCTCAGCACCGTCACCGCACTCGTCAATCGCAGGTTTTTCGTCCGCGCCGCACCCGCTGCGAGCAAAACAGCCGGGGCCGAAGCGACATACTCCTCGCGATGATGCTCGCCGATGCCGTAGACATCCAAACCGACTTGATCAGCCAAAGCCATCTCTTCGAGCAAATTCGCCACGCGTTGGGTGGGGCTGGGTGCCAGCCCGGTACCTGCCACGACGGTGGTTTCCACAAAACTATCAATTCCGATCTGCATAAAATGACTCCTATGTAATTATATTAGTTACACATTACCCGCTTTCGTCTCTTTTGCAAATTCAGGTACGCTCCACGGGAACAAGACCTGCTCCCTGTCCATCCTATGTCCAAGTTTTCCCGGCACGATTTCGATATCCCCTCGCTCGGCACTCCCACCATCCCCTCACCCCTGAACCGCGTGCGTTCGGGAATCAACTGCGGGTTCATTTCAGACGAGCAGCGGGTGATGTTCGATTGGTCGTTTGAGAAAATTCTGAGCGCCATGGAAACCGACGCCGGCCCGATTACCCTGGAGCGCGCCGGTGCCCGCGAATTCATCTACTTCGAGCCCGCTCAAACATGTGTCGCCATCGTCACCTGCGGCGGACTTTGCCCGGGGCTGAATGACGTCATTCGCAGCATCGTTCTCACTCTAAATTACGGCTACGGCGTCACGAATATCCTCGGCATTCCCTATGGCTACGAGGGACTTATTCCGCGCTTCGGGCATAAACCGATTCCGTTGACGCCGAAGATGGTCTCAGAAATCCACCTGCTGGGTGGCTCGATTCTCGGCAGCTCGCGCGGTCATCAATCTCCCGAGGAAATGGTCGCCTTCCTAGTCAAAAACAACATCAATATCCTCTTTGTCATCGGTGGTGATGGAACGCTCAAAGGCGGGAATTGCATTGCGGAAGAAGTGGCGAAATGTGGCCATAACATCAGTGTCATTGGTATCCCGAAGACGATCGATAACGACATCGAGTACCTCGATAAAAGCTTTGGATTCGAGACCGCATTTGCGCAAGCCGTGAATTCCGTGCGGTGTGCTCACGCGGAAGCAAAGGGTTACCCGAACGGCATCGGCCTCGTCAAATTGATGGGGCGCGACTCTGGATTCATCGCCGCTTTCACCGCGTTGGCCGATAGCAGCGTGAATTATGTGCTTATTCCGGAAGTACCCTTTCAACTCATCGGTCCCAATGGACTCCTGAACCACATTCAAACTCGCCTCACCCAGCGCGATCACGCCGTTATTGTCGTTGCAGAAGGAGCTGGGCAGGATCTCATGGCCGACCAGAACCTCGGCAAAGATGCGTCTGGCAACACGAAACTTGGCGATATCGGAACGTTCCTTAAGCAACAAATTGAGGCGCATTTTAAAGCGCAAAAAATCCCGCTCAGCCTGAAGTATATCGACCCCAGCTACACCATCCGCAGCGTGCCCGCCTCGCCGCAAGACGCCATCTACTGTCTCCGCTTGGCGCAGCACGCAGTCCATGCAGGAATGGCTGGGAAGACCAAGATGGTGGTCGGGCGGTGGCACCAACACTTCGTGAATCTCCCCATCCAAGTCGTTACCCTCCGCCGCCGCAAGGTTAATCCGCATGGCGATCTCTGGATCTCCGTCCTGGAAGCGACTGGCCAACCGCCGGAGTTTAAGTAAAGGCTGCGGTTTGCTACACCTTCACACCCTGGGATACTTTTGACTTGGCTGTTGAAAGGTTTGTTCACTCGCCCGATCATCGAGACTTAGTAAATCGAATCTATTTATGAAGTTGACGATGTTGGCTGATGATCTGACGAAGGGGCCCGTTATTTGACGCTCGCGCCAAGTTCTGTTGTTGTTGAAACGGTGCCGATTGATTTACTGGTTCGTACGGCGAAGGCGTTACTTGGGGCTGCGGAGTAACTTGCGCCAGGTTCGACGTGTTTTGGGAGATGGGAAGGGTCATGGGCTGATCTAAAACGGTCCGGACCGGCACTGGAGTTGGACTGGAAGCAGCAGTAGTGGAGGTCGTATTCGGAGCGGTATCGGGCGAATTGCTAGCATTTGAATTGGTTCCAGCAACTTCGTTGTTTGAAGCGACGACCGGGGCCGAATCCCCGGAAGACGTCACCGTCGGCACCGACTCTGACGGCAAACGGGTATTTACGGGCAGCCCTGCGGCGTTCAGCGGCGATTGTGAGGCGGACGGTAAATCGGTCACCCGACTCGAAACTAAGGAATAGAGGGTTAGCCCCATCACTCCCAGCGTGCACGAAATACAAAACGGAACGAAAGGAAGATTCATAGTCGGGTGGACGTTGCCTTTTCAGAAAGGTGACAAGAAAGTAGCAGTGACGCTCCCCAAAAATGCTCTTTCCGGGCGCTAGCTCGAAAAGAATTGCCCGAAGTACCCAGCTCGTCCGTAAATCAGGTACCCAATTCCCGCGCGAACCGCGTAGAGTAAGAGAAAGCATTTCAGAACGGGAAAGAGCACTTGCGACCAGAAATCGGCGAACTTCAACTGACGAATATCGAACTTGCGCACCCAGCGACGGCAGGGCATTTCCAGCCAACTGTAGAAGAGGTAGGCCATGCCCGTTAAGAGCGCCATGATGAGCGCCATCTCGCCGCAGGCCAGACTCAGCCCCCACCACGTGTGGTCGAACAGACAGATCGAGGCTGTGAAAATGGAGAGATGCAAAATGTAGAGCGAGTAACTGATTTCGCCCCCGAATTGAAGGACGCGATTCTCTAAAATCCACGCGAGGATCGTTTTGTACCGGGCCGAGGTGATCATAATGATCGCAAAAGGCGGGGCGAACCCGAACGTCATCAGAATAATGTTCGGCGGGCCAAGCACGAACTCGGACAAGCTCCCTTTGTTCGTGTAGACCAGCAACAAGACGATCCAGGCGAGCGCGCCGAGTTCACAAAAGCCAGCGATCCAGCGTCCGATTCGGCTCACCGGGTACTTTGCCATAAGCATGTAAAGCTGGCACGTCAAACAGCCGATAATGAATTCACAGACGCGTGTGTAGGGCGCAAAGTAGGTGATCCATCGCGCGAATGAATGGTAGAACCCCGCTTCGGCGCGAAGCTCAGACGAGCGTAACATGGAGGACTGAAGTCCGTAATGATGCACACCGTAGCTATTGGCCGTGAGGTAGATCCACAAGTTCTGCGATAAGAAATAATAGAGCGCGATCGTCGAGGCAATCATGATTGCGCCGGTAAGAATGCGACTTCGCAGGAACACCAGAGCCGCCATCACGATCGGGTAGACACAGTAGAAAAACCATTCGGTGCTGACGGACCATGTGTGATTGAGCGAGTAGCTGATTTGGAAGACAAGTTCACGTCCGTAATCGAGCTCGTAATACCACGATTGCGCCATCAGAAAAAAGGGCACGAGAAAATGACCGCTTTCCGGTCGGCATTTCCAGACCAATTCGAACACGATAATGAAAATATAGAGCGGATAAATGCGACCAAACCGCGCGCGGAAAAAGCGTAAGAATTCCAGGAAGCGCTTCCGGCTACTCAAGATGTCTTGTCCGTAATTGTAATGGATGACGAATCCACTGAGCGTGAAGAAGATTTGCATCCCCATGTAGCCCAAGCCCGCACCTAAATTATAAGTAACGACGCTGGTCCAGGTATAAAAGATCGTGGCTAGGGCATGGGTGGTTAAAACACATGCGACTGCCACGCATCGCAGCCCGGTGAGTGCCGGGATGGGTTGCCTCTCCTGCTTCTCGCTCATTTCGGCGGAGACTATCAGGCTGCCCTAAAACACCCAACACCCTGTTGCAGTCTATTTCTGCGAGAGACTAGTGGTGACGCCCACCACCGCCATGTTCTTCCGTGTGTTGCTGGTGCTGCTCCACGTGAGCTGGCATCACATGAACGTCGCGGATCTCAGGACGAACCACCGCTTGGTTGATCCCGTGGGCCGCTTCGAGGTGCCGATCCACCCCCGCAAAGCCACGATCGCCTCCGATAATCACTTCGTGACCGCGATCAATACGCGCATCACCATGGAATTCTTGACCATGAAAGTCCTGTCCGTGGAACTCTTGACCATGGAATTCTTCTCGATGCAATTCATGGCGAAACTCTTCGTGCCGATACTCTTCGCGGTGGAAGTGGTCGTGTTCCCAAATTTCCCGACCGACACGATGCCCGAGGAAGGCAAGACCGACACCTACTGCGAGCCCTTCGCCGAGGAACTCCAGGCCGGCGATTTCCGCAGGAGCACCGATCTGTGAATAGCGATCGCGCACTTGACCGAAGGCGTTCATCTGAATCTGCTGTTCGGCGACAGCAAACCCCTCGCGATTCGGTCCATAGGCGGCAGAGGCCTGTTGGAGTTGCGCCTGGTAGCCGTTGCCGATATCGCCTAAACGCGGATCTTGGTTAAAAAGATTGTTTAGCCGATCGTTTCGTTGAGCGTTGTTTGCTTCGAGGCGTTCAAGTTCGTAGTAGTCCATAATTGTGTTTCCTGGAGCCCGAAACATAAACAAACTGGTTGGCAAGATCAAGGTATTATGAAAGCCATAGAAATGGTTATTCTGTGTTTCCAAGCGCCTCGCTTTGATTAATTTTGCCGTGCGTTACTCGGCGAAGTGGTATAGGACGGAGCTCCCTATGATTGATCGTTATTCTCGTGCCGTGATGTCGGCGTTGTGGTCGGAAGAGGCCAAGTTAAACCATTGGCTGGAAATCGAAGTACTCGCATGCGAGGGCATGGCGGCCTACGGGATCATTCCGAAGGAGGCAGCCCAAACGATCCGTGCAAAGGCCAAGTTCGATATCGCCGCTGTGCGCGAGAACGAAAAGCGTACGCAACACGACGTGATCGCGTTTCTGGAGGATGTCGCGAAGTACGTCGGACCGGACGGGCGCTTCATTCATCGCGGCCTCACGTCGTCTGACCTTCTGGACACGACTCTCGCCCTGCAAACCGTCGCCAGCGCGGATCTGCTCCTGGCCGATCTCGCCGCGCTTCGCAAAGCGACTGCCGCCCGCGCCATCGAACATAAATTCACGCCGATGATGGGACGCAGCCACGGCATCTCTGCGGAGCCGATTACCTACGGACTGAAACTCGCGTTGATGTACGATGAATTTGGCCGGGCGGAATCGCGGTTGAAAGAGGCTCGTGAGCAAATGGCCGTGGGCAAGCTCTCCGGGGCGGTCGGTACGCACGCGCATCTGGACCCGCGTGTGGAAGCGTATGTGTGCGAGCGCCTGGGATTGAAAGCGGCAGCACTTTCGACGCAGATCCTGCAGCGGGATCGCCACGCCCATTTCATTACGACGCTGGCATTGATCGCCTCCAGCATTGATCGCTGGGCCACCGAGTTTCGGCATCTGCAAAGGAGCGAAGTACTGGAAGTGGAAGAATATTTTGCGGCGGGCCAAAAAGGGAGCAGTGCCATGCCGCACAAACGGAACCCGATCACCGGCGAGAAACTGAGCGGTTTGGCCCGGGTGATTCGTGGAAACGCTCTGGCTGCCATGGAGAATATTCCGCTGTGGCACGAGCGCGATATTTCGCATTCATCTGTGGAGCGAATCATTTTTCCAGATAGTTGTACGCTGCTGGATTACATGCTGAACCTGACAACGGATCTGGTCGCGCGGCAGATCATTTACCCAGAGAACATGGCGAAGAATCTAGATGCCGCTAAAGGGCTGATTTATTCACAGACGATTTTACTCGAGTTGGCGGATCGGGGCGTGGCCCGGCAAATCGCGTATGAAGCGGTGCAGAGTGCCGCCATGGCGTGTTGGCGCGGTACGGAACCTTTGGAAGCACACCTCAAACGGAGCACCGCCATTAGTGAAGTGTTAAGCGACGTGGAGATCGATGAGCTCTGCTCGACGAAACGTCACTTCACGTATGTGGACGATACGTTTAAGAAGTTGGGATTGGAGTAGCCGATCGTTCCAATGGAGACCAGCACCACAGCCGTTCGCGAGCGCATGTGGTGCACCGCCATTTACTGTGCGGTCGCGGCATTTCTGGCGGTCTACCTCCTCTGGGTCGGCGTCTACCCGCAACTCTCTTTCGAGTGGGACATGTGCGTGGCGCTGGACGGCGGTTGGCGTACATCGCAGGGCTTGCGACCCTTTCTCGATTTTTATGTATTGCCGGGGCCTTCCTCGTTTCTGATGGCCGCGCTGGGCATTTTGATTTCGGACGGCCGAGCGAGCTCGGCGTTGCCCTTGATGGTCGTCCTGCCCTTTGTTCCTGTGGCGGTGATCATTTGGAAAACCCTGTTTTCGCGCTATTCAGCCCGTCTTGCATTGGCCATGGGGCTCTTTCTCTGTTTCGAGTGGGTGCTGCCGTTACCGGTCCGGATGCTCTTCTACATGACGAGCTACGGGATGTCCTACACGCGGTTTGGCCAGGTGTTGATGGGGCTGGTGCTGGCGATTTTAATGGCACCGCGAAATGAGAAATTGCGTTGGAGTTCCGGGGTCTGGCTCGGTTTTCTGATCGGCGAATTGTTCTTCCTGAAAATCAGTTTCGCCGTAGTCGGGGCGTTCTTGGTCGCAGCGCTTTGGATTCGGGATGGCGTGCGTTGGCGCGATTTCGTATGGATGGCGCTAGGCGCAGTTATCGGCGGCGGACCATTCGTTTGGTACACCACGCTGGAGGGGATGCGGCTCCTTTTCGTCGATCTCGCCATCGGCATGCGGGCGCGGGAACCGGCGTTGTTGTGGCTGAGCGTGAATACCGTTTTTATCGAACTGATCATCCCCGCAATCCTGCTTGTGGAGGTGGTGCGCTGCCAATTTACAGCAACGCACCACCGCGATCCGCTGTATCCTGGAAGGCTGGGGCGAATCGTGGCGAATCCCTACTATGAACTGCTCGTTGTCATTGCGGCAGCGACTCTTGCTGATCTCGGTGGATTTCCTCGGGTGCAAACCATCGAAAACGTTTTGCTGAGCGTTTTTGCCATCGTCAGCTTGGCTCGGCTCAAGAGCCGTGGGACCGTCCTCTTTACGGACAATCGGCTCGCCGCGATGGCTGCGCTCCTTGTGATTTTACCCCTAGCAAACGGCGTAATGGCTCTAACGCTTCCGCTCTATGAACGAATCGCGGAGCAACATGGCTTGCTTCCGCAGACGCAGCGCGTGCAATCGGCGTGGTTTGATGTGCCGCTGCAGGTGAGTCCAGGAGACCCGACAGCCGCGACGATCGAAGCGGGGATTGAATTGATTCGCAAGCATCCAGAGATCGGTGATCAATCGGTCGGTGCGGTTGTGTTTTCAGACCCGTTCTCATTTGCGTTTCACCGGCGAACGGCCAAGGACCTGCCGCTTTCGTTTTCGATCGGCTCAGAAATCAGCGAAAAGAGTCATCCCCCTGCGGAGCTCTTTTTTGCGCATTGCAATTACCTTTTAGTGACCGGAGACCAGGCGAGAATGGCGAAAATTGTGGAGAGAATTCCGGAATATGGGGATTATGTGAAGCTCCACTTCGAACAGGTGGAGGGCGGTGATTTATGGACGCTCTGGAAGCGAAAAGAGACCGTTCCAGGCACTCGTTTAAAATGATTAGTCCCATAAACAGATCAGATTCGCTAATGCGATACAAGTGGGCGCAGCGCCTAGAATGCTTAGGTAACTCTTGCCATTTTAGTAGGCAAAAATCTTCAAAATCAGGCTGTTCATTTGAAGGAGACGATGCATTGTGGAGGATACCAAGCGGAAATCCAGAACCATGAACATTCACGAATACCAGGCCAAAGAGTTGATGCAAAAATTTGGGGTGGCGACCCCGGGCGGAGCAGTAGCCAGTACTGCAGAAGAGGCTGAAAAAGTAGCGCAATCCCTAAATACCAAGGACTTAGTCGTTAAGGCACAGATCCATGCGGGCGGTCGGGGTAAGGGAACCTTCAAAAACGGTTTCAAGGGCGGTGTGCATCTCTGTACGACTGCGGAAGAGGTGAAGGAAAAGGCTGGCCAAATGATTGGCCAAACTCTCGTAACCGTCCAGACGGGACCCGAGGGTAAGCTCGTGAGCAAGGTGCTCGTAGCGCAATCAAAAAAGATTTCGCGCGAACTCTATTTTGCGATCGTGATGGACCGGGAAGCGCAAGCTCCGGTGATCATCGCCAGCACGCGCGGTGGTATGGATATCGAAGAAGTCGCGTCTCACACGCCGGAGTTGATCATGAATTTGGGGATCAACCCCGCACTCGGTTTACAAGATTACGAAGCGCGTAAAATCGCTTACTACCTCGAACTCGGTGGCGAATTGCTAAAGCCTGCGGTGAACGTGATTAAGGCGCTCTATCGCCTGTTCTCCGAGACCGATTGCTCCCTGGTGGAAATCAACCCGCTGGTCGTCACTCCCGATAACGAAGTGATGGCGTTGGATGCCAAGTTCAACTTCGATGACAACGCGCTCTTCCGCCATCCAGAGATCGTTGCCTTTCGCGATATCACGGAAGAAGATCCGCGCGAAGTCGAAGCCAGTAAGTTCAACTTAAATTACATCGGTCTGGACGGAAACATCGCCTGTTTGGTGAACGGTGCCGGTCTCGCGATGGGCACGATGGACATTATCCAATACGCCGGCGGACGGCCCGCGAACTTCCTCGATGTCGGGGGTGGTGCCAGCAAAGACCAAGTGACCGAAGCGTTTAAGATTCTGGTTTCAGACAAGAACGTGAAAGCGATTTTGGTGAACATCTTCGGAGGCATCATGAAATGCGACACGATCGCCACGGGCATCATGGAAGCGGTCAAAGCGGTCTCGCTGCCCGTCCCCCTCGTCGTTCGCTTGGAAGGTACCAATGTCGAACTCGGGAAGAAAATGCTCAATGAATCGGGGCTTCCCATTATCACCGCCGATGACTTGGCCGATGCGGCCAAGAAAGTCGTTGCCGCTGCGGCGGAGGGGAAAAAATAGGACCGAATTAAAGAAGACGATCAACCAATACATTCACGAATAATATGTCGATTCTAGTAGATAAAAATACGCGCCTGCTTGTGCAGGGCATTACGGGTAAAGCGGGCGGATCTCACGCCAAGGGCTGTGCCGAATATGGAACTAATGTGGTGGCCGGCGTTACGCCCGGTCGCGGGGGCGAAACCTTTAAGGACGGTCCCACTCCTGTTCCCGTTTACAATACAGTGATGGAAGCGCGGAAACAGACCGGCTGTAACGCCACAATGATCTTTGTGCCAGCTCCGTTTGCCGCTGACTCCATTCTTGAGGCGGCTGACGCCGGCATCGAGCTGATCGTTTGTATCACTGAGGGTATCCCCGTCATGGACATGATGCGGGCTAAGGTGGGTCTGCAAGGCAAGAACGTCCGGTTGATCGGGCCGAATTGCCCAGGGATCATCACCCCCGACCAATGCAAAATCGGCATCATGCCTGGCTACATTCACAAGGCCGGCAAAGTGGGCGTCGTTTCGCGGAGTGGCACGTTAACCTACGAAGCTGTCTGGCAGCTCACATCGCGAGGCTTGGGTCAAAGCACCTGCATCGGTATTGGTGGCGATCCCATTAACGGCACGAGCCACCGGGATGCTGTCCGGATGTTCAACGAAGATCCTGAAACCGAAGCAATTATTCTAATCGGTGAAATTGGCGGTAGCGGTGAAGAAGATGCGGCTGCTTATATTAAAGAGCACGTGAAGAAGCCCGTCGCTGCATTCATTGCCGGTGCAACAGCGCCTCCAGGACGCCGGATGGGCCACGCGGGTGCAATCGCCTCTGGAGGCAAGGGCACGGCAGAGGGCAAGAAAAAGGCGTTGGAAGACGCGGGTATCGCTGTGGCCCCGACACCGGCGGCGATGGCGGATACTCTGATCGCAAGAATGAAGCGGTAGAAACCGGTCCATAACTGCGCGTATTTAGTTTGCAATCAACACGTTATAACTAAAAACACGCAGAAGTGGCGTAAAGTTGTAGTCCAGCTCGATTCCAAAAACATTTCCCCCTTGTAATGCCTTGAAAAGTCTTGACCAAAAACAAGCCGCTGACTAATCCTCCACCCACCCACCAGTCATTAATATAAACCACCAGCGGAGCTGACGATAATATGAGACAAACCAATACAAACTCAGGTACGGATAGTCGAGGCGTGGCCTTCGGCTTGGAAGGTAACTTGTACATTCCCGTGGTTGTTAGCGTCATCGTGAGCATCGTGCTCCTCTCGCTAATGATGGGAGATGGTCCGTGGAAATGGGCTGTAATTCCTTCCCCGATTGTCTTGACATTGGGCTACGTCCTTGTATTCGTTCACCAGAGGCCGGCAAGGTTTCAAAATGATTACTTTAATCAGTGGATTTTTGGTCCAGCGTTCAATTCACGGCCGAATCGTCGCAGACTAAAGCATCCGTTGAGTCCAGAACTTTAGAATGAATATAATGAAATATACCAAACCGTTAGTGATAGCTGTAGGAGTCGCGCTTCTGTGCGGCTGTGCATCCAATAAACCAGCACCGCAGAACACGATTTACGTACCTGTTCAGGAAGGCGGCTTGGTAGACGAACCGATCGTTGTCTCTCGTCTGTCCACAGATGTGCTCTTCGATTACGGTTCCGCCGATTTGAATGCGCAGGCTCTCCGTGATCTGCAAGTGATCGCGACGACCATCCAACGTTACCCGAACCCGGAAGTCATCGTGACGGGTCACGCCGATGGAGCTGGTCCCGCAAATTTAGCGCTCTCTCAGCGCCGTGCGGATGCGGTCTCTGAATGGCTATCACTCAACACCCGGGCCATTGTGGTCCGTTCGATTGGCGTAGGTAACAATGCTCCTCGAGTTATCGACGATAATTCTCCGACATCAGTTTACAATCGCCGGGTCGAAGTGCATATTCGTAACCGCTAACTGGAGATCACATTATGGGCGCACCGGATGGATTTTTTATCAACGGAATGTTGCTTTTTGAAACGGGGCCTTCACGGCACACCTACCTTTCAAAAGGTTTTTACATCGACGTTCCCGATTTGGCCGGTGCGTCTTCTGCAAGGCGCGAAGAGTTTATCGATCAGATTAAGATCGTTCTTGGCATGGTCGATAGCACCACCAGTCTCCAGGTGCAGTGGTCGGTAGACAGCGATTATCGGGTAGAACTCGAAAACTATCGCAAGGTCACGGACGAAAAGTGCCGGAACCGTTTCACCAAGTACATTCGCTCCGAGCGGTACCACCGCTACATGGAAGCGGTGAATGAAGGTCGTCTGCGTCGCGAGCGTTTGGCCCTCTTCTTCACGATGAAGGCGGACTTGAGTTACAACAAATTCACCGGTCTGAAGGAGCACATGAACACGTTCCTTCGTCAGATGGATCGTAACTTCTCTGAAAAGATCGATACCGTTGCCCAGATCTTGCACCAAGGCAAAATCCGTCCGATGGATGACTTGGAGCATTACAAGTATTATAAGCGGTTTTTGAATCCCTCTCTCTCGATGGTTCCCGATCAGATCAATTGGGAAGCCTCGTTTGATCCGATGGCTACCATCCAGGAAAACTGCCTCTTCTCGGACTTCGTGACCTTCAAGGAAAACGGCGAGACCGCTGGCCAGTTGGAAACGCAGATGGATTCCCTGGTGGGTAAGCAGAACCCGATTCACGCGCGTATGGATGATTTCTTCCACTCGCTTATCGTCCTGAAACGCTGGCCTCGTACGACCTACGCTGGCTTAGTAACGATGTTGACAAATGCGGTGAGTTTAAATTACTCGATCACCCAGAACATCTACCCGATCGATATCACTCGCGAAATCAAGAAGGAAGAAGCGATGATCGAGCGTTTGCAGGGGGATGCCGCAAACAACGGTAAAGTCTCGCTCTACCAAGCAATTTCCAAGAGGAACTCGAAGATCGCTTCGTTGATGGCTGGTTACACAGTTCCGTTTAACGTTCTGACGGTGATTCGCGTCTGGGATCGCACCCAAGAAGGCCTAACGACCAAGTGCGCCTCCATCAAGACCACGCTGCAAAACATGAACGGTGCGCAGTACCACCAGTGCAGCCACCCTGAGCAGATGAAGAATCTCTACTTTGAGACCTGGCCCGGTTGGACAGGTGGAAAAGTTCGCGACTGGGACATGTACGCGGAGAGTGATTATCTCGCGGATCTCGTCGCCATCAGCAGCTCGTTTGTCGGTCACATCATGAGTGGCGAAAGCTTGTACGATGGTGGTAAGGGCAGCTTGGTGGGCGTCCGCACGTTCGCGGGCGAAACACCCCAGCATGCATTGCTCGTAGGGATGGCCGGTGCCGGTAAGACCTTCGCAGTTATCGATTTGTTGACTCAAAGCGAGTGCTTCTACGACTACACCGCGATCATCGAAGAGGGTTTGAGCTACGGTGTGTGGACCCAGACGATGGGATGTAGTCCCATCATCCTTCACCCGGACAGTAACCAAACGATTAACTACTTCGATACGCTCCAGGCACCGCTCTCCGGTTTGAACATGTCGGCGGGTGTGGCTCTCTGCTTAAAGATGATCGGTGCTTCCGGTGACGAAGATACGAACAATCAGCGCGCGGCCATGATCGGCGAGTACATCAGCCAGCTCTATACGGATGCGTTCGACGACTGGCGTTCCCGTAACGAAGACAAGATCGATGAACTGACCCGGTTTGCCTACGCAATGGAAGAGTACCGCAAGGCGAATCTGCCTCCCGGTTCTTCCTCCACGGAAGCCTACGTTGACATGCGCGACATGGCTCGGAATCGGCCCGATAAGTACGAGGAAGCGCTGCAGCAGCCCTCTGAAGACGACGTGGTACGCTTCTCGAAGAATCAAGTGGGTCAAGACTTAGTCCGTAACTTGGCTTTCGCGTTCTTTGAACCCGAGCAATTCCCGACGCACACCAGCTTGGTGGAAATGATGCGATACGGTCGGATGCCTCACCACAAGAAGGATGATACCGACTACATGTCGTCGCTCTTGGCCGCGTGGTGCCGCGCAAACGGTAAGAACGGTCCGCTCTTCGATGGTGTGACGAACATCACGTTGACGGGTAAAGTCACGCACTTCGAATTGGGTCTGATTCCAGAATCGAATAAGGAATTGAAAGAGGCCGCTGGCTTCCTCGTGGCGAACTTCGTTCGTCAAAAGATCATCACCATGCCTCGCGCCTCCCGCAAACGGCTAGTGTTCGAGGAAATGGTACGGTTCCTTGGCGTTAAAGGCGGCGACAAGATCGTCTCTGAAAGTTACGCCCAGATGCGTAAGTTCGGTTGCTGGGTTATCTCGATCGTGCAGCAGTACGCGCAGTTCCAACACTCGCCGCTCCGCCCGATCTTGGTGGGTAACTCGAAGATGTTTCTGATCATGAAACAGAACGATCGCCGCGAGTTGGTCGATCTGGCGAACGACATCGGTCTTCCTGACACCGTTCAACACACGATTCTCGATTACCGCTTGCCTGAACACCAAAACGCGAGAGATCGCGCCAGCTACTACACCGTGTTTGCCTTGGACGGCGCAACGAATCCTTGCGGAACGATCAAGTGCAAGTGCGATCCTGTGATGATCTACGTGGCGAGCTCGAACGGTGCTTTGTTCGATAAGCGTGCCAAGGCGCTTGCGAAATATCCCGACGTCATCGACGGGATCTTCGCCGAGGCTTTAAACAAGTAATTCACCGAAACTTCTGGAGGCCGCCGAATCGAAGGGTTCGGCGGCTTTTTGTTTCGCGGTGTAATATAAGGCCCGCTTCTCGACTCAAAAAAGTCTAGCTTGTCTAATCGGTCAACTCCGGTAGTTGACTAATAATGGAGGAGCCGTATGCTGCGCAATTATGTTTGAACGGAATGCGTTATTCGCGGGAGCAGGATTGGTCGCAGTTTTGGTGTTGAGCAGTTGCACAGTCGGACCAAATTATGTGCAACCCACCGTGCCTCATCCCGCCAAGTACAAAGAAGGTGCGGGCTGGAAGGATGCGGAGCCGCGGGATCAAATTGCTAAGGGCGATTGGTACCGCGTGTTCGGCGATTCCAAGCTGAACGAGCTGGAGGCTGAGGCGACCCAATCGAATCAAACGCTAAAGGCCGCCTTCGAGCGGGTGGAAGAAGCTCGCTCCACTGCCCGCGAATCGGCCGCGCAATTTTACCCCACCCTGAACACCCAGCCCTACGCGAATCGCTCGCGGATTTCCCCAAACAACGGCGAGCAACATTCGCTTTCGTCGAAACCGGCAGCCCACACGTACAACGAGTTTTACGTTCCTTTCGATCTCAGCTACGAGCTGGATCTCTGGGGTCGCGTTCGCCGCACCTTTGAGTCGAGCGAGGCGAGTGCTCAGGCATCCCTGGCCGATTACGAAAACGTGTGGCTCGGTCTGAAATCGGACCTAGCGGTCGATTATTTCACGCTTCGGACGTTGGATTCCCAGATCGATGTGGAAAAGGCTTCTATCGATGCGCGCCAGAAGGAATTGGACCTCACGAAGAGCCGGTTTGCTGGCGGAATAAATACGGAGCTGGACGTGCAATTGGCCGAAGCCGAACTGGCGGCGGCGCAGTCGCAATTGGACTCGTTGCAACAAAATCGTGCCGAGACGGAGCACGCGATTGCCGTCTTGGTTGGGGTGCCCCCGGAAGGGTTCAGCATAGCAGCAAATGGCTCGAAGCTCTCGCCGCCCTCGGTTCCGGCGGGTCTGCCATCGGATCTTTTGGAACGGCGTCCCGATGTGGCGGCTGCCGAGCGACGTGTCGCCGCCCAGAACGCCCAGATCGGCGTGGCAATCGCCGCGTACTACCCCGTGGTGCGTCTGACGGGATATTCGGGACTCGATTCCGGTGATATTTCAACGCTGGTCAATTGGCAAAGCCGTGTGTGGTCGCTCGGTCCGAATATCACGCTTCCGATCTTTGAAGGTGGCCAGATTTCGGCGAACGTGCGCCTGCAACGGTCGACGTACGAAGAGAACGTGGCGAACTATCGGCAACAGGTTTTGGTGGCGTTTCGCGATGTGGAAGATAGCCTGAGCGACCTGCGTTATCTGGCGCAGCAAGAGGAGGCTCAGAACCGCGCATACCAAGCCTACGCGAAGACGCTGGAGCTGACGATTGAGCGGTACAAGACGGGGTTGGTTTCGTACTTCGACGTAACGACAGCGGAGGGCGATGAGCTGAACGCGCAACAGACCCTAGTGCAAATTCGCGGTCAACGCATGAACTCCACGGTGCGTTTGATCAAAGCGCTGGGTGGTGGTTGGAACGATGAGCCGCCCCTCTTTGGAGCGGATGCTCGGCATGCCGATCCGAACCCAAAAGGCGTCTCAATCGGCAGCGATACGATGCCATAGAGCGGCTCATTTACGCCTTTACGCGATAGTGATCTGAGTCGGCTTACGCTTCTCAAACCGAGTAACCGTGGTGTAACCAACTTCGCGGGCGAGTGCGTAAGCTTGGTCGAATGCGTAGGCCACTTCTTTCGGGTCGTGCGAATCGGAGTTGATAATGATGGGAATGTTTCGCGCAAAGGCCATCTGCAGAAATTGCTTGCTGGGATAGATCTCGCCGACGTCCTTCCGAAGGCCAGCCGTGTTGATCTCCAGTACGCCACCGCAATCGGCGATTGCATCGAGCGGGCCGGTGTAAAAGCGTGAGAGATCTCCAGCAGGGCGATGGCCAAACTTCTTAGCCAGATCGGGATGTGCGTAAAAATCGAAAAGTTTCGATTGAATCATTTGCGTGTACGCCCCGAAGTAGAACGACCAGATTTCCTCTACCGGTTGCTCCGTCCATCGCTTCAGATGCTTGGGATTGTCGACGTCCCACTCCGGCGTTATGTAGTGGACTGAACCGATAAGGAAATCCCAGTCCGCCGCAGCCGCAAGGTAACGGATGTGATCTTCAAAACCGGGAATGAAATCACATTCCAGCCCGAGACGGATGGGGTAGTCTGGGAACTCGCTACGCACCTCTTGGACCAATGCCAAATAAGTGAGGAACTCCTCCGGAGCCATGCGCCATTCATCGAATTGAGTAGGCATGGGATTGTGATCCGAAAAGCCAATTTCAACGAGGCCCGCCGCCTGTGCCGCAGCCACATACTCCCGTGGATGACCGACCGCGTGGTCGCAGAGAGGCGTGTGAATATGGTAATCGGTTCGCATTCTGGAGAGCATAACCGGAGAGGTCCGGGGTGGCTATCGGTTTTGACGCTCGGCTTATTTGTAGGGAAGAAAGTTAAATGAGCTAATTACGCAGGTGTGTGCGTTACCTTGATCCCAAGAACGATCTTGTTTTTAAGCGGGTGTTCGGCGAGAAGCCGCACATCCTGCGGGCATTTCTCAACGCTGTTTTGCCACTCCCTCATGACAAAAAAATCGAGTCGCTGGAATATCTCACTCCTGAACAAGTTCCCCGCCTTCCCTTACTCAAATACACGATCGTAGACGTGCGGTGCCGCGACCAAAAAGGCCGCCAATTCATCGTGGAAATGCAAATGAACTGGACCCGCGCGTTCTTGAATCGTGTTTTGTTCAATGCCAGCGAAGCTTATGTCAACCAACTGGATCAGGGAGAGCAGTACGAATTGCTTCAACCCGTGATTGGGCTGAGTCTGCTCGACGACATTTTCGAGCGAAGCACCGAGGAGTTTGTCATCACTACAAAATGGTCAGCGTAAAACAGCAGTTGATTTTCCTGTGCCACTAAATCGGCGGACGCTCTTTATGATACGGCGTTGATTGCTCAAAAGCATGCGCCACGCGGAGCATCGTCTCCTCGCCCCAGCGCGGGCCGATGATTTGGAGACCGATCGGAAGCTTGGGCGATTCCGTAAATCCACAGGGAATCGAGACGCCACAAACACCGGCCAAATTCACCGCGATTGTGAAGATGTCCGCCAGGTACATCTGCAACGGATCTTGCGTTCGCTCGCCGATTTTAAACGCGGCCGTTGGTGAGGTGGGCGTGACAAGCGCATCGCATTCCATAAACGCGTTTTTGAAGTCGTTGGCGATGAGCTGCCGGACCTTCTGCGCCCGCGCGTAATAGGCGTCGTGGTAACCGCTGCTCAGCACGTAGGTACCCAGGATGATGCGTCGTTTCACTTCCGGCCCGAACCCCTCGGCCCGCGTCTTTTCGTAATGCTCCAGCACGCCGGAAGTGCCCTTAGCCCGATGACCGTAGCGCACGCCATCGAACCGCGCGAGGTTGGCGGACGCTTCTGCCGTTGCGATGATGTAATAGACCGCGACCGCGTACTTGGTGTGAGGCAAGCTCACCGGGACGATTTCCGCGCCGAGGCTCTTGTAATGCTCAATCGCCGCGCGGATGGATTTCTCGACGGCGGGATCAATTCCCTCGATAAAATATTCCTTCGGAACACCGAGCTTCACGCCGGTGAGATCGCTCTTTTCCAGTGCTTTCCGATAATTTGGCACGGGCGTATTCACGCTGGTGTTGTCCTTAGGATCGTGACCCGAGATCACCTCTAGCAAGAGCGCGGCATCTTCCACCGTGCGGGTGAATGTGCCGATTTGATCCAGGCTCGAGGCGAACGCGACCAACCCATAGCGGGAGACGCGACCGTAGGTCGGTTTCAGACCCACGCAACCGCAGAGTGCGGCCGGTTGGCGGATCGAGCCACCGGTATCGGTGCCAAGTGCTGCGAACGCCTCGAAACCGCCGACTGCCGCCGCTGAACCGCCCGAAGAACCGCCGGGAATGCGTGTGGTATCCCACGGATTCCGAGTGATGCCCCACGACGAGTTTTCCGTCGAACTGCCCATCGCGAATTCGTCCATATTCGTACGACCCACCAGCAAGGCACCGGCTTGGCGTAATTTCGTGATCACCGTGGCGTCGTAAGGGGCGACGTAGCCAGCCAGGATCTTCGATGAACACGTAAGCGGATCGCCCTGCACGGAGATGACGTCTTTGATGGCGATCGGGACACCGCCTAGCACCTGTTCCGGGCTTGTTTTGACGTTCGCTGCGGCTGTTTTAGCCTGATCTAGGTTCAGGTGATTGTAGGCCTTGAGTTGCGGGTCAACCTTGGAAATACGCGCGGCGAGGGCATCAAGCACTGACGAAGGCGTGAGAGTGCCGGATTGGTATTCTTTGAGTAGCTGTGTGATGGGATGAGAGAGGAGATCGGACATAAAAATGGCGGAAAAAAGGCTACTCCACGATGCGTGGCATGAGGAAAAGGTTGTTCTCGTGAGCGGGGGCGTTGGCGAGCGCCTGTTCAGCGGTCAGAGAGGGTTGCAGGATATCGGCGCGCAGGCGGTTCTGTAGATCGGGTTCACCTAGGAGAGAGACACCGGAGATATCGGCTTCGGCGAGGAGATTCACGTAACTGAGCACGTCGACCAGCTGTTTCTGAAAAAGCGCCTGTTCTTCGGCAGAGAGGCTCATTCGGGCGAGATCGGCCACATAGGCGACGTCGATATCAACGGTGGTTTTGGGAGTAAATGCTTCCGACATAGGAGAGAAGGCTAATCCACCTGGGTGAGCTGTTCCAGTCAATTTCCCGTGGCGTTGCCAGGAGGTGTGGAGTACGTTCCACGAATGTTGCTGACGAATTTGACACGTAAAAACGAGATCGGGGCAAACTCGTACCTGATGGATTTTGGCGGGGATGGGCGCGTGGTGCTGGATGCCGGGATGCATCCCCGTGCGGAAAAGGACACGATTATCCAGGCGCAACCGATGCTGGAGAAGCTGGCTTTCGATTCACTCACCGCCATTATGGTGAGCCATGCGCACCATGATCACACCGGGGCTTTGCCGCTCTTGATGCGGGATCACCCGAACGCGCGCGTTTTCATGAGTGAGCCGACCTATTTTCTCACCGAGCCGCTGCTGCATAACTCCGTGCAGGTCATGTTGAAGCAAAAGACGGAAAAAGGCATTCCGGAGTACCCGCTATTCACCCATCGCGAGCTCGATCAACTCGTCAAAATTTGGCAGGCCTGTGCGCTAAATCGGCCGTGGTCGTTTAAGGGCTATCCTAACCCGGACGACGCTGAGCCGCTCACGTTTCAATTCCACGATGCGGGCCATATTCTCGGATCGGTTGGCGTCGAGATACGACATCGTGGGCAGGTCTATTTCTATACCGGCGACGTTAATTTCCGGGATCAAACGATCATGAAGGGAGCCGATTTTCCGCGGTCCGGCATCGACGTGCTGATAATCGAAACAACACGGGGCGCTAATGCCAACCCACCAGGGTTCACCCGCGAGGGCGAAGTTGATCGCTTGTGCGCTTCGATCATCAAGACCTTCCAGCGCGGCGGCGCGGTTCTAATGCCCGTGTTTGCAATGGGCAAGACTCAGGAATTGTTGGCGACGCTCCACTTTTTGCAGCGACAGAAGAAGTTGCCGGAGACTCCGATTTACATCGGTGGACTCGGGAGAAGTTTTTGTGATGTTTACGATAAGCTGGCGCATCGCTCGCGGCGTAAATATCCCAATTTGAATTTGTTGGAGGATATCGCTCCGCAAGTGATGGACGGTCGCTCCTTGCGCGTCTTCAGCCCAAAAAAAGGGCACATCTATCTCATTTCATCCGGCATGATGACCGAAAACACGCTCTCGAATCTCTTTGCGCAGGTCTTTCTGACTCAGGAGCGGCACAGCATCTATTTCGTCGGTTATTGCGATCCCGAGTCGCCTGCGGGAAAGTTGAAAATGACGAAACGGGGTGGGGGAGTGACCTTGAACGATAACAACGGCGAACAACCTGTGAATTGCGAGATCGATAGCTTCGACTTCACGGCTCATGGTCAGCGCGAAGACATTCTGCAATACATCCGCGAGGTGCAGCCGCGCGAGGTCTTGCTGGTTCATGGAGATACGCCTGCTCTCGATTGGTTTAAGGCCGAGCTGAAGAGTTTGGAGCCGCAGATGAAAGTCACCTTGCCGCCGCCTGGGATAGCGATTGAGATTTAGTTCAGGCAAGACCTTCTTCCGAATCAGCTAATCTACTGTTGCGGGTAGCAATGTTTTTTGTTCGTATGAGTAAACAGGGCCGATTTGTTTTTCGGATTTAGCCATGGCAAATACCAAAAAGAATTCTAAGAAAGGTGGCGCGTCGACTAAGACGGTCGCCGCCGCCGAGGAACCCGCTAAAGAGAAAGGCGGGAAGGCCAAGCTAAAAAAGATCGAAAAGGCAGAGAAGCTGGTGAAGCCCGAGAAGATCGAGAAGCGCGAGAGGCCGGAGAAGATTGAAAAGAAAAAGCTGGAGAAAGTAAAAAAGCCGGAAAAGCCTCTCGGGAAGACAAAGCTGAAAAAGGCGGAAAAAAAGGCTGCGAAGAAGGCGAAATTAGAGAGCAGTCCGAATGTTAAGTCGGTGATCCATGAGACGCGGGTTTTCGCGCCTTCGGCCACGTTTTCAGACAACGCCCACGTCGGCTCCATGAAGAAGTACGTGAAGATGCACCGTGCTTCTTTGAAGAACCCAGATAAATTCTGGGGCGAGGCGGCTGAGAGCCTCACCTGGTTTAAGAAGTGGAAGAAGGTGCTCGTTTGGAAGTCGCCAGTTGCGGAGTGGTTTGTCGGCGGGAGAATCAATGTGAGTTATAATTGCCTGGATCGCCACTTGAATGGAGTGCTTCGGAATAAAGCAGCGCTCATTTGGGAGGGGGAATCGGGCGAGGTGGTAACGCTGACTTACCAGCAGCTCCATCGGGAAGTCTGTTTGGCGGCGAACATGTTGAAGAGACATGGCGTGGTGGCGGGAGATCGCGTGTTGATCTATTTACCGATGATCCCGGAGGCCTCAATCGCGATGCTCGCGTGCAGCCGGATTGGCGCGCCGCATACGGTGGTCTTTAGCGGATTTAGCGCTGAAGCGCTGGAGGATCGCCTGCGCGATTCCGGGGCAAAAATTGTGATTACGGCGGATGGCAGTTATCGCCGGGGAACCGCCAGCGCATTGAAGCCGAATGTGGACAAGGCGCTCGAAAAAAACACCGCTGTGAAGACCATACTTGTGGTCCAGCGCACGAAGCAATCGGTCCCTATGTTCGCTGGTCGCGATCTCTGGTGGCACCAGGAAATGGCTGCCAGCTCGCACATTTGCGCTGCTGCGGAACTCGATAGCGAGCATCCACTTTTCATTTTGTACACCAGCGGCAGTAAGCCGAAGGGCATTGTCCACACGACAGCGGGTTATCTTTTGGGCGTTCAACAGACCACGAAATATGTGTTCGATCTAAGGCCGGAGGATGTCTATTTCTGCACTGCTGATATCGGCTGGATCACCGGTCACTCGTACGTGGTTTATGGGGTACTCAGTAACGGCGGCACCGTGCTGATGTACGAGGGCGCACCGAATTTCCCGGAGCCGGATCGCTGGTGGAAGCTAATCGAGCGCCATCGCGTTACTATTCTCTACACCGCGCCCTCTGCCATTCGCTCTTGTATTAAGTGGGGCGATCATTGGTTGGCCGGACGCGATCTCTCGTCGCTGCGGGTTCTCGGCACAGCCGGAGAACCGATCCACCCGGAAGCCTGGATGTGGTATTACGAGAAAGTGGGCCACAGCCGCTGCCCGATCGTCGATACGTGGTGGCAAACCGAGACCGGTGGACACATGATCACGCCGTTGCCGGGCGCAACTCCGCTCAAGCCGGGTTCGGCAACGCTGCCCTTCTTTGGAGTCGATGCCGCAGTCGTTGGGGATGACGGTAAAGAATTAAAGCCGGGTCAAAGCGGTAAATTGGTGATTCGTAAGCCGTGGCCCTCCATGGTGCGCGCGATCTACGGTGATCCGGATCGTTACAAGAGCACCTACTGGTCAGAAGTGCCCGGCTGCTACTTTGCTGGAGACGGTGCGATGCGGGATAAGGATGGCTATTTCTGGATCATGGGGCGAATAGATGACGTACTGAACATTTCTGGACATCGACTCGGAACTGCGGAAGTCGAGAGCGCGTTGGTTAGCCATGCGGATATCGCCGAAGCAGCAGTCGTGGGTCGCCCGGATGACTTAAAGGGCCAAGCGCTCGTCGCGTTCGTCACATTGCGCAACGGCGTGCAGCCGACCCAGCAACTCCGCGAGAATTTACGGTCGCATTTAGCCAAGGAGATCGGTCCGATCGCAAAACCCGATGACGTGCGGTTTACCGATGCATTGCCCAAAACGCGCAGCGGCAAAATCATGCGGCGTCTGTTAAAGGAGCTGGCCGATTCGCCCACCGACGGAATCAAGGGCGGCGTGGAGGAGATTTCGGTGCTGGGGAAGTCACGGGGCGAGCCAGTAGTTTTTTGAGCTTCTCGTGCTTTTCCGACGGAAACGGGAAATGCCACGCCAATTCGTAGCTTGCATCGGAGTAGGTTTCTCGCAACGTAGAGCACCCGGTCCACTTGCCTGCCGAACGTGAATCGGGTCGTCTCGAATTCGATGAGTTGTTTGCCCCTTTCATCAGGTTCGTTGCTCCACATTTCATCAAACCATAGAATGGTAACGTGGATTGATTCACCAGTTCCGGTGATAATCCAACGGGATTCGCCCGGTTCATCGTCGAGTGAAAAGCGAGTATCTCTGGAGCCATCAACCACCGCAATTGCGCAAGCTGCCATCTCTGCTACAGCATCCGTCAAATATGAGGCCGTCATCGTAATCGCTCGCTCACCGACCTCCACGTAAACTTCGGCCCAACCAGCCCCGAATATCTTGAACGCTAGCTTGAATCGTTGCATAGGATCCTTAATTGGTAGCTAGATTCTGTGTCAGATTTTCTTCATGGTGGGAACCGTTTTCGTACGCAAGTCCCGTTTCAAGCCCGCTTCCACACTATTGAAAACAAGACTTGATCCTGTGGCTGAATAGGCACTTGGCATTCGGGCTGCTACCCGTCAGGAAGTGCTTGGGAATCAACAGACTTGTCGAGGTCAGTTCACGCCTGGAGACTTTCAGTTTGTCAGCCAGGCTTTGGCGACTCCGGGCGGGCAGGAAGCCAAACTCTTAGAGTTGCTTGAGAGTGAAGCCGAACGGGATCTGGTTCTTGATGACGAACAACTCTACGCAGCGGTTATCGATGAGACCGGATTTTTGGGCATTTCCGCCGCGTTTTATTTCTATGTTTTGACGAGGCGCTGCCTCAAAAGAGCCGGTCTACAGGATCGCGAAGTGGCAGATTATGTCGCCACGGTGTTGCTTTCTGCATGTCGTACGGAAAGTTTTACCTGCGGGGCGGGTGCGGGTGCTGCGGGTTCCAGGCAATTAGTCTATCTCTCGGACGTTTTACTGAAGATACAAAAGGCAGGTCCGGCTGAGGCGTATCGGTTGCGAAATCAAGTGGCGGACTATGCGCTTTTCCTGAGCGGCATCTTGTTGGAGCGGGTCCGGGCCCAGGCGGAGCGGAGAGGCGCACCGGGCATCGGGTATTACGAGGCGATAGGGCAATCGTCGTACCAAGCGGTGGCGGCTCACCCCGTCACCCGCTCCAGCCGCATGCAGGTGGTGTTCCTGATATTGGCGGAGGAGTTTACCCGGATTCGCATGGCGCTCAATACGCTGGCAACTTCTGTGATGCATTTTCACGGGGATATACCGGGCTTGAGCGGTGCCTGATACAGTTGCAGAATTTGTCCAGGTGGACATATTTGATGCAGCATGAGGGATGTTTTGCAGTTCATCGAAAAGTATCGGCTTTATGTCGTCTCTGGTGCGGGTGTGGTTTTAGTGTTGGGACTTTTAAGCGGTTTTTTTCTCTACGCCCCGGAGATGAAGGAGAGGCCGCCAGAGAAAACTCCAGAGCAAAAGGCGGCCGAGGATCTGGCCTACTGGCGGTCGCTCCAAGAGACGCAGACTTTACTGGAGGCGCGGAAGGGTTTTCAGACGCATCTTGTCCGCGCCGAATCGGGAAACACGCCCCCGCCCGTTCCCGAGACGCCTCGGCTGCAATTGATCCGGTACCCGTCGGAGGTGGGTAAGCTGGCGGGTTATCTTTCACACATACCGGAGGATGGGCAAAAGCACCCGGCGATCCTTTGGCTGAGCGGGTTTAAAAATGACATCGGCCCTTGGACTTGGGAGAAGACGAAGGGGTACGACCTCACGGCAAGTGCTTTTCGAGAACGCGGAATTGTGATGCTTTATCTCTCGTTGCGCGGCGGGAACGATAATTCCGGGGACATCGAGAACTCATACGGGGAGGTGAACGACGTACTCAGTGCGCGCGATTACCTGGCGAGTTTACCTGGAATCGATTCGTCCCGGATCTATCTGGGTGCACACAGCGGCGGTGCGACTTTGGCGCTTTTAGTCGACGAGTGTTCGCCAGCGCAGTTTCGAGCCGTTTTTTGCTGCGGGCCGATTGATAAGGCCGATAACTTGCGTAAGGAGCAGTTTCGTTTCGATCAAACCAACCCGCTCGAATTCAAATTGCGCTCCCCGATCTACTGGCTGCGCGGAATTCAGACCGAGACCTTTGTGACCGAGGGTGCGGATGGCGCGAACTTCCCCTGCTTGTTGAACTTGGGCAAGAGCAACGTAAATTCGCGGGTCCATTTCTTTACCATCCCGCATCATGATCACTTGAACGCGCTGGAGGTGGCCGCCGACGTATTTGCGACTCACGCGGAGTTGGATACGGGTGCGAGCTGCAATATCGAGATGGATCAGGGTGAATTCGATAAGTTGGCGAATCGCTGATCGTTAAAATGGACAAAGTGGGCTGCTAGAAAAAGACGTGATTCACAGGATCAGGCACTCTACAGTCCCCCCATGCCGTATTCATCAAGTGCGTTTCCGACAGTGAAAATGTGGGTGGAAGAGATAATCGAATTGTGCACGCCGCAGAACGTGGTGGGGTGCGATGGATCTGACGAGGAGCGGGTCAGGTTGACGGCACTCGCCGTGGAATTGGGGATTATCCAGCCGCTCAATCAGGATAAGCTGCCAGGATGCTACTACCACCGGAGTAATCCGAACGATGTGGCACGCGTGGAAGAACTGACGTTCATTTGTTCCACAACGCCAGACGACGCTGGGCCCACGAATCACTGGATGGACCCGGAAGAGATGTACACGAAGCTCAACAATCTGGCGAAAGGCAGCATGGCGCAGCGCACCATGTATATCGTGCCCTATTTGATGGGACCGGTCGGCTCACCGCTCTCCAAGGTGGGGATTTTAGCGACAGACTCCCTCTATGTGGTGCTGAGCATGCGGATCATGACGCGCATGGGCGAGGCCGCCTGGGAACACTTGGCGCATGACAAACGGCGCTCGTTCACGAAAGGCCTGCATTGCATGCTGGATGTGCATCCGGACCGGCGTTTCATCGCCCATTTTCCTCAGGACAATACGATTATCTCCGTGGGTTCGAATTACGGCGGTAACGCGTTGCTCGGAAAGAAATGTCTCGCGCTCCGGCTCGGTTCCGTTCTGGGACGCAATGAAGGGTGGATGGCGGAGCACATGTTGATTCTAGGGGTGAAAAATCCGCAAGGAGAGAAGATCTACGTGGCGGCGGCGTTTCCAAGCGCATGCGGCAAAACTAACTTTGCCATGTTGATTCCGCCAGCGACCATGCCGGGTTGGGAAATCACGACCGTGGGCGATGACATCGCATGGATGCGCCCTGGGCCGGACGGTCGGCTTTACGCGATCAACCCGGAGGCGGGCTACTTCGGTGTTGTTCCGGGGACAAACAATGTGACCAATCCCAACGCGATGATCTCCATGGCGCGTGATACCATTTACACGAACGTGGCGCTGCTTCCCGACGGCGATGTCTGGTGGGAAGGCAAGGATGGTCCTGTGCCCAGCGAGTGCCTGGACTGGAAGGGTAACCGCTGGACGCCAGAAAGCACCGAGAAAGCCGCGCATCCCAACAGCCGTTTCGCCGCTCCGATGCGGAATAACCCGGCTCTGGACGAAAACGTGGAGAACACGCACGGCGTGCCGATCAGTGCGATCATCTTTGGTGGACGTCGCGCCACGACGATGCCGCTCGTATTCCAAAGCTTTAACTGGATCCATGGTGTCTACGTCGGTGCTACCATGGGCTCCGAGACGACAGCGGCAGCAGCGGGTAAGCATGGGCAGGTGCGGCGCGATCCAATGGCAATGTTACCCTTCTGCGGCTACAACATGGGCGACTACTTTCGGCACTGGCTCTCCATGCGGAAATTGATCAAGTACCCGCCGAAGATTTTCCACGTGAATTGGTTCCGGAAAGACGCGGAAGGGAAATTCCTGTGGCCGGGCTACGGAGAAAATCTGCGCGTGCTGAAATGGATCGTCGAGCGGTGTGAGGGTCGGGTCCGTGCCTACGAAACGCCGCTCGGCTGGATGCCGGACGCTAAGGACATAGATATGTCGGGCTTGTCGACGGAGATCACCGGGAAATTGGCGGATTGCCTGGACGTGAAGATCGACGATTGGAAGCATGAGGTCCTCCTTCAAGACGAGCTGTTCATGAAATTGTACTCAGACTTGCCAAAGGAGCTGATTTTTCAGCGCGAGCTGCTAATTTCTCGTTTGTGACGATTCATCCTTCTAAATCGGTTGTGATGCGAGCGGTCGTTAGCCTGGCTTTCTTGGCGACGTGCGGCGGCGTACTCTTCGCCCAAGATGCGAACAGCGGAAACCAAGCCTTCACGATGTCGAGCATCGAGCCGGAGATTTACACGATTTACCAAATGCCCTTGGCGCAGGCGGAAGCGAGAGGAAAGCACCTCCCTCTTGTGTGGGTTTACGCCTCTCGGAAGGACTACACGCAGAGCACCTCGCCGGATGTCGGCTCGGATCAAGAACTCACGCTCATGACGTTCAGCTACCTGGGTAAACTCCGTCAGAGCGCGGTGATCATTGCCATCGTCGGAAAGGGAGGCTTGAACCAAGTCCCAGACGGCTTGAAAGCGCAATTTGAAATTCCGGATGACGGTCCGCAAACGCCGGTGGACAATGTCCCCACGCCGAAGATCGTGATCACAGATTCCGACGGTGCGGTCACGCTTGCGCGAATTTCGAACACGGAACTTCAGGCGCTTCACGAGACCGTGATCTACAACACCATGTACAGCATCTTGCATAACAGCCAATATGCCGGTTTGCTCCAGGCACCGGCGCTGCCCTCGGGTCTGACGGCCGGTTCCGCAAGTTCTGTTCCCGTGGTAATGGTTCCCGCTGGGAACGCGAACCCGCCCATTCCCAGCTTGGAGGACAGCCTGATGACATCCCTCGTTAGCGTGCTGAAAATTTTCGGTCTATTGCTCGTAATCCTCGGCGGATTTTTGTTTGCAATGCGCCAGTTTATCCTGAGGAATTATCCGGTGCGTAGCAGTGCTTCCCGGACGCGCTGACGCAGGAGCGGGACGATCTCGGCTTCAAACCAGGGATTGAGTTTGAGCCGGTTGAAGTTTGGGATGCGCCGAGCCTCCTTAAATTCTCGGTAGCCCAAAAACCGGAATCGATGGAGGAATTGTCCCCGTACCCTCGGCTCGATACGCCGCACCTGCACGGATATCTAGAATCGCACGAAGGTCAGATCAAACTCACCCGGCTACCCGATGGCAAAACATTACTCGAGGGCACCACATGGTACACTAACGAGATGTGGCCTGTACCCTACTGGCAACTGTGGTCAGATTTCATTATTCACCGAATTCACCTGCGAGTGTTGAATCACATCAAATCTGTATCGGAAGAGCAGCGGGCGAGACGCTAGTCCGAAATTTGTTCCCAGCTATGGGCCTTCTTTTCATCAATTGGGATTCCGTGGCCATCCGAGCGAAAGCTATAGATTAAAAACTGAATTGCGACTGTCTCACCGTTCTCTGCGGCCAATTCAATCCATCTGACGCCCTCGGAAATACTCTTGGGTCCACCTTCACCCAAGATAAGCATCAGACCTGCATTAAATTGCGCGTCGGGATGTCCACCTTCTGATGCCTGCAGGTACAGACTCCGCGCGAGCTGGAGATTTTGTTCCAATCCGTCACCTGTCGCGTACTTACATGCCAAATCCCTCTGAGCTCCGGCCGAGCCTAGTTCCGAAGCTCGTTTTAAGAGGGAAATCCCCGCCTCACAATCAGGTGGCCCCACAGCACCGTCGCGGTGTGAAAGCATCGCAAGTCGATACAGAGCCTCAGGATGATCATGGTCAGCCGCCAATTGCAGCCATTTTGTGGCGCTCTCACGTGAAATACCAGAGCCAGTGAAGTACAAGTTCCCCAAAAATACCTGAGCATTAACGTCGCCTTGCAGAGCAGCGCCACGCAGAAGCGATTCAGCCTCAGAGTACCTCTTCAGGCCACATAGCTTACTAGCTTGCTCGATTCGATCTTCCGAAGAATTTGAATTAAAATTCATTCCGTGGCTCATAAACTGCCGACCATTTAGAATAGATTCAAGCCGGTTGGAGCTATCCATGCTTGGCTAACCTCTGGTTACTAGATCACTTATCGTTCGAAATAATGTGCTGATACTTCGGCGCGATCCCAGAAAAATCGATGATGGCCTGGGCAGCGCTGGACCACGGTGGAGCGTTGGGCTCGATATGGGTGTTCGTTACCATACAGCGCGTCCCGTTGTTCCCATAAGCGGCTTTTGTCGTGATACAGGCCGAATACCAACACTTACCAACGTTCTCGATCACATTTTGTCTAACCGTCCGCGGAAGTAACCGAAATCAACACCGCCAAGGAGTATTTGATCGGTGTCATTTTTGAAATACGAGTCACCTCGAGCGCGAATCTGGTGAGTGTATAGGTAGATTTAGTGCTTACCTCGTTGAGTGGACGGCGAAGGCCTCGTAACGTGACAGTTGCACCTGGTCCGGCTTACTGCCATTGAGATCGAAGATGACGAGATCGTTGTCGCCGTTATTGAGCCAACATTCCGGCGCGTACATCGGCACCCTCTGAGGGCATTCTCCCAGGTTGTGGCCGTTGAGCCAGACGTGGCCGGACTTTAACCCTTTGGTGAGCAGGCCGATGGTTTCCTTCATGCCTTCGGGGTGCTGATAGGTGAAGGTTGTGCGCCAGAATGTAGGCAGTTCCGGCGTGGCCGGGGCGCCCGTTTGCCAATCGCCGTGGGCCAAAAATTCCTTCCAGTTCGTCACCCGCCCGATGATCGGCGTTTCCTGCATATCGTCTAGGCCAGGATGGAAGTACCACTTTGCGGTTGTCAGCGGCGAGTTGTGCATCAGCTGCACGCCGAGATTCGTGCTTTCGCCATCGCGGCTTTGCAGGAGGAGACACAGCTCGTTTTTGCCTGCTGTGAGCAGCTTGGAGACGTCCTGTGATTTGGAGAGGAGAGGCTGGCCATTTAGATAACTCATGGAGCCAAATGAGCTCAGTTGGAGGATGGAATCGGTATCGTTCTGCGCCAGCGTGAACGTTCCGCGCAATACCGTCCAGCCCCTGGGAATCCCGAGCTTTTGATCCGTTACCGTCACGGCCTTCCAGGTCGAATCATCGAATGCCGGTTGCGCCATATCGGCGAAGTTGTCCGGACGGTTCCACGAAGAGATTTGCTTCCACGTCACGTCGACCGGTGTCGAAGCGTTATCGAAGGAGACGCCACCCCAAATGCCGCACGCGTTGCGCTCGCCAATGGGGCCGGTGAAGCCCCATATTTTCGAGCGTGGCCCCGCTTTCACCAGGATCGCGAGCGAATTGTCGCCAGCCGCTGCCTCAAGGTGATCGAGCTTCGCGGGCTGGCCATTGAGGAACGGAGTCAAGGTCCCCGAGGAATCGGCCAGGCGCAAGGTGACCGGCCCGGCGGCATCGCGATGCAGGGTGGTGCGATACCAGCCATAACGGTTCTGGAAATCGTCGTAAGTCTCCATCGGCTGCGGACCGGTCGACTGCAACCAACCGCTGGTATTGAAGCCGGGCACCTTTTCCACCGAGGCGTCACGCCAAGTCCAATTGGCCAGCACGGGCAACGTGGGCGTGCCCATCGCGTCTTGCGTCACGGTCGATGCGCCGGACGCCGAGTAGACCGTGGCCGTGCCGCCTTCAGGCGGGAATTCCAGGCTGCCGTCCTCGCGGACAAACGACGGCCCGATGTAAATCTTATCGTGAGCGAACCAAGTCTGGCTTGTCCGGTCGATGTTCATCACCAGCACCTTCGCTTTCATTCCATCGCCCGAATCGAGGTCGACCTCTTTTACCGACGTGTCGCTTGGGTAGGTGAACCGGACTGGCGGCTGATCGGTCCCGGCGACTTTGAGCGTGATTTCACCCGTCTCGCCCGGCTGACCGTAGCAGACCCAGTAGTCGGTCGCGCCAAGGGTGCTGCGATAGAGTACGTTGGTGCAGACCGAGGCGAAACTCGCGTTCTTTGTCCACGGTATATTGAGCAGAATCGTGCGCGGCTCCCGCACCTGTACGTTGAGGGGCCCACTGGTGGGTAGCTTCTGTCCTTTCACGATGAGTTGAGTGGCAAAGGGGCCCTTCGTGTCGGCCTCGGGCGCCTTGTAAGCTCCTGCGGCCGGGGCAATTTCAGGCGCGTTCTTGGGCTTCGACTTTCCCTTGTCGAAAGCATCGATCATGATCAGGCTGCCGCCATTCGGGTTGGTGCGACAAGTCACACGCACGTTGGGGTTATCGGCCGTGGCTAGGTCGGGATCGTCGTGGCTTCCCGTCAGCAGTGACGAAAAACTCTGGGCAAACCACGCCGCACGCTTGGCCGGCCAATAAAAATTGTGGAAGTGACCCGTCTCGCCGATGGGCGCGGAGTAATCGTACGAGGTCTCAAAAGAATCGCCTGAATAGCCGAAATTCGTACCGCCATGCACCATGTAGTAGTCGTAGCCCGCGCCGCCGAACGCGATGATTTTCCACGTGCCGCGGATTTTCTCATCCAACGCGCCCTCGCTCATATCGCCATAGTTGCCGATCCAGCCGGTCCAGAATTCGGTGGTGAACCAAGGAGACGTGCCCACCGGGTAGGGCTTTTCACCGGAGGGATCGGCGCCATGATGCAGGCCGGATAGGAAAAGCGGAATCTCCAGGCCATTGGCGCGGGCTTGGTCAACGAGATGGTGTAGGTAGGGATCCTTGTCGTCCGTGCCCCAGCCGCGCGTATGCTCGTTTTCCAGTTGCACCAAAATGACCGAGCCACCCTTGTTAATCTGGTGCTTCGCTACGATTGCTTCCACTTTCGCTAGGTGCTGGTCCACATACTTCTCAAAGTCGGCACCTGAATCGCGTACTGTCATCCCCGGTTTAATCGTCAGCCAGGAGGGTAAGCCACCCTGTTCCCACTCGGCGCACGAGTAAGGGCCCACGCGCACGGTGGCATACATGCCCGCTTCCTGGATCATCGTCAGCCAGGCGTCGAGATCGGTGTTGTCAGAGAAATCCCAATGCCCATCCTTACCCTCCGTACAATTCCAGAAGACATACATCTGCATGGAATTAAACCCCATCATTTTCGAACGCCAGATGCGGTCGCGCCACAACTCTCGCGGAATGCGGGCGTAATGCATTTCACCCGAGGTTATAAAGGTCGGCTTGCCGTCGATGTAGAAATAGCCGTCCTGCCAGTGGATTGCCGACTGCGCGGAGGGCGCCGGCGGATAGAGTTCGTTGTTGGCGTGAAGCTTGACGCTGGTGATGAGTAAGGCAATGAAGGCGTGGACAATTGAACGGGTTAACATGAAAATTCCTAGGCTATGGGATGAAATGAAAAGAGGTTTGAAGTTTGAAACATTAACATGACGGTTGCCGTTATTTGTCAAACAGAGTGGCGCACCTGTTGGATCGGAGCCAGCAGGATCAAAGTGAAGGTAAGACGAGACATAGGGATATGCGCAGACTCAAAGCTAGTGGAAGCAAAGATAGCAACAACAACCCGGAAGAGAAGGGGTTATTTAGCGCACAAGGGGTACACTTTGCGAATCAGCAGGCTTATCGCCTGGAATGCGTGGAAAAGTAGTAGCGACGGGGCCGAGCATGGCTGGAGTAAAGTTGATGTCGTTTGTTGTCCGGATTCACCCGCAAAGAGGAACTCTCAAGAACTTGCTTAAGCACTCGGCTCAATCGACACTCCATTTGCGATGAGATTCGGAATTTTCGGCGATATCCACGGCAATCGGGAGGCTCTAGAAGCGGTGCTGGATGATATGCAAGCGCAGGCCGTCACGCACACCGTATGTGTGGGGGACATCGTCGGCTTAACGGGCAACCCGAGATCGAGCTTGGAAATGGTCCGCGCGTTGGGCTGTCCCATTGTGAAGGGCGACCATGATGAAGAGGCGTCGATGGAGCTCGCGGCTGAACTTTATGGACGTTCTGCCCTGATGAAGGAGCAAACCCTTTTCCTGCGCTCTTTACCTTTGACCCGTCCGGTCAACATCTTCTCGATCGTGCACGCCAGTCTCCATCGACCGGAAAAATGGGGCGGTGTCTACTCAATCGCCGATGCGGAGGCAAGCTTCCAACATCAAACGACGCAGGTCTGCTTTTTGGGTCACACCCATGTCCCACGGCTGTTCGTGCGTGAGGCGAACGCGAAAGTCTACCAGCTCATTTACTTAAAGATCGATCTGGAAGCCGATAAGAAATACCTCGTGAACGTCGGCAGCGTGGGGGAATCACGAGACGGCGATTGGCGAGCCGCCTACGTGATTTTCGATTCGGCGGCGAAAACAATTGAGTTGCGCCGTGTCGACTTCAACTTGATCAATAACAAAAACAGGCTCCGCGATTTACCCCCGCCGGGGAGTATTTGATTTCGATTCTCTAGCGAGCTGCTATTAGCTGCGCTGTTACCGAGCTTGCCTACCTGCTTGGTTCAGGTTTTTCTTGCCCGGGCATGTAGGTAGGAATATTCTGACCAACTACCAATATGTCGAGATTGTTGGATTCCATTAATACTCCTGCGGATTTAAAAAAACTCAACCCGGCTCAGTGGCCGACTTTAGCCCAGGAGATCCGTGATGAGATGATCTCCGTGCTGGCCAAAACGGGCGGACACATTGGGCCGAACCTGGGAGTCGTCGAGCTGACCATGGCGATGCACCTGGTATTCGACACGCCGACGGACAATTTCATTTTTGACGTGAGCCACCAAGCTTACGTGCACAAGCTGCTGACGGGTCGCCGTGACCGCTTCAACACCATTCGCCAACCGGGTGGGCTCAACGGATTCATGCTGCGAACCGAGAGCGAGCACGATTGCTACGGCGCTGGGCACGCAGGCACCGCCCTCTCGGCCGCACTGGGCATGGCGACCGCGCGGGATATGCGCGGGACAAATGAACACGTGGTCGCACTCTGTGGCGATGCCGCCTTCACTTGCGGCATTACCTATGAAGCGCTGAACAACGTCTCCTCGCACACAAAGCGGCTGATCATCATTCTTAACGACAACGAGTGGTCGATCGATAAGAACGTCGGGGCGATTGCGCGCTACTTGAATAAGATCGTTACGCACCCTGGCTACCATCATTTGCACCGGCAGATGGAGCATCTCGTGGAACGATTTGTCGGAGAAACGGGCCGTAGCATTGCCCTGAAAGCGGAAGGTGCGGTGAAGGGTCTCCTCTCCACAGGACACCGCCCGAGTGTTATTTTCGAGGAAATGGGCCTGAGCTACTACGGCCCCGTGGATGGCCATGATTTGCCTAATCTGGTGAACATGCTCAAGTTTTGTAAGGACCTGGAGAGCCCGGTTCTGCTGCACGTGATTACAGAGAAGGCGAAAGGTTTCCCGATCGCGCAAGCCAAACAAAAGAAGTACCACGGCGTCGGTCCGAACACCTACGACGCGAAGCTGGGCGTTGAGACGTCTCTGACCGGCCCGAAGACCTATTCCCAAGTCTTTGCCGAAACGATGGTGAAGCTGGCCGATCAAAACAATCGCGTGGTGGCGATCACCGGTGCAATGCCGAACGGCACCGCCCTGGATCTGTTCCAGCCGAAGCATCCGGATAAGTACTTTGACGTAGGTATCGCGGAAGAACACGCCGTGCTGTTCGCGTGCGGTCTCGCGACCAAGGGCTACAAGCCATTTTGCGCGATCTACTCCACATTCCTGCAACGCGCCTTTGATCCGATTGTTCACGACGTAGCCCTCCAGAATCTCAATGTGGTTTTCTGCATGGATCGCGGCGGTCTCTCCGGCGACGACGGCCCCACGCACCACGGGCTCTTTGACATCAGCTACCTGCGTTGTATCCCGAACATGGTGCATCTCTGCCCGACCAATGAAGATGAGCTGGCCGACATGCTCTATACGGCGATGCATTACGATGGCCCGATCGCCATTCGCTATCCGCGCGGCACTGGTACAGGCGTCGCCGTGAAGGCGAAACCGGCGCTCATTCCAATCGGCAAGGCTGATGTGGTGAAGCACGCTTCCAATCCCCGTGTGGTCTTGCTCGGCTTGGGCGCGCTCCTTCCGATGGCGATGCAAGCGGCTGAGAAACTGGAAGCACAGGGTTACGCATCCGTTGTGGTGAATCCTCGCTCCGTGAAACCGCTCGACGGCGATTTGATCGAGTTCTTCGCTCGTAGCGTCGATGTCGTCGTCACGTTGGAAGATCACGTTCTTGCGGGTGGTTTCGGCAGCGCCGTGCTGGAAGAGTTGCAGAATCGCGGCGTCACCGTTCCGATGGTGCGCATCGGCTGGCCTGACGCGTTTATCGATCACGGCAAGCCAGACGCACTGCGCGCTAAGCACGGAATTACCGTTGAGGCGACTGTGGAAAAGACCGTGGCGATCTTGCAAAAGAAGAAACGCACCGATTCCGTTGTCTCTAGTGCTGTGGCGTAGTCTTGCGGCTTCTAATCGTTAACTTCGACGGTTTGCTCCTCGATTTCTCGAAAACCGGATCACTGGGCGGAATTGGTTCGCAGTGACTCTCCCCGGAACTCTACGGCGAAGTGAGCCGCATCACTTCCATGATCGCTTGATGGGCGAGCTCGTGTTCGCCGAGATCCTGGTAGACAGAAGAGAGGCTCTGCCACACTTGCGGTACTTCCGGATCAAGCCGCGTCGATTGCTCGTAATGTTGCCGGGCTTGCTGAAGATCGGCGCTGCGGTGGTAAACGATTCCCACGTCGTACCAGGCACTGGCGCGTTCGGGGACGTAATCGAGAACTCGACGGTAACAGTTTAGCGAGTTTTCGAGGTCGTTGATGTTATAGAAGCCGTATCCGAGCTCAGACCATGCGGTGGAGGCGAGGGCCGTGTTCGAAGTCGGTGGAACGGCCGCTTCGGCAATCTGGAAAGCTTCGTGGAGACGATCTGAGCGAGCCATGATGATGACGAGATAAAACTCAGCCAGTGGGTAGCCGGGCTGAAGCTTCAGCGTCTGAAAGAAGTTATGCTCAGCGGCTGCGAAATTGCCCTGATCGAAATTGATGACGCCCAGCTTGAAATAGGGATCGGGCATCTGAGGATTTAACTTGATGGCGCGTTGGCAACAACGCTCCGCACCCCGGTACTCATTGACGGCACAGAGTGAAGTGGCGAGATTATCCCAGCCACGGTAGTAGTCCGGGCTAAGTTCTACCGATTTTCGGAGCGATTCCACGGAGTTTACGAAATCCTTCATTTCGTACTGCAAGACCCCCAGGTTACACCAGCCCTTGGATTGGTTTGGCGCTAATGCGGTCGCCTTCAGGTAGCAATTCAGCGATGCCGGGAAATTGCGCTCTTCCTGAAGGAGCAGGCCGCTATTGAACCAAGATTGGATGTTATCCGAATAATACTCGACCGATTTCTGGTAGGCAGAGAGCGCCCGTTTATTGTCGTGTCGACTCTGGAACGCGAGGCCCAGGTTCGACCACAGCGTGCTCAATTGATCAGAGGGAATCTGCTCGCTCTGTTTCTCGCTCAACTTCGCTTCTGCATCGGCGAGGCACCCGTTTCGGATGAGCTCGTTCACGTCCGCGATCAGCGTGGTCAGCTCGTTCATCTGAGGCGTGAGCGACTGCGTGCGCGCCGAGTTCATCCCCGCCTTGGAAAGGCCCGCTTCCATGCGATCCAAGCAGGTGATCAGGTCGTCCGCGCGAGAGAGCGGATTGTCTTTTTCGGATTTGGGCGGAATCGACTTGGCCAACTGATCCGAGTTCTTGAGTTCCGGCACGGAAAATTGAACGGTCAGGTGACCTTCAAAGAATTCCATCCATTGTTGCGGGGGAATGGTTTTGGAGAGGCGCAGCGGTCGTATGGCGCTGCCGCCCCAGATATTGCTCATCTTCCGCTGAATACGCGCCAGGCAATTCTCCAGTTTCGTTTGGAGTTCCGCCCAGCTGGAGCCCATCGCCTGGGTTCCTTTTCTTGCAAAATCGGCACTCATCGATTGTACGGAGGGTCGCTCTCCGATGGAGGGCATGATGCCTGCACCTGCCGGTGGTGGCGCGATGGGAAGCGCAGATTGCCGGGGCAGTTGTTTCGACTTGGAATTCGGGGTGCGCTCCAGAGATCCAGCCCGGTCGCGATGAGCCTTGGCGATTTCGGGCAGTGAACACTCCTCCTCATAAACGGCGGCTACTGCCTGGAGCAGTTCACGGGAGCGGGGATTTTCCGCAAATTCAAGAAGGGCCGCCTTCAGGCTTTCCATCCCCGTCGTCGCACGATCGGGCCGTATCTCGCGCACCTTATTAATCTCTTCCAACCCCTTAACCACCACCTGAAGCGTGTGGACAATATCGGTCTGATTTCGCTCAAAACAGCGAAACAAGAACTGTCTCCAGGACGCGACGTTAAACGGGTCTCTCGAAAGCTTTTGGAGAATGTCTGGCGGTGCAATAGGTGCAGGATTCACAGCTGATGAGAGCAACGTAGCATTTACTCGAACGAAGTTAAGTCAGAATCGCGTGAGTGAGCGTAATTTTTCTTTTTAGTGATGGTGACTAGTTCGGGTAATGGTGCGCGAGGTAACGTTCGGCGTCAATCGCGGCGGAACAACCCTTGCCGGCAGCCGTAATGGCTTGTCGATAGACGGGGTCGGCCACATCACCAGCTGCAAAGACACCGGGGATATTGGTCTGAGTTCCAGTATAAGTCTTCAGATAACCCGCCTCATCAAGATCGAGTTGTCCCTTAAAAATCGTTGTATTCGGAACGTGCCCAATGGCCACAAAGACACCCGAACACTCCAGCGGCGTTAGGTCGCCACTAACGAGATCTTTCAAAACGACGCCCGTGACGATGTTTTTACTCACATCCATAATCTCGGCCACAGCTGAGTTCCAGTGAATCTTAATCTTCGGGTTCCCGAGCGTGCGCTGTTGCATGATCGCACTGGCCCGGAAGACGTTTCGACGTACCACTAAGTGAATTCGCGTCCCGAAGCGTGTGAGGAAATTCGCCTCTTCCAGAGCGGAATCGCCTCCCCCGACGACCACCAGTGGCTGATTCCGGTACTGCGGCAGAGCACCGTCGCACGTGGCGCAGTAGGTGACGCCATGGTTTTCCAGCTTAGCTTCCGATTCAATATTCAAGCGACGCGGGCTTGAACCCGTCGAAATGATGAGCGTTCGAGTCTCGATCGGCTTTCCGTCGACCATCAAATTAAACGGTGCCTTGGAAAGATCGGCGCTATCCAGGGAGGCAAACTCGATCTTCGCGCCGAACCGAACTGCCTGGTTCTGAAGATGTTGCATCAATTGGTAGCCGTCGATCCCATCCGGAAATCCAGGAAAATTCTCCACCGTGGTGGTTGTGGTAAGTAAACCGCCAGCGAGGGTTCCCGTGAGCACCACGGGAGAGAGATCAGCTCGTGCTGCATAGATGGCTGCCGTAAGACCGGCGCACCCAGTACCAACAATAACAACTTGCTCCATTGCCTCAGCGTATCGCGAGGGAGCAACCAATTGCAACTAATACCCTATATTCCCGATCAGCGTACAGATGGCCGCGAGTTCCTCTGGTCATTTTCAACAACTTCGGTATGCTACACGTTCCCATGGCTGATACCGATCTCATCCGTAATTTTTGTATTATTGCTCACGTCGATCACGGCAAGACGACCTTGTCCGATCGCCTGTTGCAATCGACCGGTACCATCAGCGATCGTGTCCTTACCGAGCAACATCTGGACTCGATGGACCTGGAAAAAGAACGCGGTATCACCATTAAAGCGCACCCGGTGACGATGTTTTATCAGGCCAAAAATGGCAATAAGTACCGGATGAACCTGATCGACACTCCTGGCCACGTCGATTTTGCTTACGAAGTCTCTCGCGCACTCTCCGCGTGTGAAGGCGCGCTGCTGATCGTGGATGCAGCACAAGGCGTTGAAGCGCAAACAGTTGCCAATGTTCTTCTCGCGAACAAGCAAAACCTCAAGATCATCCCGGTCATTAATAAGATCGATCTGCCCAACGCAAACATCGAAGCGGTTAAGAAACAGCTCGAGGACGTTCTGGCCATTCCTAGTGAAGAAGCCATTTTAGCCAGCGCCAAAGCAGGCATCGGTATTGAAGCCATTCTCGAAGCGATCGTTGAACGGATTCCTCCACCGAAAGAGAATCCGGACGGGCTGACGCGAGCCCTGGTTTTCGATTCCGTTTTCGATACCTACCGTGGCGTCGTGACCTACCTCCGCGTCTTTTCTGGCGAGCTGAAAGCTGGCTCTCAGGTGCTCCTCATGAGCACCAATCAGAAGTACGAGGTGAAAGAAGTGGGGCTCTTTTCGCCAAAGCCGATTAAGTCCGAATCCCTCTTGACCGGACATGTGGGCTATTTGATCGCCAACGTGAAAACGAGCGGCGAGGTCAAGATTGGCGACACCTTGACCAGCGCAATCAAGCCGTGCCAGGAACCGTTGCCCGGTTTCAAAAACGTGACGCCGATGGTCTTTAGCGGGATTTATCCCATCAACACGGCTGAATTTGAGCAATTGAAAATTGCGCTCGGCAAGCTGCAATTGAACGATGCGGCGTTAACGTATTCTACCGAGAGTTCCGTGGCGCTGGGGTTCGGATTCCGCTGTGGATTTCTCGGTCTATTGCACATGGAAATCGTGCAAGAACGGTTGCGGCGCGAGTATCAGATGGACCTGATCGCCACCTACCCCAGCGTTGTTTACGAAGTGACACGCACGAATGGCGAGGTGATCATGATCGATAACCCCACGCATATGCCTGATCCCTCGGTCATCGAGCACATTGCCGAGCCGATGGTGAAGGCGTTTATCATGATCCCTAACGAGTACATTGGAGACATGATGCAACTCATCATGGAAAAGCGGGGCGAAGTGGAGCACACCGAGTCGCTCGACGCTCGACGCGTAATGCTTCGCTGTAACCTCCCGCTGAATGAAATTCTCGTCGACTTCAATGACCGGATCAAATCGATCACGCGCGGCTACGGCAGCATGGATTATGAGTACGCGCCGTACCGCATCTCGGACATGGTGAAGATGGATATTCTGGTAAATGCCGAGCCGATGGACGCGTTCTCGTGCATCGTGGAACGCAGCAAGGCGGAAGGACGAGGCCGACATATTTGTTCTAAGTTGAAGGAAGTCATTGACCCGCATTTGTTTAAGATCGCGATTCAGGCGGCTATCGGTGGTAAGATCATCGCGCGGGAAGACGTGAAGTCCGTGGGAAAGAACGTCACGGCCAAGTGCTACGGCGGTGATATTTCGCGGAAACGTAAGCTGTTAGAGAAGCAAAAAGAGGGTAAGAAACGGATGAAATCGATTGGCCAAGTGGATATCCCTCAAGAGGCGTTTATCGCCGTGCTAAAATCAGAACAGTAATTTTTAACCATACGAGCGAGCATGTTTTTCTCTAAGTTGACGAAGAAGCAAAAAGAAATTCAGAAAGAGGCGAAAACGCTTTGCGAGAATCTGAAGCGAAATCGGGTGCTGCACCACGATACGATGAAGGCCAAGAACCTGGAGAAGGTCGATCGTTGGCTCTCACGTTACAAGGAAATGATGAAAGGAACCGACCCCGATTGGACCGGAGTCGAGTCACTCAATGCCGAAGTGCTGCAGCAGGCCAAGGCGACCTTTCCTCTGGTTGAAAATCCGGATGTGGCTGAAAACGTGGAGGTTTTCGTCGTGGCAGCCATCATGGCGCTCGCCATTCGCACCTTCTTCCTCCAGCCCTTTTTCATTCCCACCGGCTCGATGGAACCGACCCTTTCGGGCGTCGAGCCAACACATCTCTCGACCCCGGCTCCCAACGCGATTGTGCAGATCTATGATCGCGTGATTTTAGGCGAATCGTATGTCCATATGGTAACCAAGACCGGTGGCGAGGTGCAGTCGCTTGAAGAGGGGAGCTACACTATGTGGTTCCCCTACACAGTCGTGCACCTGGATAACGGGACCAAGGATGGCGAGAATTTAACGTTTTGGTTGCGCAAACAAGACGTGAATCGCCTCGGCATCGATAAGGGAGTGCGGTTTCCGGCCGGCGACGTTTGGAATGGCGTGGTTCAGTCCGGTGACGTGGTGCTGGTGGACAAGGTCTCGTATAACTTTCGAAAACCGAGGCGTGGCGAAGTCATCATTTTTCAGACGCTGGACATCAATCACCCACAGGTGAAGGCGAACATGGATTCGCTCGATAGCCTCGATTACATCAAGCGCTGTGTGGCATTACCCGGAGATAAGGTGACCGTTGACCCACCTCACCTCTACATCAACGGAGAGCTCGCCAAGGGCTCGACTATCTTCGATAAGCAATTCTATAAAACCGATCCGTACAAAGGCTACTTCACGGTGGGTGATGAACAGCTAAAATACGAATGCAACTACCCACCCACTGTAGACGGCAACAAGCAAACCTGGGTCGTCCCGGACCACGCCTACTGGGCGATGGGGGATAATAGCAGTAACAGTCTCGATAGCCGATACTGGGGTGGCGTTCCTGAGAAGAATTTGGCTGGACGCGGGTTGATCGTTCTGTGGCCTTTCACTGAGCGCTGGGGTTTTATCCCGTGATCGATTAGAAGTCGCAGACATGATTTTTTTTAATCTCCAGCCGATTAAAACAACCCTCAATTCAAAAATATCGCAGGCTGATCATCACGTTTCCTACTGCCGCCCTCGACCCGGAGGCTGATTGTCAAACTGGTCTGCAACTCTACGCTCGATTAAAGAATTAAAGCGTGCTGTTTTGATCATTTAGAGAGATGATTGGTAAAGGTGGTTGGTGTATGAACATTGAAGAGCTATTGCGGACCCGCCCGGAGCTCCTCGCCCCGCCACAGCCTGCGGTATCACTTCTCCACGCGACGAATTGGAATGCGTTTGATCCGGCGGCCGCTTTGGAGATCTTGAAGAGTTTCCCCTCCGCTTGCGAGACATTGGAACGGCGACTTCGGCGCGAGCATACCGCTGAGCCGCCACTCCCTCTAGCGGAGCTCCTACACGTGGTTCCGTACCCGATCATCTACCAAAACGTCTGGCGCATTTCGATTGCAGAACTCTACGGCGACGCTCTTCCTGTCTACGGGATGGCATTCGGCCAGTACTGGCGCCACGCGGCAGTGGCCAGCCTCGCAGCCGAAGAGTTGTGGAACGTAACCAGCGTGATCGAGGAAGACATTACCACCACGCTCATGGCCGCTTGGTTCCACGATGTCGGTAAGTTCGTGATCAACCACGCGCTCACGGTGCGCCCAGATTTCCTGGCAAAATATGCACTCGCCGAGCGATTGACACTCCAGGATGCCGAGCGCTCTGTGGTGCAGACGGACCATGCGGAGGTGGGTGCGCAACTCCTCCAGCACTGGCGTTTCGCCGATAACGTGGTTAAAGCGGTTCGGTTCCATCATTCGCCAAATCTCTGGGAAGGCACCGCGCTCTCGTTCCTGGTTTTCCTCTCAGATATCTGCGCGCACAGTCTGGAACAAGCGTTCGGTTGGACCGCCATGTCACCCGCGAGCATCAATGAAGTGCTCGATAGCCGGGGTGTGGAGTGGGACCAGATCGAACAGGTGCTCAACGCCGTTCGGATGCGACTGTAGCGGGTGCCTCGACCTCTTCCCCCACGCTCCCTCGGTCGCCCCTTTTCCTGAGTAGCCCGGCTAACCGACCTAGTGCCTCCTGGGTGTCTTTCTTAATGAGGCAACAGGAGCGGGGGCGGTTGTTCCACGTTCCTCATTGATTCAAGCGGAATCTCGCGTTAATATACCCCTTCACTAAAAACCGTTTCGGCTTGACCTTCGCGTCAGCCGAGACCTTCAAAACCATGAAACCCACACTCCAGCCCGACCAGGCCTCGTCCCATAAGGAGGAGGCGCAACATCCGCGACCCCATAAAATGAATGGTGCTGCGGTCGTCGTCGCGGCGTTGGAGCGTGAAGGGGTTGATACCATTTTCGCCTATCCCGGCGGAGCGAGCCAGCTCCTGCATCAAGCGCTCACGAAGACCAAGAAAATCCGCACGATTCTCCCCCGACATGAACAGGGCGGTGGATTCATGGCGGCTGGGTACTCCCGGGCCACCGGTCGTGTGGGCGTGTGCATGGCCACCAGCGGTCCGGGTGCCACGAATCTCGTTACAGCACTGGCCGATTGTTACATGGACTCGATTCCCATAGTTTCGATCACAGGCCAAGTTCCTCAACACTTGATCGGCAAGGGCGCGTTCCAAGAGACCGACTTCTTCGGCATGACGCTGCCAGTGGTGAAGCACAGCTACCTAGTGCTCGATGTGAAGGATCTCCCTCGCATCATCAAGGAGGCGTTTTACATCGCGCGGACCGGTCGCCCTGGTCCGGTGGTGATCGATATTCCGAAAACGGTTCAGTCCGCCGATTGGATTCCGACCTTCCCGGAGACGATCTCTCTGCGCGGTTACGATCCCAATAAATGGGCCGACGACGTTTCGCTTAACGAAGTGCTCGGGCTCATTGAGAAAGCGGATCGCCCCGTGCTTTATGTGGGCGGCGGCATCATCTCAGCAGGTGCTTCGGCGGAATTGAAAGAATTCGCCGAACTCACGAACATCCCGGTGGCGACCACGCTCATGGGGATCGGTTGCTTCCCGGAAAATCATCCGCTCTCCCTGAAATGGCTGGGTATGCACGGAACCGTTTACGCGAATAACGCGGTGAACGAAGCCGATTTGCTGCTGGCGTTCGGCGTACGTTTCGACGACCGCGTGACCGGTAAAGTCAGTGAATTTGCCAAGCACGGCACCATCGTTCACATCGATAACGACTACTCGGAGTTCAACAAAAACAAGCACGTTCACCTCCCGATTCTCAGCGACATTAAATACGCGCTGACCCGGCTGAACGCGATCATCCGACAGGAAAATCGTAAACGGCGCGAGTTCCCGGAATGGAACCAGAAGATCGCCGGATGGCGTGCGAAATTCCCGCTCAGCTTCAAGCAGCAGCCCGATGCGATTTCACCGCAGCGCGTGATCCAACAGCTGTGCGAATTGAGCAAGGGCGAGGCGATCATCACCACCGGTGTGGGTCAGCATCAGATGTGGGCCGGCCAGTTCTACACCTTCACGCAACCGCGCACGTTTCTCACCTCGGCAGGTCTCGGCACGATGGGCTTCGGTTATCCTGCGGCGCTCGGCGCGAAAGTAGCGTGCCCGCATAAGCAGGTGGTCGATATCGACGGCGACGGCAGCTTCCTGATGAATGTGCAGGAACTTGCCACGGCCAAGGTCGAAAAGATTCACGCGAAGGTGATTATTCTGAACAACCAGCACCTCGGCATGGTGGTGCAATGGGAGGATCGGTTCTTTTCGAGCAATCGCGGTCACACGTTCCTGGGCCGACATGATGAGCCGACGGAGATCTACCCCGATTACCCCACGATCTGTCGCGGTTTCGGCATTGCCTGCGAGCGCGTCATGCACCCTAGCGAGCTGGAGGGTGCCCTGAAGCGGTTGCTCGATGCGCCGGAATCGTATGTCCTCGACGTCATGGTGCCTTACACCGAGCATGTGCTGCCGATGATTCCTGCCAACCAGACCTATAAAGACGTGATTACAGAGTAACAGCGTAACGCTGTACCCGTATCCGCGACTGATTAGGCCCTCACACTACACGAACATGCCAACCGTCTACCTAAAAACCTACGGTTGCCAGATGAACGTCCGCGATACCGAGCAGGTAACGCGCGATCTCCTCAGCAGCGGCTACGTTCTTTCTGAAGACGAAGCCTCTGCCGATGTGATCTTGCTGAACACCTGCTCCGTGCGCGATATGGCCGAGCAAAAAGCGATCGGCAAGATGCGAGCCACGGCGGGTCGCCGTCGCGCGGAGCCGCCGGTTCTCGGATTTCTCGGGTGCATGGCGCAGAGTCGCGCGCAGGAACTGGTTCGCGATGTGCCGGGCGTTAATCTCGTGGTGGGCACGCAGAAATTCCACAAGACCGCTGATTACGTCGATCAACTTCTGGGCCGCGATTCGGGTCGTCGACCGCTCGGCGCGATCGTTGACGTGGAAGAGGAGACCGGTTCACAAAACACGATTCGCGACCATGATTTGACGCCAAACCAAGTCACCGCGTTTGTGTCGATCATGCAGGGCTGCAATATGCACTGCACATTCTGCATCGTCCCTAGCACGCGTGGTTCGGAACGGTCGCGCCCGATAGGCGATATTGTTACGGAGGTGGAGAAACTGGCGGCCAGCGGCGTTAAAGAGGTCACGCTTTTAGGGCAAATCGTGAATCTTTACGGTCGACACGAATTTCCGACGATTGAGGAGCGCTCGCCCTTTGCGCAATTGCTCCGTGCGGTTTGCGCCGTACCGGGCATTCAACGCGTGCGGTTCACATCGCCCCATCCCATCGGATTTAAGAAGGACATCGTGGCCTGTTTTGCGGAACTGCCGAACCTTTGTGAGCACGTCCATCTGCCGATGCAATCGGGGAGCAATCGCATCTTAAAAGCGATGCATCGCGGCTACACTCCAGGGCGTTATCTTGAGCTGATTCAACACCTGCGCGAGGCCCGGCCCGATATCTCGTTTACCACCGATATCATCGTCGGTTTTCCCGGCGAAACTGAAGGCGATTTCCAGGAAACAGTGAGTCTCGTTCGCCAGGTGGAGTTTGATAACGCGTTCATTTTCCGCTATTCCCCGCGCCGCGACACGCCCGCCGCGACGATGGAAAATCAGCTCTCGGAAGAGGTTAAAATGGCCCGCAACCAAACTCTGCTCACGGTGCTGGATGAACTGGCGGCCAAACGAGTCGCCGCCACGTTAAACACACACGTGGAGATTCTAGTGGAGGGAGAAAGCCGGACCAACGTGAATCGGTTTCAGGGTCGAACGCGGACCAATCGCCTCGTGCTGATCGAAGCTAATGAGCGTTGGCGCGGACAGTTGCTGCCGGTAAGGTTGGTGGAATCGACCGGCTTTACGTACTACGCTGAGCCTGTTTTGGTGTGATTCCGCCGGTGCTCGCGCCGCATTTGGCAGCCCTAGGTTGAGCTACATCGACCCGGCTGAACTCTGATCGACGCCTTCTTCCGAGGTCTCTGTTGGCCCTTCAACGCCGTGTTGATGCTGAGGGTGATGGGCGGCGGGGCCATGCCCTTTATGGCTATGGTCCTTGGTGTGCGCGCGGTCGTGTTCACCCATTCGCATGAGATCCCGTTCCTGCATCGAGAGGCCCTTGGAAATGTTCGCAACGATGGAAGAGGGATTAATCGCGAACTTGGGATTGCCGGGGAACATCAAAATGGGTCGAGACGGAGATGGCGACATCTTTAGCGAGGCACTCCCTGATCCGCTGGACGAGGATTTCTTACTGGAGCTTCCGGAACTTGATCCACCAGAGTTACTCGGGCTGGAACCGCCGCTGGTGTGCTTTTTCGAGTGATGGTCTTTGGCATATTTGCCTGTGAAAACTGCATCTTGTGTCGTGCCATCTGCGAATCGTACCTTCACCACATTGCCCGGTTCCATGGCCAATTTGCTCAGGTGATCGGCGCGATTGAGAAGAGTGTTACCCTCAAAAACACGGCTGGAAACCTGTGAAATCACGCGCTCTCGACCCTGTTTGTCGCGGGTGCGCTGTTCCGTTTTCTCAGCTTCTTGGACAATACGTTGCCCCTCTTCATCGACATCCAGAATTTCACTCTCCATGGCCATCGAGAACTCTTCGAAATCGAGCAAATCATCGAGATCGTCTTCCAACTCTTCCAACTCCGGGCCATCCGCGACGTCCACCGTCATGATCTCGGAGCCGATGATGCCCTTGTCCCCGGAAACGGGTAAAACCATGGAGTCCTCGATCTTATCGGGCTTTTCGGAAGGCTTTTCTTTTTCCTCCGCCTTTTTCTCCAAGCAAATTTCATGGCGGGCAGCAACTCGTTCCGCGACTTCTTCTTGGGTAAGGTGAACTTCGCTGTCCACCTGCTTGGCTTTTCGCAATTCTTGCTGAAGTACCATGGCTTGGCGTTTCGCCAGACGCATGATTTCGCGATTATCCGCCAGGCACCGTTCCAGATGGGAACGCTCCTCGTCAGTCGTCGTCGAACCCAATTTACCCTTGATGCTTCGAACGACCTGACTGTCCCCCTCCACTTCCTTCACGGAAGCGACCCATCGCTTGATCAAATCATCGACTTCCACATCCTCCGCGGTAAATCGAAATGCAGCACTGTCCATCTTGCCCTCTTTTCTTTAGAGAAAACTTTAGAGAAAACTCGTTACATCCGCATGCCGGTGCCGCGATTCTCTTCTTCTTTGTTCTTTAAACCAGGCAGATCCATTTCGATGCCCTTGGTGACGTTCGCCGTGATAGAGGCTGCATCCATGGCAAAGCTCTCGCTGCCGGGGAACGAAACCACGGGGCGCTTCGTCGGCGCTCCATTCGGGCCAACGCCTTCTGCAAATTTACCGGTGAACTGCCCTTCATGGACAGAGCCATCGTTGAACTTTACCTTGATCTTGTCGCCAGCTTCCAGGCCGAGATCGGTTTTGACGCTTGTTTGCCCCAGGCTCTGCTCGCCCGCGTAGGCACGCTCGATCGTGTCGGCGTTACCCCGTTGCGGCCCCTTTTTCTTCTTGGAGGCGCTCATGTCGGTCTCCGCTTCGGTAACGATGGCGGTGCCTTTCTCGTCGTAACCGACGATCTTGGTCTGCTTATCGCGCGTGAGTGTCTCCTTCTTGGAGTCCTCAGCACCGGCAGCCACTTCCTCTGGAGTGGCATCTTCGCCCTTGGCCTCATTGACATTCTTATGGTGGGCAGCCAACCGCTTGGCCCGCTCTTGTTCCGCTAAGGCAAGCGCCTGCTGAAGCTTATCGGTTTGGACGCCCTCTTGCTCGCCTTCGCCCTTCTTCTTGCCTTTACCCTGGCCGAGACCTTGACCATGGCCTTGTTGCTCAGCGGCAGCCTCGGCGGCTTCGCGCGCTTCCAGAGCTTGCATTTGTTGCTGCAACTCGCGCTCGTGCGCCTCAGTCCAGTAGACCATCGTTTGGCCGTTGCTGGTGAATAAAGTGTTGTCGATCTTAGAGGCATGTTCCGCAGCACCCGCATCTTCCGGGGCGCGGTCTCGGCCTTGTTTCTCCGTGACGCCGGTGTACGACATCAGGTTTTCCCACCAATTCCCCATCGTCGCTTCCGTAGGGACGACGTGCGCGTAGCTTTCGCCCCCTTGACCCAAGATTTCGGTACGTTCGTCTTGTCTAATTTCGGCCATAGGTATAGTTCCGGTTAGAATTCTTACTTTTTTGTAATGCTAGCGCGAATACCAATTTGGAAAAGCTTATTTTTTTAATGCATTCCCGCACCCATCGCGCCGGATTCACCCTGCTTTTCGTGCTGGGTTTGGCCTTCGGAGGGTAACGTATAGTGCTCGGGGCTCACCTTCTCAGCTTGAGATTGAGCGATGTACGACACCGTTTCCATCACCGAGCGGTGGCAAATCGTCTCCAGATGGAGCGCCTGCTGCAAGAGAGGCACCTCAGAGCCGTAATTGTTCGCCACCTGCTCCATGCCATCGTGAAGCGCTAGGTGTGCGGCCTTTTCTTCCAGGTTCACGCCGTCCAGTGGAGGGTGCATGGGCACCAGCGTCTTGCTCGTCTCCACTTCCGCGCCATTCGCCAGCTTGATTCGCGAGGACGCAGAAAGCTCACCGGCTTCGTGATGTTGAACATCGGTCGTCACTTCCGATACAAACGGGCTATCGGTCAGCAACTTTTCAAGACTCTTAGATCCGGGCAAAGGTGCGACAGTAAAACGGCCCGCTTGTTCGTCGTAGCAGGGCACGAGTTCTGGCCCGCCCTTTTCGCGGTTAAGCGTCAGCCCGCACTCGGCGAGGCTCTCCACTGCACCCCAAAATTCCACAGGAGGAGTGCCCGCCACACGCTTCTGTTGAGGCAAAGTAGGGTCTGAGACGTAACTGATTGCTGAGGCAATGGTCTCGTCCACGCTGGGCACGTGACTGCCGTTATGGGAAGCTTGTTCCAGCGCGCGGCTGAGGGCCTGACGTACCCGAGGGTCGTGAGAGGCCGCTACAATGTTCCCGATGTTCTCTTCTACTCCTTTTTCCATTTTCGTCGTTCTTCCTGGTTCTCTAGATCAGTTTGTGTGCTGTTGTCCAACACTCCACATCGAATACTCTACAAGCCGTTTCTTGTCAATAAATCGTTTTCTTTACACTTCTTCTTGCCAAACTCTCGCCTTCTTAATAACCTGCTAACACTAGAAAGCGATTATATATGTCTAAAGAAAACAACTCCAAAGTCGAAGCCATCATTTCCCAGTACATGAGTGAGCTCGGAAAACGTGGCGGTTCCAGAACCACTGAGAAGAAAGTGAAGTCCGCTGTCGATAACGTCGGCAAGGCTCGCCAAGTGCGCCAAGAGAAGATGCAACGTTGGATGAGAGAAGCGGCTGAAGCGGTCACAACCGACATCATCGCTCATTTGCAAGCGGTCGGTCCAGATCAAATCAAAGCACGCATCGCAGACCCCTCCACATTGGAGACCGCGTTCCATCAAATTGTCTTCACGCACATCAGCCGTTCCCGCTCTGACGAGTCCAAGCGCCGCAAGGACTGGAAAACGCGTCACCAAGAAAAGGTCACACGTACAGCTGCAGCTCCCGTCGCTGCACCTGCCGTAGCGGAACCTGCTCTGGCCGTTCACTAATTCGGCTCAGAATCGGTTATCGGTTCTGAACATAAATCGCCTCTGGGCTCACTTCCAGGGGCTTTTTTGTGACTTAAAACGTCATTCTGCGCCGCTGTTCGAGCGTACAGATCTGTGTACATTGTCTGCATGAGATTGCCTGATCGCTTTGACCTAGCCGTTCGAAAGATCCGAACCACCGCAGATACTCATCGACAGATCGACATTCTGCTCGGTGCGCTTCTGGCACAAAAGACCCTCTTTCTCTGGAATATCGGCACGCAAGAAACGCCGGCTCCCGCCATATCCGAGATCGAGGGGACCCCGGCCATGATCGTTTTCTCCGATGCCCTGCGCCTCTCAGAAGCGATGGACAATTACGACTCCGACTCCTCGAAGAGGAACATCGATTCAACCGGCCTGATCGCCCTCACCTCAGACCACGCATTTGCCACGGCAATCGCCCTAAACACCGCACTTCTCGTCAATCCCCTCTCCGGTGAGGATACTTTCTACGTCTCCAAAGAACATCTGGAACCGTTCTACAATGAATGGCGGGCCTCGGTGCAGAGCCAAGCGCTGGGGTTTTGGATCCCGAATATCACCACGGAAGAAGAGGATTTCTGGCAAGAACAGGGTCTCTGATTTCGTCTGAATTCGTGAAACTTTTTGAAACGTGGCGGGTTTCGATCTCTATGTCCCGCCCTTTTTGTTCTCCAAACCGCTTCACCCTTTGCTTTATAAGCACACTCATTGCGCTGGTTTGCCTGGGCTCGCACGCCACTGCGCAAACGCCGACTCCAGCCGATTCGAGCGGTGATCCCTTCGCCCCGACGACGCAGTCGTTTAACAACTACAAATGTCCGGAGTGGTTTCGCGACGCCAAGTTCGGGATCTGGTCGCACTGGGGAGCTGACTCCGTTCCGGGCATCTCCAATAACTACGCACATGATATGTGGACCCAAGGCGGTTCCGACTACAACTGGCACCTGGCGCATTACGGACACCCCAGCAAGGTGGGCTACCTGGACGTGATCGAGAGCTGGAAAGCGGAGAAATGGGATCCCGACGCCTTGGTGGCGAAGTACAAAGCGGCAGGCGCGCGCTACGTGGTTGCACTGGCGACTCACCACGATAACGTCGATTGTTTCGATTCTACTTATCACGAGTGGAATTCCGTAAAGCACGGCCCGCACAAGGACATCGTGGGTCTCTGGCGCGCCGCGACTCTGAAGGCCGGTTTACGCTTCGGTGTCTCCTCCCACGCGGATGAACGGGGCTGGAATTACATGTACGGCGCCCGGCTCTCGGATACGACAGGTCCGCTCGCAGGCGTCCCGTACCAGGGAGCGAATCCCGCGTACGCCGCGCTCTACAACGATCCCAAAAGCGGCAAGGATAAGCCGCCGGAGAGCTGGAAGGCAGAGTGGCTACAGCGTCACACCGAGCTCGTGGATAAATATCACCCGGACCTGCTCTACTTTGACGGCGGAATTCCCCACGGCGATTACGGAATGAAACTCATCGCACACTATCTCAATAACAACGCTAAAGAGCACGGCGGGCAGGAAGAGGCGGTGGTGAATGTGAAGGCGGGCTCGTTCGTAAAAGACTACGAGCGCGGCGTCTCAGCTGTTATCGCTGATAAGCCTTGGCAAGACGACACCTCGCTGGCCGGATGGTTTTACATCAACCGAAATCCACATGCAGACGGCCACTCGCTTGCCAAGAGCGCTCCGACCGTGATTCACACACTCATTGATGTCGTGAGCAAGAACGGGAATCTCCTCATCAATATGCCTCAAAAAGGCGACGGTAGCCTCTACCCGGAGTGCGAAGACGTGCTGGCCGAGTTGACCAAGTGGATACCGATCAATGGCGAAGGCATTTATGAGACGCGACCCTGGACCGATTTCGGTGAAGGGCCGAACATCATCGAGGCCAAGTACATGAACGAGCTGAACCAGCCGCTCACCTGGCAAGACATTCGTTATACGACCAAGGGAACGGTTCTCTATGCGTTCTGTTGCGGCATTCCGCAGGGTCCTGTGAAGATGACGAAGCTGGCATCAATTGCCGATAAAGTTAAGAGCATTAGCTTGTTGGGCAGCACCGAGAAGATCGATTGGAAAGCCGGTGCCGATGGCGTGACCATTCAGCCGAGCGCTAAATGGCCCTGCGACCACGCGATCTGCTACAAGATCGTTCAATAGAGGCTTTATTCGGAGCGTGCGGTCTGCTAATCGCTGAATCGTGCGTACTCTTTCACGGTTCGGCGAGAAATTTAGCCGGTTCGATCGCTGGATCCAGAAGCGCCTTGCGCTGATCTATTTGATCATAGCCCTGCCCTGTATTTTTGTATTCAGCCTGCTCACCCCGCCCATGGGCGCGACCGATGAGAGCAGCCATTTCATTCGCTCCCTGGAGATTTCTGAGGGCGGCTTCTTTCCCTCCGTCAACCCGCCAAACCCACCCGGTGCCTGGGTGGAGGGCGATGTGGAAAAATTCGCGCTCTCGCCGCTGTTCCAACGCAACGTCGATATTACCTTCATCCACGACACGGCAGCGCAGACGTTCTTGACCTCGAGCGAAGAAGAGCGTCGAGAAGTCCGCGATCTCGGCTGGAAAGGCGACCGGGTCTTTCTCTGCGTGCCCACGACCTCATCGTACCCTGCAACCAGTTATGCCGTGACGGCGGTGACGCTTTTCGTTTGCCGCTGTTCAGGCGCGACTCTTCTGGAATCGTTTTACATGGGACGCTTGGCCAATGGCGTGGTCTCGGCTTTCACTTGCGCTCTGGCCTTGTGGTTGTGCGGCCGCTTTCGATTCTTTCTCTTCGCCGTTCTGAGCTTTCCGATGACTCTCTACCTTCAGGCATCGTACTCGCAAGATGCCGCGATCATCAATGCCTCGGCGCTTGTCGTCGCTCTACTCTGTACCGACCGCGCAGTTCCCTTTTTTGTGAAATGGATTCCGCTGGGCGTTCTGATGTTTTGCATCGTCGCCGCAAAAATCTTTTACGCGCCTCTCTACCTGCTCACGTTTGTCGCGATCGAGTCACTTCGCGAAAGGCGGTACCGCGCTCTCATTCTTGCTCTCTCTTTTTCCATGATCTTGGTTCACAGTGCGTTAGAACCCCAAGTACCGCACGTTCGAGGCCCTCGCGCTAACGTCCAAGAACAGGTAAAGATCGTCACCCACAACCCGCGGACCTTTATCGTCGCTTGTTTCAATACGATCTACACGAAGGGAACCGATTTTCTGGAGGAGATCGTCGGCGTTTTAGGCTATTTAGAGGTCCCACTGCCCATCGCTTTGTACCGACTTTTCTTCATCGCCTTACTCAGTGGGTTGACACGCGATTTTCTCGATTTAAGGGAGACTCATCGCGCGGCGTATATCGGTAGTTCGTTGGCATCCCTGGGAGTCCTTGCTGCGATCGGCATGGGCATTTTGCTGATCGAGTACGTGTTCTGGTCGGTGCCCGGCGGCTCCACTATCGAAGGAATACAAGGCCGCTATTTTCTCCCGCTGCTCATCTTTACGGTTGCTGCGCTAGGCCGCGATGTGCAACGTCCATCCTCGCGAGATCCGAGCCATTTGCTCTCAGCACTTTCGACGGTGACCTGCGTCGGAGTTGCCCTGACGACACCTTTTCTTTTAGTCCGCACTACAATCTCCTATTTGTACTCGTAGTGCCTCATCCCCGGAATTTCTCAATCGCTTCGCCCTAGCGTTTAATTTGTAACTACTATCACTTCAATAGTCGACTCGCATAAAGTATTTCCGGGAAACCCCTTGATTATACCGATCAGTCAACTATAGTGGTCCTATGAACCCGCGTGGTGACACTAAGAACCGACTTCTCCAAACCGCTATGGAGCTTATCTCCCTCAGCAGCTACGGCTCCGTGAGCGTGGATGATATTTGCAACCAGGCGGGCGTAAATAAAGGCAGCTTTTACTACGCGTTTAAGAGCAAATCTGACCTAGCTGTGGCCGCTTTTGAGCGCCATTGGGAAGCAAAGCAACCGCGTCTCGAGGAAATCTTTAATCCCGGTAAACCAGCCGTCCTACGCCTGGAACTGTATTGCGACCGTTTGGTGGAGGATCAACTCCAGAAATACAAGAGTTACGGTAAGATGCTGGGTTGCCCGTTCTGCTCCGTTGGCTCGGAATTGAGCACACAAGACGAAAAGATTCGGAAAAAGGCCGAGGAGATGAGTGCGCGCTACATGAAGTTGCTCAAGTCACTTGTCGTAGATCTCCTCGCTGAAGATGCCATCCGCGCCGGTGAACCGGAAGAATTAACCCAGGAGATGTACTCATTCGCGATCGGTGTCATTCTCCAGGCGAAGATCGAGAATAACCCTGCGCACATGGCCCATTTTAAACCGGGGCTGTGGCGTTTGCTCGGAGTACGCCAGCCGCAAGCCGCGCTGGTAACTTCATAAGAGTCGATACTTGTGATCCAGGTCGGCGTTTGATACGGTACCTAGATGGAAGCCGTTGATTCACCTAGACTTGCGTCGAGTGGTCGTGAATCTGTGGTGGTTTTGGTCCCCGTTCATAATGAGGCGCCCACCATCGGCGGCCTCGTCCGCCACATCCTTTCCCTGGGTTTCCCGGTCTGGGTGCTCGATGACGGCAGCTCGGATGATTCCGGCAAAAAAGCTGAGCGTGAGGGAGCCACCGTTTTTCGATTAGGCGAGCAGGGCCAAGGCAAGACAGCCGCGTTGCGGGTGGGTTTGGAACGGGTCTCCGAGCACAGGCCCGCCGTGGATTGGGTATTCACCTGCGATGGCGATGGTCAACACGAGCCCGGTGATTTGGTGCGATTCTGGGCTGTACGCGACCGCGCCGACCTCGTCGTGGGAAATCGCCTGCCCGATGCCGCCGCAATGCCCTTCTTCCGACGCTGGACGAATCGCGCCATGTCCGCGCTGCTGCGACTCCTCTACGGAGTGCATGTACGCGACACTCAATGCGGGCTGCGATTGATCCGGACGAGCTGGTTACGGGATTGGCGGCCTCGCGGGAATCGGTTCGAGTTCGAGACAGAGCTCTCCGTGCTCTCCGCACTGCGGCGCGGACGCGTGGAAAATGTGGAGATTCGCGCTGTTTACGGCCAGGAAATATCAAAGATCCAGCCGGTGCAAGACGCGGTGAATTTTGCGCGATTATTAACGAAGTTGAGGGCAACTGCGCGGTAACCGATGCGCTTTACCGGTAGAACGTCGCTTCCAACAATCGCGCCGACTCAATAAAGCCCTCGTGAAGCACTTGTGAGCGCTGGGAGGCGAGCAACAGCGCTTCTACGGCGCTGGCCCGCGTATCGGCCCCCAGCAACCGCGCAGCGGCCTTCGGCAGGGCATTATCCTCCCCACTGGAGGCTTTGATTCGAAACGCCGTGCTCTCTTCCGGGCTCATGCATCCTTGAACCAAATCAAAATAAGCCGGATCGATCGGAACCCGTGCCATTTCGAGTAACGCAAAGCCTCGAAAGATGCTGGCGACGTACGCAATTCGAGCCGATCTCTGGTTATGGTGAAGCGCCAGAGTATAGTCCCCCACCGTCATGCCACGCTGCTTCGCGGCATCGATGATCTCCTGACTTATCGTAAACGTTTTTCGCACTTTAGTGGCCACGGAGGGAGGGTAGAGCCTGTTCCGGCGTTGGTCAAACTCAGGAAAAAATGAGATGGATCGATGAAAAAGAAAGCCGTCGGTAAGCATTTTAGGAAATTGGCCGATAGAAGAGGCGAGATATGAGCGCGCCCGTGGCTAGTGGTTTAGACGAAGTAAGAAAAGAGCTCAACCGATTTGACAGTTCGCTGTTTTCAGTAAATACTGAAAATATGAGCGACACCCCCCCACCTCTCCCCCCAACACCTCTCGCCGCTGCTCGTGACGAATTCGTGGCCCAATGGGGTGCCATCGGCAGCTCGTGGGGCATCAATCGCACCATGGCGCAAATCCATGCACTGCTCCTAACCAGCGATACAGCGCTGACCACGGACGACGTCATGCTTGACCTGAAAATCAGTCGTGGTAACGCTCACCAAAACTTGCGCGAACTCGTTGGCTGGGGTCTCGTCCGTAACGTTATCCGTAAAGGCGAGCGCAAAGAATTTTTCGAAGCTGAAAAAGATATTTGGCGCATGTTCTGCATCATCGCTCGCGAGCGTAAACGCCGGGAGATCGAGCCCGCCCTTAAGGCACTGAAGCTTTGTGACGATCAGACTCGGGATCTCAAAGGCGACAAGGCTGTAGCGTTCAACAAACAAATCCACTCGCTCAGCGAATTCGTCTCTCAAGCCGATCAAATTCTCGAGCACATCTCCCGCGCCGAGGAAAACTCCGTTCTCCCGTTCCTTCTCAAAACCTTCTCCCGCACTTCTGCAATCAAGAAAATCTGAGGTTCCCCTATGAAAAAGACCAAGCAAATGCTCGCAGCTGTCGTTCGGCACCAAAAACCCCGCGCCACCGCCAAGGCCGTCCGGAAGTACTCGCACTACCGCAAGTACGTGCGGGAAGAGCTCCTTTCTTAGTCGTTACAAAACATCTAAGAGACACGCCTCCTAGCGTTTGCTACATCTTGGCTCATGGAGCATAAGATGCATCCGCCTGGTCCATGGGACGATTTCCTTGTCCGCTGTATCGGCCTCTACAAGATAGTTAAGGCGATCTGCGCGATTGCCCTCGGGATCACGTTGCTGTGCCTAGCGCAACGTGACATCCCAGACATGATTCATGATTGGGCCACCCTGCTTCGACTCAACGCCGAAGGGCCCCTACTGAATTACATCATCGATAAAGCCCGCTCCCTCACGCCGTTTCGCATGGAAGCGGCCGCAGACCTCGTATTCGTCTACTCCGTTGTCTTCGCCGTGGAAGGCTACGGGCTCTACAATCGAAAAACGTGGGCTGAGTACCTCGTCAGCGTCTCCACCGCCATTCCCCTGCCCTTTGAGATCGGGGCACTCTGCTACCAGCCCGGCATCATCAAAACCATCCTGCTCATCGGCAACGCAGCGATCCTGATCTTCCTGATCCGTCGCATCTTGGAAGAACGGGTCGCCAAGCGTCTCCTGCTCGAGGCACATACCACTGCTGCGGCAGAGCCCCCAGCGGCTCCTACTCCTTAGGCCGCCTCGCTATCGTACCGAATCTTTACGGACGCTTCAGCCAAATTCTGAATCCGCGCAGTCAGTGCCGCGTTTGGCAATCGATTTGGCGTAAAATCCTCCTCCTGCGCATAAACAAACCGCGGAATGATCAGGCATCGATAATCCAGCATCAAACTATTCGCCAAACTCATGATCGACATGTAGCTCATCGCACCGCCAGCGGCGCACAGAAATCCCACCGTCTTGTTCTCCCAAGCCGAACCGGTTAGCTCGACCAGGTTTTTGACGGCAGCGGAGGCGTCGAAGGTATAAATCGGCGTGGCGACAATGATCACCCGGGACGGTTGAATCAGCTTCGACAATTGAGGCACGTGGGGATCGTTGTAAGCCGACTCTCCGTCGCACAACGGCAACGTGTAATTGCGCAGATCGATAAACTGGTGAGTCACGCCGATCTTCCCATAGTGATCGAACAACACATTTGCCAAAATCCGGCTGAGGCTGGCCTCCCGCAACGAACCCGATATGACCGTGTATTCCGGTCGACTGCCTTGATTCGAGGTAGCGCTCATCGGGCAATAAGCCGAAAGAAAACCGACTACTCGTTGTAAACCGTGATTTCCAACCCGAACAGACCTTCCACCTTTTGCATCATCGTCTGCATGCTGAAAGGCTTCGGCAGCAGCACGTCGAAGCCGTCGTCCTTAGCCTTCTCGGTCAGTTTATAGTCGAACAAACCGCTGATCAGGATGTATTTCGCGTTCGGGAAATTCGGGGCCAGCTTCTTCTTTAGCTCGATCCCATTCTCTCCCGGCAGGTTATAATCCAAGAGGAAAACGATCTTATCGGTGCTCGGCTGCAGCAGGCGAACGGCGCTCTCAGCATCCAAATAGCCAGAGACTTCGAACCGCTGACGGAGCCAGTCTTGGAGGAGATTATTTGTATCCGCGTTATCTTCAACAATGACAACGGTATAGATAGCGGGTGTGGGTTCAGACATGAATAGGCTCGGGTTGGCTTGAAGGTATGCAACCGAGAGCAAGAGCGGCAAGAAAAAACGCTGAATGTTTTCGTGCCCGAACAAAAACACTCCTTGTATATTTACCCGGACACGTATTGGCCGCTCAGACCGCCTCTTTCTTCTCTTGCCTCACCAGGAGGATGATGTATTCTACACCCCTTCTTCGCCGAGCGAGGCTCCCCTGGAGTTCCGTCCCCATAAGCGAGGGTAAAGGCGAAGGAAAAATCGATTCGGGCCGTAGCGCAGCTTGGTAGCGCGCTTCCTTGGGGTGGAAGAGGTCGAGAGTTCAAATCTCTCCGGTCCGACCCTCTCTTTTCAGAGAGGAAAAGCTTCAAAATCCCCTCAGAAAATGAGGCTTAATTATTCGCCCGAACAACGAGCTAGCTTCCCTGGGAATTGTTGCGTGGATTGCAATTTTTTTCAGACTTTCCCGTTCCCATTCAATCGGTCGCTTCTTCTTAGGAGCGTGTCTCTTAATGCCTTTACAACCGTGTCTCTTTTAGCAAAACGAGAGATTGCTGGCTCGTTTACAATGTCGACTTGGATACAACTCGCCACGTGCGTTTTATTCGGCTGCCTTGTTGCAGTCGGTTGTGGAAACAGATTGGCCCGTTTCAATTGAAATCGCTACTAATTAAAGAAGTTTCCAAATAGGCGGGGTGGTCTAATACTCGGGATGACACGTACATTACCCGTGTTAACGGTATAGATGCTGCTTCTTTTTGTATCCACTGTATGGACCTCGACTTCTCAAATTTCTTTGGCCGGTATCAAGGCAACTCACCGAGCGAAGTGCTCGCTCAAATTCACGCGGAATCGCAGAAGGTGGCTCCGACGACCTACCTGGCGTGGAAAGAGTGGAACCGGCTGATTTGGCGAGAGCGTTATGGGTTGGAGGTGCCACTGGAGGAGACGCCGGAAGCCGAGGCAGCATTTTTAGACATACTGGTCAAAGTCGGTGCCATTTATCCGACCGGAACGTCGCCTCACCTGCAACCCGCGATAGCGCAAACAGAAGGGGCTCGCTAATATGGAGTTTACTTCTACCTCAACGGCCTTCTCGTGGGCTGCAACCGCCCTGTCGCCTCGACAGACGCCCATTCCTCCGCTGCTGCCTGCGGAGCAACAGGAGACGATACTCAACGCCGTTTTGATGCGAGGAGGCGCGACCCACCAGGAACTGCTCCAAATGCAGTTTGGTGAGTGGCCGCCGCGCGGTTTGCAGACGAACAAAACGGCGACTTATGAGATGATTCCGATCCGCGATCTCCTGACCGATTACCCGGAGTACCGCGATACCAAAACGACCGGTCTGGCAGGACCGGATAAGGATGGGAAGCAGACGGTATGGTTTAAAGAGGGCTATCGCAATTTTTATTCGACGGGTCATGAAGCAGCGCATATCGCGCAACGCCGGACCTGCACGCTTCCGCAGTGTTGCCAGGGACTGATGACCTCGTATCTAGAAAACAGCGTCGGCCCCACCATGGATAAAATCATGGAGCAGGCTGAGACGCCGGAACAAACGGCAGACCGGCGCAAGCTGCAGTTCACCTCCGCAGACGGTGGCGGCATGCGGAATTACTACTCGCAGGAGACCGAGATTCAGGCATGGATGGATAACGTGCTCAGCCACGCTTACCACACTTGGGGGCAACTCCCCACCACCACAATGGAGCTGTGGGCGGGGCTGCATAACGCGAATATCCTCACGCCGCCGCCGATCCACCAGGAGATTCACAGCACCGCAGAGGGGCAGGAGGCACTGAAACTTTTTCCCACTGTGGCACCCATCACTGGGTACAAAGCGTACCGCGATATCAACAGCGGCTTCTCCTTTTTGCCGGAAGAGCAGCAGGTCGCCGTCTGGAGAGAGGTGTTTCCGCGTGTCTATGCCGGGCTGATCGAATCGTACGGCGATGAGCTCGGTCGGGAGCGCATGGGTCTGGGTAAAAGTGTGGCGGAAGAACGAGCGATTGCCCTGGCTATCGACCATAACGACCCGACATTCGACTTTGCTGAAGCGGCCAAAAAAATTGCGCCAGAAAATGCCGATCAGTTGATCGAACACGCGCAACAAAAAGGCCACACAGCCGCGCTCGATGCGCTCAACCAGCAATTCCCGAAAGCCAAGGAGAGCGGTGAAGCGCCGAAATCGGCATCAACGAATATTCTGGTCATGCCGGAAGTCCACGCCGAGACCGAAGCCGAGCAGGGCTATTGCGTGGGGGGTGCGTAGTAGCTTGGTAGTCAGTTCTTGAGCCAATCTGTTACGAACGTGCATTGCTCTGCGGTCTGTGGCGTGGGCCAGAATGACTGAGGAGTCGGCCACAGATTGGAGTGCGCGTGCTCCGTTAGATCCTTGATCCGTTGCAAAACCTGCTCCGGAGTTACGTGCCCGTATTCCAGAAGATAACAGCCGATCACCGTGGCGGTACGCCCCTTACCGCCCCAGCAATGGACGTAGACCACGCCACCAGTTTGAATTTCCTGGTGAATGATATCGAGTATGGACCGCATACACTCTTTCGTCGGGATGTTCATGTCCTTGATCGGAATGCGGACCATGCGGATGGAGCGATTTCTCTCGGAAGCGTATTTCTGAAGCTCATCCATATAGCTGGCGAAGGGGAGCCCAGCGTAATTCGTCTCGTCGGGTTCCATGAGATTCAACATCAGTGTCACACCTGATCGAATAATCCCCTGCAATCGCTCTTTCATAACCGTCGGTTCGGTCGCGCCGGGGTAACAGCCACCGAGGAGTTGATTCGGAATGGCCCAGTAGGAGCGTTGATGCGGGAGGTTTTGGTGAACGATCATGTTGGTGTGTATAATGTACAATAACGCGGCCTTTGTCGAGTTTGCTCTGGCCGCAATATAAGGCTACGCTGTGGTAGTGAATCCGACCCGCAAGAGCAACGACTACCGCAAGCAACGTCGACACCCGTCGCGGGGGCACCGTCATTTCACGGAGTCGTGCAAGCGCACAGCGCGAGCTGCCGAGGGTGGCAGGCGAGCCCAGGTCCAGGCGCTCACGCGTACGTATCAAGACGCTGATGCAATGACGACCGTGTTGTTGTGTAGTCCGGTGCGGAAGCCGAAATTTCGGACGACTTCTTTGGGTAGAGGAATCTGGAACAGTATGCAAAGGAAAGCATGGGCTGAGGTGCGTACGCTATGGGCTTCGACCGGAACAAGAGAAGCCGTGCTCCATCAGCTTTTTCGGTATGAGAAGAGCGAGTCTCTATATGCCGCCGCAATCGGAGACGTGCTCTTCGACCTCACGACAGCCTCATCATCAAACCGCCTTGACGGCTTCCAACTGACCGATGAGCGACGATCTCGATTGATCCGCTGGCGAAAGAGGCTGCGCGGCGGTTTCCGAGCGTATACGGGACGATTTAGGCAGGATCGTAATCCGCTAATCCGATGCTTTTGGACAACGACTCCAAGAATTCGATCTTCTTTGATGAGGCTCCAACCTTCTTCTGCTCTTCGGTGTAATGTTTGACGTAATTGATAATAATGTCTTTATCGTCAGGCATTAGGTTCGAAAGCTCAAATGCGATAAGTTCCATTTGATTTACGGCTGCGTCTGGATTGACGATCTCGTCACTACTCAATTCAAAAAACACCAGTTGTTCGACTATGCATTTCAATAGTACATCTGTTAGTCGACTCGATGTTTTCATGTGTATGCAGATTTAGGCGCCATTCCGTTAGATGTGATGGAACTCTCTGTACCTCAAACCCCACGCGTCTCCGGTGGCCAAATGATCTTGTGCATTTGGACCTGCATGCGCACGCGGGGAATCGAATCGGCGAGGATTCGGCTGGCGAGATCGAGTGGCGTGAAGGTGCTGAAGACGGGGGAAAAGAGGATCGCATTGACACGATTGGCCCAGCCATCTGGTTGTGCTAGGCTGGCCTTCACTTGTTCCCGGGCCCAGGTGTAATCGCGGTCGGAACCGATTACGAATTTCACTTCGTCACGCGAGGTGAGAAGCGGCAGATTCTCCACGCGATTGCTCTTTTCTTCGCCGCTATCCGGACATTTCAGATCCATGATCCGGTGCACACGGGGATCGACGGGCGCAATATCGCGGGAACCGCTTGTCTCCAGCAGCACGGTGTATCCAGCATCGCACAAACTCGTCATGAACGGGAAGACCTGTTTCTGGAGCAACGGCTCGCCCCCCGTGATCTCCACCAACTTGCAGGGATACACGCGAATCCGCTCTAGAATCTCCGCAAACGAGGTGCGCTTACCCTCGTAAAAGGCGTACTCCGTATCGCACCAGACGCAGCGGAGATCACAGCCAGTGAGCCGAACAAAGATGCAGGGAATGCCAGCAAAGGTGCTTTCGCCCTGGATGCTGTAGAAGATCTCGTTGATCTGCAGGGAAGGCTGCGCAGGTGCTGTATCGGAAGAAGCGGATTCGGTGGCGGTTTGCATGCGGGCTAAGGTGCCACAAAAGGCGTTTTCGTGCACGTCGGCTTCTTGAAGCTGGGTGCAAGAATTCTATTTGCGCGGCAAATTCTTAAATCCTGTAGATGTTTTCCGTAAAATTATGTCGCCTATAAGCAGGTTATCCTTCTAGCTTTTGGTCCATGGCCAAGGAGAAAAAAGAGGGGAAGGAAACGAAGTCAAAGAAGGACGAAACCGTTGAGGTGAAGAAGTCGAAGGCGACCAAGAAGCCAGCTGAGACCAAGAAAGCACCATCGAAAAAGCTTGGTCCTGTCGCGGAGAAATTGAAGGCTTCCGCGAAGAAAAAAGTGGTGGTGAAGAAGGCCCCCGTGCCTGCGGAGCCTGCACCGGTCTCTGCCCTTATGCCTGCTGAAACGGCAGCTCCAATTGCGCCTGAAGCCAAGATCGCGAAAGGGCCCGCTTCCGCTCCGAAGCCGCAGTCGATTCCCCACCCGGATGCGCATGTGGCCGCGCTGACAGGAAGTGAGCCGATGTCTCTGGAAGAAGAGATCACTCACTCCTCCTTCTCAGCAGGTAAGCGCATTCTGTTCGTGACCTCTGAGGTGACGCCGCTCGCCAGTACGGGTGGCCTGGGCGACGCCGTGGCGGGTCTCTCCAAAGCTCTGCAAAAGCATGGCCACGACGTGCGCATCGTGATGCCGCTCTACCGAAGCATCGACCGGAATCGATTCCAGGTGGAGTATCGTTCTTCCTGCTGTGTCCATTTCGGAAATCGCGAGGAAATTTGGGTCGGCGTTTGGGAAGGTCGGCTGGGCACGATTCCCATTTGGTTCGTCGATTATGAGCGCTATTTCGGTCGGCAGGGTCTGTACGATGAGCCGATGGGTCCCGATAACGGGTACCGTTTTGGCGTGCTCAGTAAGGCCGCGTTGCAGATCACTAAAGATGCAAAGTTCATCCCGCACGTAATCCATGTGCATGATTGGATGACCTCGCCCGTCTGCGTGTTTCTGAAGACGTGGGACCGCATTCTCTCGCCGCTCTCCAGCACCGGCAGTGTTTTGACAATTCACAACCTGGGCTATCAAGGGAAGTGTCCGCCGGGCGTTCTGGAGTTTTATGGGCTGGGTCGCGAATATTTTCATGCAGACGCCTTCGAAGACTTTGGTGTGGCGAATTTGCTTAAAGGCGGAATTCAATTCGCCGATGCGATCACGACCGTTTCGCCGACGTACGCCCGGGAAATTCTCGGCCCAATCGGTGGACAGGGGCTTGGGCCTTATATCGGGCGGCGCCGTGGCGATTTGTTCGGCATTTTAAACGGGGTGGATACGGATATCTGGAATCCAGAGACCGATCCGATTCTGCCCGCGCGCTATTCCCGGCATGATCTGGCGGGGAAAGCGGCATGTAAACGGGCGTTGCAGGAGCGATTTGGGCTGGAAGTGAATCCGCGCCTGCCGATTTTTGGAATCGTCTCGCGATTCGCCGCGCAAAAGGGTTTTGACCTGGTGCGCGGAGCATTGCCGCAGGCGTTGCGGGACATGGCGATTCAGGTGGTGGCGGTAGGCAGCGGCGATCGCGTTACCGAGAGCTTCATGCGATGGATGGGTGGCGCGTTCCCAGGCAAGGCGAATGCTCACGTCGGCTTCTCGCATGATTTGGCTCACCTAGTGGAAGCGGGGGCCGATTTCTTCATCATGCCCTCCATTTACGAGCCGTGCGGGCTTAACCAAATGTACTCGTCACTCTATGGAACGCTGCCGATCGTGCGTGCCACCGGCGGGCTCGATGATACGGTGGAAAACTACGATGAAAGCCGCGGCACCGGCACCGGATTTAAGTTCTGGGAAATCAGTGATCGCTCGCTCTATTTCACGATCGGCTGGGCTAATTCCACCTGGTGGGATCGTCCAGACCATTACCGGGCCATGCAGCAAGTGGGTATGGCCAAGAACTTTACGTGGGATCAATCGGCCCGCGAGTACGAGCTGGTTTATGAGTGCGCCTTGCGGAAGCGATTGGCTATTGGCGCGTAAGCGGGTAGCGTGCTCGGCAGAATGACCAGGAACGATACACTCACGCCGGTGCGGAAAGCCGGGATGGCGGCGTGGATGGCGGTGCTGCTTTTCACCGGGCTGAACCTCCTCAATTTCTTTGATCGATGCGTGATGCCGGCGGTGCTCACGCCGATGAAGATCACGTTGAAGATGAACGATTCCGAGGCCGGTTGGGCCAGCGCGGCATTCATGTTCGGTTACTTCCTGAGTGCGCCGCTATTCGGGTATCTGGGAGATCGCTATTCACGCCGCAATTTGATGTTGGCCGGTGTGGTGGTGTGGTCGTTTGCGACTGCAGCGACTGGCTTGGCACAAGATTTGGGTGTGCTCATCGCTGTCCGCGTTTTGGTCGGTGTGGGCGAGGCCTGTTTCATCATGATTTGCCCGGCATGGATCTCCGATCTATTCCCAGCAGCTCAGCGGAACAATGCGCTAACGGTGTTTTATCTGGCGGTGCCCTTCGGTGCCGCTATGGGTTACGAATTCGGCGGACAATTCGCGACCGAAGCGCTGTGGCGTTACAGCTTCTTCTTTGCGGGCATCCCCAGTCTCTTGCTTATGGCGGGGCTCTTCGCATTTCCCGAACCGAAACGGGGAGGAATGGACGACCCCGCTGATCTGGAGGATGTTGATCAAGGCGATCCAAACGAGTCGTCGTTCACCAGCTTGATGCGCTTGCTGAGCAATGGCCGGTTTCAATTGCTCACCTGGGGATACACCGCCCTCGTCTTTGCCCTGGGCGCATTTCAATTTTGGGCACCAGCTTTTCTCGAGCGCGTCCATGGAATGCCGCTGACACAGGCGGACTCCATCTTCAGCATCATGCTGGCGGTTACGGGCCTAGTGGCGACCATCGTCGGTGGCCTCGTCGGCACAAAACTGCGGCGGATCACGAAGTCCGGGTATGCCTGGGTGCTTCTCGGCGCGATTGCCCCCGCCGCGCCGTTGGCGCTGCTAGCGTTTTTAGCGAAGGACACTACTGTCTGCCTCGTCGCGTTGGGATTGTGCATGTTCCTGGTGTTTCTGCCCACCGCGCCGTGCACGAGTCAGCTCTTCGAGATCGTGCCTGCACGGAATCGTGCGAAAGCCAATGGCGTGATGACGTTCTTCATGCACCTCTTCGGCGATGTCTTGTCTCCGATTTTGGTGGGGTATGTATCGGATCGAAGCGTAAGTTTGTACGTGGAGCATCCGGAGCAGAGCTTGCAACTGGGCCTCCTCATTTTGCCCGTGGCGTTGGCGGTCGGAGCGCTGCTCTGGGGAGGTCTCGTGCGGGCCACGGCGATTCATAAGCATTAACTCGGCTGGACCCTTCTAGGACAACGAGCTAAGCTCCCAGAGTGGGAAAAGGATTCTCAATTCTCCTCTTCAAAACTAGGGTCCAATACATCCTCTTTTTTCTGGTAATCGGATTGATCGGAGTCGCCTGGATTTCTCCGACGCCGACCCATTGGCGCTTAACCGCACCCATGAGCACTCCACGTGCGCTGTACGTCTCTGCGCCGCTGCTCAATGGCCAGATTCTTTTCGGCGATAATCTCGGTCATTCGGACACCGACGAAGTTCCGCTGCAGGTATTCGACCCGAAAAGCGAAAGTTGGTCTGACTTCGTGAACAAGCCAAAAAGATTGGCGGATGGAAGCTACCAGCGGGGGATATTGAGCCTGTTACCCAAGGTCGATCGTCAAGTCCTTCAGGCGTCTCACCTTTGGGAAGAATTACCGATGAGTGAGGGTTTAACCGACGCTTATTACGGAGGCCCAATGTTGGCGGTCGGTAATGATGCCGCCGAAGTTTCTGAGCCGATCCTTCTTGCAAATGGAGACCAGTTCTTCTTTAGGCACAATTACTATCGGGTCGATGCGAAAACTCAACGAATCAAACCAGCGGCGGATCGCGCCAAGGGAGCGCTATTGAACATGGTGGTCCTGCCGGACAAGCGAATTTTCTTTTGTCGCTACGAAGCATCTTTAGGATCTTCCTCATTTGACGAGGTGATCTTTGATCCCGTGGCCGATTCTTGGACACCTGTAATTGATTCTGAACCGTGCGTGGGGCGAACAATGACTTTGCTTCCCGATGGTAAAATTCTTGCGATTGGCGGGGCATGGGTGCAGCAGCCGAATGCATTCATCGGTAGCTTGAAAGAGACATGGTTCGATTTTGTGGCTTGGATTCATCCGCCGAAATTTCTACCTTTCCCTGCGCCTACTTATTACAGGGTAACAAGCACCTGTCGTCTGTATGATCCCGTCTCAAACAAGTGGATGCTGACCGATGCGCTTCACGTGCCGCGAGCGTTCCAGACGACAAATCTATTGCCAGGCGGTCGAATCCTCGTGAGCGGTGGCTATACAGAGCCGAAGGATGATGCGATGACGGCAACCTGTGAAGTGATTAACGTGAAGGACATTGACCCATAAAGATTACTGCTCCGGCAGTTTAATCAAGACCAGCGTTAGATCCCGGTGCACGGTGTTGCTCGGTTCGATGGCTTCCAGGTTATCCATGGCATCGAGAAAGTAGGGGGCGTGATGTCGCCAAACCACCGTCGGCGTGGCGAGCCAATGCTGCCACGTGTAGCGGGCGTAGATGCAATAACGACCCGTTTTATTTTGGCCAACGTTGTTAAAATCGGCGCACAAGACG
>CAVURW010000037.1:0-27523 GCA_963743595.1 uncultured Verrucomicrobiae bacterium
TATGTCTAGCGCCTGACTCAGTTCTCGTATTGCTATTCTCCCCAGGCTAAGGCGCAAAAACAGAGCACGCCAGCGCAGCCTAAGAATCCGCAGACCAAAAATCCACAGGGTTCGCAATCGGCGTCTGGCCCGAAAACGGCGACAAAAAAACCTGAGCTCCAGAAATCGACTCAGAAACCGAATCGTTTTGCCCAAGCGCCCACGAAACCAAAGCGCGGTCCATCGACCAAAGCCGTCGATAAGCCCATATTTGTCCGGACAACCTCAAAAGCGAAACCCGCTGATATTCCCTCTGCACCCTTGGCCGACGCGGAGTGGCAAGTCGGTGGCGTGATGGATCAGGTGATTCCAAATGCATCCACCTGGGCGGCCAAGCTGGAAAAGATGATCGCTGAGCCGAACTACCAGCCGCTGGATGAAAACGGTCTTGCCCGGAAACTCTCCGTTCAAGAAGCTGAGCGCCCGCTCTTCACCCGATTTTTAAGAGACGAAGAACAGGTCGGAAAAGTGATGCAAGTGCGCGGCAGCCTTTACGTGCTACCCCGGCGTCTCGGAATTTCGGTGGGCCATCTGCAAATGAACGAAAAGCGGTTCGGGTTTTTCGTGCCGATTGATCCAAAAGAGCCCGATTTTTATGTCGGTTATCAGGATACGGGCACGGCTCTCCACGGTGATTTTTGTTTGGCGCGCTTGAAAGATGACGGACGTCGCGGGCGAGGCGAAGATCGGCTGAAGGGCGAAATCGTGAAGGTGCTCAAACGTAAACGCGAGCAACTCGTCGGCACCTTGCTCAAGACGCCAATGTTCTACTACGTGGTGCCGGATGAGAGCCGAATCACTCGCGATATCTACGTCGCTCCGCCCAAAGTGGAGAAGGCGATCGGGTGCAAAGTGGTGGTGCAATTGAACGAGTGGCTGGACCCGGCGAAAAATCCCGAAGGGGTGATCACGGAAGTGCTGGGGGAACCGGGCGCTCCCGGAGTCGATCTGCTCTCCATCATTAAGAAGCATGATTTGCCGACTTCGTTTCCGGAAAACGTGGAACAAGCAGCTGCCGACATCTCTGCCGATATTCCTGAGAGCGAGATCCGGCGGCGTGAAGATTTCCGCACGATCTTTACGATGACAATTGATCCCGATGACGCAAAAGATTTCGATGACGCACTATCGTATCGTCGCCATCCGAACGGCGACTTCGAGATATTCATTCACATCGCTGATGTCTCGCACTACGTGCAATCCGGGACGCCCTTGGATCGCGAAGCGGAATCGCGGGGGAACAGCGTCTATCTCGTGGACCGAGTCATTCCGATGTTGCCGGAAAAGCTGAGTAACGGCATTTGTTCGTTGCAACCGGGCGTCGATCGGCTGGTGAAAACGGTGATCGTGACGTTGGATGATAAGGGTCGGCTCAAGAAGACTCGATTTGCGGAAGGCGTCATCCACAGTGCGAAGCGCTTCACCTACAAAGAGGCCTACTCGCTGTTGCTGAAACCGGCTAAGACGGCTCTGGGCGAGCACGTTCATGCGCTGAATGACATGGCTCAACTCATTCGCAAGCGCCGCCGTTCTGAAGGTGCGCTAGATCTCGATTTTCCAGAGGTGAAGGTCCGGGTGAATGAACTCGGGATTCCCATCTCTTTAGAGCGACTGGAGAACGACGCCTCGCACCAATTGATCGAGGAATTCATGCTCCTCGCTAATGACGTGGTCGCTCTCGAACTGAAAAATCGTCAGCGTCCCGGCGTCTACCGCGTTCACGATAACCCCGACCCCGCGAAGCTGGAAGAGTACGCCGGAAACGTGAAAGCGATGGGCTTTTCATGCGGCGATTTAACACACCGAAAAGAAGTGCAAAAGCTGCTCGATTCCGTGGCCGGTAAACCGGGCGAATCGGTCGTGAAAATCGGCCTGTTGCGCTCGCTGAAACGCGCGATGTACAGCCCAAAACCGCTGGGCCACTATGGCTTGGCTAAAGCGAACTACACACACTTCACCTCGCCGATTCGACGTTACGCCGATCTCATGGTTCACCGTATTTTGTTCCAGGACAAATCGTCCACGCCGTGGTCAGAAGCGCAATTGAGTAAGATCACGTTGCACCTTTCCAACACCGAACGGACCGCTTCGGAAGCGGAGCAGGAATCGGTGAAATTGAAGAAACTCGAATACTTTGATCGAGAAGCTAAGGCTTCCCAGCGGAGCTCGTTCGCGGCGTTGATTTTAGAAATTCGGTCGTCCGGGTTATCGGTGGAACTGCCGGAATTTGTGGTGCAGGGCCGCATTCGGCTGTCGTCATTAGAAGGCGATTTGTTTGATTTCAACCCACAACGCCAGGAACTGCGCGGTCAACGCAGCGGGGCCGTTTTAATGCCCGGGCAAACGTTGATGGTCGAAGTCGAGAGTGTCGACCTTGCCCGACGTCAGGTCGATTTCAAAGCCAAACGCGCTGCGATTTTGAAGGCCGGCAAGAGTTAAATCAGTCGCCCAGCAATTCTTCCAACTCGTTTCCGCTCAGGCCATCGACCAACACTTCGTCGCCGCCGACGCTTGCCATAAACAACTCGCGTTTTCGCGCCTGCAAGGCCTGAATCTTTTCCTCGACCGTTCCTGCCGCGATGAGCTTGTACGATTGCACCGTGCGCGCCTGACCCAAGCGATGGGCTCGCGCGGTCGCCTGCTCTTCCACCGCCGGATTCCACCAGGGATCGAAGTGAATCACGGTGTCCGCCCCGGTCAGATTCAACCCCGTTCCGCCCGCCTTTAAACTGATGAAAAATAGCGGAATGCTCGTGTCTCTTTGGAACAAATCGACCTGCCCTTGTCGATCGGCCGTTTGTCCATCCAGGTAGCAAAAGCCGAGCTCGCGCCGCTCCGCCTCCGCCCGTAAAAGATGTAGCGCCTGGACGAACTGGCTGAAGACGAGCACACGATGCCCGCCATCGACCGCTTCATCGATCAATTCGAACATCCGGTCGAGTTTGCTGCTCGGTTCCTTCCACGTCTTCTCCGCGTCATCGCCTTTTGGCAACATCGCCAGGTGACAACAGACCTGCCGCAGCCGTAACAGCGTCGTCAGAATTGCCAGGCGATTTCGCTTTTGCCCCGCTTTGCCACTTTGATCGAAAACCTCGCGACGCCCTTGCGCCAAGATCGCTTTGTAGACCTCCTGCTGCTCATCTGTGAGCTCGCAGAGCGAGGTGTGCTCGAGGCGCGGCGGTAGATCCTTCAAGACCTGTTCCTTCGTGCGTCGCAGGAAGAACGGCTTCACGCGCTGGCGCAGTCGCTCCATCACTTTCGGGTCGGGTTTCCCCTTCGTTAACGCCGTCTCGTAGCGCTCCTGAAATTCCTTAGCTGTTCCCATATAGCCGGGCTGAAGAAAATCGAAAATCGACCACAAATCGAGAACCGAATTCTCCAGCGGCGTACCGGTCAAAACCACGCGATACTCCGCGTTCAGCGCCTTGGCGGCTTGCGCATTCTGGCTGGAGCGGTTCTTGATATGCTGCGCCTCATCCAGGATCACCAGGCCGTATTGGTCCTTGCGGTAGATCTCGATGTCCCTCCGCAGAATCGCGTACGAGGTCACCACCAAATCGTAGCCGCGCCGCTGTTCCACACGCCCTGCGCGGTTCGCCCCGGTCAAATCTTCGCATTTCAGCCAGGGGACAAACCGGGCTGCCTCCCGTTTCCAATTGATCACCAGACTGGTCGGGCAAACCACCAGAATTGGCCCGTTCAATCGCGCCCGTTTCCGCAGCCAAGCGCAAAGCACCAACGCCTGAACGGTTTTCCCGAGCCCCATGTCATCGGCGAGTAAGCCATTCATTCCGCGCTCCGCCAGACCAGCCAGCCATGTCGCTCCGTCGCGCTGATAGGCTCGCAATTGTTCCCACAACGACTCGGGCAATTCCTTGTGCAAATCGACCTTCAGCCCGTCATCAGCAGCACCGGAGAAATCGTGGCCTTTAAACCCCTCCGCCGTCAGGGCCGAGGCGACGTACGGCGCGAAGCTTCGCTTGATCCGCATGCCGCCCCGGTCTTGATCTACTGAGACATCCGCCAACACTTCCTGCATCTCTTTCCACGACGCGGTGGGAATCATTAGCGTGCGGCCTTTTGCGGTTTTACCGTGAGATTGGCCCGTCATGAGCCAGCGTTGCACCTCCGCCGGGCTAAGCGAGATCGGTTCACCATTCACGGTGAGTTTCAAATCCAAACTGAGCCAGTCTTCGCCGCTACCCTGGGGGCGCAACGAAAATTCGGCCTGCGCCAGATCGACTTCGCTCAGTGTGTGCTCCAGCCTTCCACCCAACTCCACATCGAGTTCGCGGCGCCATTTCGGCAGCACATTCGCCAAGAAATCACTCACGACGGGCTCGCGCTGAAGCGATAAAAGACCCGAGCGTCCGGGTCGAAATCCCGCCCCCACGAGTCGCGCGTAGACCTCTTGCTCCGCCGTAAAATCGCGCTTCCAAAAACGCTCTTGCTGCTCCGGATCGGCAAAATAGCCAGATTCACCGGCAGAGGGGCTCTGTTGAGTTACCGGAAAATCCTGTCCGGCGTAGATCGCCTTCAATTCGCACGTGAGGCCAGACAGCGCACCATCCAGGTAGACGCGAAAACGGGGCACACCGATCTCCAGCCGATAACTCAGCAGTCCTGGTTCAGCTTCGATCTGGTAACTGGTCGCCAGGCTCGGCCATTCCTCAGAAAGGAACATCGGGATCTGTTGCCGGGCGATGCGCCTGGAGAAAAGCGCGGCATTGCCCGCCAGCTCTTTTAACACGCGCCCCTGAAGCAGCCAACGTCCGCCCGGAACCGCGATTTCAGTTCCATCGTTGCTGGGGGTTCGGTCACTATCGGGCATATCGGCGACTAATTCGAGCGAGCCATCGCCGCCCGTTCGCACCAATAATTTAGGGAGTCGAGTGAACGCCGTCACCGAAATCTGCTCCTTTTTGCCAAGCCAAACATCGGAGTGATCGCCCAGTGCCCGCAACATCGCCTGGTAAGCGGTCCGGGCCACCACCGTAACGCCGGAATTTACCATTTCCACACCGGCGACGCGACTGAGCAGCCCGAGCAGCTCGAAATCCCGCTCCGTAACCGCGTAACCGGAAAGACATTCTTTCAACACAACGCCGAAGGGCATCGATTCTTCTCCGGCTTGCTTTCGAGCCTCTAAAACCACACGCATCGAGTCTTGGCGCAAGCCCGCCGCCAGTTGCATGGGCAAAAGCACTCGCACGTAAAGGTGCGGCGTGCCATAGGGTGCCTCAGCCATCACATAGCGCGTCGGGCCCAGGCTCACCCGGCCACTATTTCCGAGCACCTGAATCCCGCTCGATCCCACGTTGGGTCCGACCTGCGGTTTCTCTCCTGGTAAAAACGACGCGCCCACCGCCACGATATGCACGCACACGCGACCGCTCCGCCGGTTTTCCGGGCAGGTGCATTTCACTTCAATTTTGGAAATCAAGCGGTCGAGCTGAATCTCCGCCGTGTAATTCTTCTCTGCGGCGATCACCTCGCCGGAAAGTTTATCGCCGTCACGCGTCGCGCCACGCACCCGTCCGTTCGCCACCAGTAAGCGCGCCTCTTTCACCAGCGCCCAGCCGCCCAGTTCTGCTAACAGCTCGAGGTTAATCGTAACCATGGTGGTGGCTCACCTGTCATCAAATCACGACTTCTTTTTCTTTGCGGCAGCACCCTTCGCGCCAACCTTACCTTTAGCGCCAGCGACTTTCGTCTTCGGCTCTTTCGCCGCTTTACCCATCGTCGCCTTCACTTCAGCGTTCGTCGCAGGCGGTTTCTTTACCCAACGCTTGCGGCCGCCACCACTCTCGCCGCCTTTGCCATCGTCATCTTTAAATTTGAACTTTGCCTTGCCCTCTTCATCCATGACAAGTTGCGCTGAAAATTTGCGCTTCGTCCGATTCGAAACGAAGCCTGTAAGCTCGTCGGTCGGCTGACCGCTCAACATTTTCATGACCTGGTCGCGCGCAATCTCGCGGTCCAGGATCTTCTTGCTCACCTTCATCTTGCAGGTGGCAGGGTTCGTGAATGTGTTCTCGCAGGCGTAGGCCGCCGCCGTTTCAAACACGCGCCCCTTGCAAATCGGGCATTGACCCAGGGGCTCGGCGTGGTCCAGATCGAGAGCTTCTCCGGTGGCAGTAACCGGCGCGTTATCGAAGACAAATTCCGTTTCTCCGGCATCGTTTAGGCGCAACGACGCGGTGAACGGCCAACCGGCCTTGCTACGAAAGCCTTCCAGTGGCCCGATGAACCGCTTTTCTAAAAGCTCTTTCACCTCTTCCGGCTCCAACAACCGCCCGCCGAGAACCTTCCGGATGTGGATGCTTCCATCCGACGTCTTGTATTCGCGCAGCGTCTCAATCATCGGCTTGCCGCCGGGACTCATGAAATTCAATTTCTTCGGTTCAAAGCTACCTTCATCAAACGTCTTGGCCCGCTCGACGATATTTTGGGTCAAATCGACGATCTCCTTCATGAACACGGCGCGACCGAGTTTGCCCTGCTCCATTTGCTTGAGCTTGTACTCCCACTCGCCAGTCATTTCAGGCGAGGTCAACGCCGGGATTTTTGCCGCTTCCAGCAGTTCCATTAGCGCCCAGGCCTTCGGGGTAGAAATCAATTCACGACCATCGCGCCGGAAGTATTCTTCCGCGATCAATCCTTCAATAATGGCCGCACGAGTAGCTGGGGTTCCCAGACCTTTCGATTCCATCGCTTCCCGCAATTCCTCGTCTTCCACCAGCTTGCCGGCCCCTTCCATGGAGCTCAAAAGCGTCGCTTCGTTGTAACGCGCGGGAGGGCGTGTCTCCAAGCTCTTTACCTCCACTTTTTCGGTCGCAACTTGCTCTTCCGGCTTCACCGGAATCAGAGAGGGCTGCGCGTCGCCACCTTCGTCCGTCTGAGCCTCTTGACCATAAATCGCCAGCCAACCGGCATCGCGAAGCACCTTGCCGTCCGTCCGGAAAGGTTCTTGCTCCACCCGGGTGATGCGCGTGGTGATTTCAAAGTGCGCCGCAGGGAAGAAAACGGCCAGGAACCGCTTAGCCACCAAGTGGTAGATCTTCGATTCCATTTCATCCAGGCCACTCGGGCTTTCCATGGTGGGAATGATCGCAAAGTGATCGGAAACCTTCGCGTTATTGAACACGCGCTTAGTCGGTTTCACCCAGCCTTCAGCCAAAATTTTAGCTGCGTGCGGCCGCAATTCAGCTCCCTGCAAATTCCGTAAAACCTGCTTGGTCGTGTCGATATAATCTTCCGGCAATGCCCGGGAATCCGTACGCGGATAGGTAAGTACCTTGTGTTTCTCGTAAAGGGCCTGGGCGATCTGCAAAGTGCGACGCGCGGGCAACCCAAACTTGCCATTGGCTTCCCGCTGCAACGTCGTCAAATCATAGAGAAGCGGTGAGAGCTGGCTCGACGGCTTCTTTTCCTCGGTAACGATTCCCTGCTTGCCCTCACATTTCCGCTGAATGGCCAACGCCTCGGCTTCGGTCCAGAGTCGCTCGGAGCGATCATCGGGCTTGTCTTCGTGCCGATGAAAATTCTCGCGAATCCAACGCCCCGCGTATTCCCCTGCCGTGGCGTGAAACGTTCCGTGCACTTCCCAATAGGCTTTCGCTACAAAATCTTTGATCTTGCGATCCCGCTCCACCACGATCGCCAGCGTTGGCGTCTGTACGCGACCCACCGGCGTCTTTTGAAAACCACCATTCCTCGAATTGAAGGCGGTCAGCGCCCGAGTTCCGTTAATGCCCACAAGCCAATCGCTCTCTGACCGGCAAACGGCGGCGGCAGCGAGCGGTTCTAGATCGCGACCGGGGCGAAGTTTGTTAAAGCCATCACGAATGGCGGTCGGCGTCATCGATTGCAACCAAAGACGCTGAATCGGTTTCTTGCAACCAGCCAGCTTCACGATGTACCGGAAAATCAGTTCACCTTCACGCCCGGCGTCGCATGCATTAATCAGGTTCGTGAGGTCGTCGCGTTTCAGCAGCTTTTTAAGCAGGCGGAATCGTGCTTCCGTCTTTTCGATCGGTTTAAGCGCAAATTCTGCGGGGATAACAGGCAAGCTCGCGAAGGTCCATTTGCCCTTTTGCTTATCCATCTCGTTCGGTAGACAAAGTTCCACCAAGTGCCCTACTGCGGAGGTGACGACCATGTTTTCGCTCTCGAAGTACGACTCCCGTCCATCTTCGACCTTCTTAAATCCACCCAGGGCCTTGACGATATCGCCGGCCACACTGGGCTTTTCCGCTATGACAAGCGACTTATGCATGATTATTTTTTCGTACTTCCAGTCCCGAATTCAATCCCCATTAAGCCGTTCGCACGAACCGCTTTCCAGGTAATTGCTTCACTAACTTCTTCATCTCCAGCCGCAGCAACGTAGAAGACACCATCCCAGATGGCAACCCGGTTTTTTGCGTGATTAGATCAATTGGCATCTCTTCCCGCTCAATCGCGTCAAAAACCGCCCGCTCTTCCACACTCAAATTCTCAGGTGCCGGACGTGGTGTAACCGATAAACTTCCTTTAGGCCAAAAAAATTCGAGCTCAGCTAAAATATCGTCCGCTTCCTCCACTAACTTAGCCCCTTCTTTGATCAAATGATGGCAGCCGCGAGCCAATGGATTATCGATTCGACCCGGCACTGCGAAGACCTGCCGACCCTGCTCAGCCGCTTGTCGCGCGGTGATCAGGGCACCGCTTTCTTTAGTCGCTTCGATCACCAAAACGCCGAAGCAAAGACCGCTCACGATCCGGTTACGCATCGGGAACGTGCTCTTGTCGGGAGGCGTTCCCAGCGGTAATTCGCTAATCAATAGCCCCCCGGAATCGATGATTTTGTCGGCCAGGGACTGGTTTTCTGGCGGGTACATCAGTTCCAGGCCACAGCCGAGCACGGCCCACGTCACACCCTTGGCGGCAAGTGCGCCCATGTGCGCGGACGTATCAATCCCACGTGCCAGGCCGGAGACGATCGGCACACCGGCATAGGCGAGTTGATAACTGAGTTTCTTGGCGATCTCCAGCCCATACTGACTCGTCTGTCGCGAGCCTACCACGCCGATGCCGCGCGGCCACGCGCCGTTTTTCGGTAGGTTACCCTTCACATAAAGAACCAGAGGTGGATCGGAGATCTCCTTGAGCAATTGCGGGTAATTCGCGTCGGCCTGCGTCACCACGTGCATGCCCAGCGAGGCCGCGCGTTCCATTTCAGCCTTCGCCCGCTCGACGTGATCGCCCCGGCGAATTTTCCCCGCGATCTCCCCGCCAATGCCCTCCACAGTGCGCAGATCGTCCTCCCGCGCCACCAAAGCCGCGCCGATGGAGCCGAACCGCTCCCGCAATCGACGCGCCCGTACCGGACCGATTCCGGACACCAGGTTCAATGCAAAATAGGCCTCCGCCTCAGTCATAGCCCACACAACATACAACCGAATAACAGAGAACCAAGCTTCAAGATCACTTGCGGGTGATTCCCGGCGCATCTATTGTCTCTCGCGATGGACCGCCTTTCCGTAACGAACCTCTATTTCATGGAAGCGCGTTCTAAGTTGATCGAGCTGGCAGCTTTTCTTGATCGCGTGGACCGCAGTGAAGGTCATGACGATTATCGCTTGCTCGCCTTGCGCCGCGCACTGGAAGAGCTGAGTGGCGTCGAGCCCGAGCGCACCAAGCGAATCCTGATGCAATTGAGCGATCCGACGACGGCTCCGGCCGAAACGAGCGACCTGAAAACGGCTAGCGGTGCCTGGAAAGGGGACTAGGATGCGTTACATCGAGCCCCACGCCCACATGGTCAGTCGCGTCACGGACGATTACGCGGCGATGGTCACAGCCGGTTGTCGCGCGGTGTGCGAGCCAGCGTTCTGGGCCGGTTTTGATCGCAGCTCAGCACAAGGTTTTTACGATTACTTTTGCCAGCTCACGGATTACGAGCCGCGCCGTGCCGCGCAGTTTCGATTGCCCCACTTCAGCTGGCTTTGCATCAATCCGAAAGAGGCCGAAAATTCCCAGCTAGCAGCCGAAGTGGTGGAGATGATTCCCTCATTTTTAAGTCGCGAGAATGTTCTGGGAATCGGCGAAATCGGACTGAACAAGAACACGAAAAACGAGCTGTTTATTTTCGAAAAACAGGTCGATCTAGCGATTCAACACGGTTGCCTCATATTGATCCACACTCCGCACCTGGAAGACAAGTGGAAGGGAACTCGGCTGATCATTGATGCGCTGAAAAATCGCCCCGAAATTGTTCCCGGTCGCGTGATTATCGACCACGTGGAAGAGCACACGGTGCAAGCCGTTCTCGATTCCGGTTTTTGGGCGGGCATTACGCTCTACCCGATTTCAAAATGTTCGCCAGCCCGCGCCATCGATATCGTGGAGACGTACGGGCAGGAACGTGTCTGGCTGAATTGCGCGTGCGACTGGGGTAAGAGCGATCCTCTGGCGGTGCCGAAAACAGCGCTGAAAATGCGGCAACGCGGCCATTCCGAAGCGGCGATTGATCAATTGATTTTTAAAAATCCGTACGCGTTTTTAAGCCAGAATCCCAAATTTAAATTACCCGAATGCAGCTGAGCGACCGACTCCATCTCACCTACTGCACGAATATTCATCGGGGGAGCGATTGGGCGGAGACCATGGCCGCGCTGGAGCACTACACGCTTCAAGTTAAGGCGCGCGTTTGTCTGGATCGCCCTTTTGGAATGGGTCTGTGGCTCAGCGATTTGGCCTCGCGTCAGCTCAGCGAGCCGGTGGTTTTGGCCGAATTCAAAACGTTTCTGGAACAGCAGAACTGCTACGTTTTCACGCTCAACGGATTTCCCTTCAGCTCATTTCACGGCACCCGCGTGAAGGAGAACGTCTATCTGCCGGACTGGACGCATCCAGATCGATTGCAGTACACCGTGCGGTTGTTCGATTTATTGGGTCAACTCTTGCCAGATGGGGTTGCTGGGAGCGTTAGTACATTGCCGGGCTCGTTTAAGGAATTCATTCGCTCGGATCAGCAGCGAAACGAAATTTACGAAAACTTCTGGCGATGCATTGATGAAATCGAGCGAATTTCTGCGCGATACAGTCGACATTTGCAGCTCGGGATCGAGCCGGAGCCGCTGGGGCTGTGGGAGAACAGCGGTGAAATGGTGGAATGTTTTGAGCACATGGAACAGCGACGGCCTGGCGATTCGCGCCTGCGGAAGTATCTAAGCGTGAACTACGATACCTGTCATTTGGCGATCGAATATGAAACGCCGCACGAGGCGGTTTTGCGATTCGAGAACGCGGGAATTTCGATTGGCAAAATTCATCTCAGCTCCGCAATGCAAGTCATTCCAAATGCCGAGTCGCGTGAATGGTTGAAGCGATTCATTGACCCGACCTACTTGCATCAGGTGATTGCGAAAACGGCGGACTCGGCCCTGCGCCGTTACAAGGATCTCGATGTTGCCTTAAATCAAGCTGCACCAGACGAGGTGGAATGGCGCGTTCATTTTCACCTGCCGCTGCACGCGAATGTGTTAGAGCACGGCCAAACGACAGCCGGACATTTACTTGGATTACTCGACATTCTTTCGGCAAAACCGCAGCTCTGTTCGCACCTGGAAATCGAGACTTACACGTGGGAAGTGTTGCCGGAGGAATTGCGAAGCCGGTCCGTGGTAGACCAACTTGCGGCGGAGTTTCACTGGTGTTTGGATCACTTGAAAACGCGGGGGCTGGTTCACGCATGAAAGCATGGCCGTCATTCGGAACGCTGCTGCAATTGATGCGGCTTTCGAATCTCCCCACGGTTTGGTCGAACGTTCTGGCGGCGTGGTTGATCAGCGGCGGGAGTTCGTGGAATTCGCTGACAGCCTTATTGCTCGGCAGCAGTTTTCTCTATTCTGGCGGCATGGTTTTTAACGATTACTGCGACGTGGGATTTGATACGCGCTATCGACCCGAGCGACCGATTCCCTCTGGACGAGCCGCGAGCAGAGTTGTGGGATGGATTGCTGCGGCGTTCTTCGGCGTGGGTCTGTTCAGCCTCGTTTTTGCGGGGACTTACGCGCTTGTTTTCGGGGTGATTTTGCTGGGACTGATTTTAATTTATGACACGTGGCACAAGGGATTTTGGTGGGCCCCGATTGTCATGGGAAGTTGCCGATTGATGCTCTATCCCATCGGCGCGTCATCGGGAAGAACGGGAGAAAGTCTGATCATGCTTGCCTTCGGAATTGGCCTCGCTTTTTACGTGATGGGAATCACCTACCTCGCGCGCGGCGAGCGTCAACCGGATAATGCGGGGCGCTGGGCGCTGATCTTTCTGCCGGTGCCTTTCGCGATCTCGTGCATCCACGGAATCACGCTTACACACGTCGCGTTCCTGGCAATTGCGCTCGCCTGGTACGCCTGGATTCTCGTGCCCTTTTTCTTGAAAAGAACCGCGATAGAGCAGGTCGTCGCGGGGTTATTGGCCGGCATCATTTTAGTCGATGCTGCGTACGTTTCTGGATTTGCCGGAGCGGTGGCCGTGTGGCTGCTTCTGCTTTTCGTGCTCGCTTTGGGTCTGCAACGAACCATCGCCGCGACTTAGAAGAGCTGGACATCCGTTCAATCTGCTACGAAATTTCTCGCTCACATGAGATCCATTACGCGCGCCTTTGAAGTTCGATACGCGCATCAGATTTATTTCACGCGCTCGGTTTTCTCACGCCGCGAGAATCCATTGCTGAATCGCCTGCTTCAGGGATCGATGCGTGTTTTTGTTGCAATCGATTCCGGTGTGGCGCGTGCGTTTCCAGAATTGACCGCGCAAATAAGCGCCTATTTTGCAGCGAGTTCTCCGCTGGTTTGCCCGCCACTCATTGTTCCTGGCGGTGAAGCCGCGAAGAATAGCCGAGCCGTTCTCGACGAACTCTACTGCGCGATCGAGCAGCATCGACTTTGCCGCCACTCGTTTCTTCTGGCCATCGGCGGCGGTGCGTTTCTCGACGTTGCTGGTTTCGCGGCGGCGACTGCACATCGCGGCGTGCGATTCATCCGTTTTCCGACCACGACTTTGAGCCAGGCCGATAGTGGGGTCGGCGTGAAGAACGGCCTCAATTTATTTGGTAAGAAGAACTTTATCGGAACGTTCGCGCCGCCCTACGCAGTCGTGAATGATTTTGATTTTCTGAATCGGCTGCCTATTGAAAATCGAAATGATGGATTCATTGAGGCGATCAAGGTTGCATTGATTCGCGATGAAGCGTTTTTTAGGCAAATCGAAGAGGCCGCTGACGCGCTCAATCGCTTTGAATCGAAGGCGGTCGAAGCGGTGATTTTTCGATCTGCCGAACTGCACTTTCGGCACATCACTGAATCGGGCGATCCGTTTGAAATGGACTCGGCTCGACCGCTCGATTTTGGGCATTGGGCCGCGCACAAATTGGAGCAGCTTTCCGATTTTCAGATCTCGCACGGCGCGGCGGTCGCGATTGGATTGGCCTTGGACACCGTCTACAGCCACAAGTCGGGGAAGCTCTCGGAATCGAGCATGGACCGAGTTTTGAAACTGATCCAAGCGCTCCGGTTTCCGCTGTTTCATCCCCTGCTAAAACAGCTCGATTCCACTGGAGCCTTCTCCCTTTTGGCCGGTTTAGAAGAATTTCGAGAACACCTCGGCGGCGATTTGACGGTCACCTTACTTTCGGGTATTGGCCAGGGATTCGAGGAGAACGAAATGGATCCAGAGCTAATTGAGCAATCCATTTTAGAGCTGGAACGGAGTGATCGAAAATGAATCGGACTGTGGTTCTTAATGTGGTGGGGTTAACCGGTCGATTTCTGGCGTTCATGCCACGGCTGAGTCGTTTTGCTGCGCTCGGCACGGCCACCGCCATTCGCCCCGCGTTCCCGGCGGTAACATGTACAGCGCAATCGTGTTACTTGACCGGAAAGCTTCCGGCGGAGCATGGAATCGTGGGAAATGGTTGGTACGACCGCGACTTGGCCGAGGTCCATTTTTGGAAGCAATCGAATCATCTGGTAGCCGGGCAAAAGATCTGGCAACGCCTGCGCGAAAAGGACTCCAGCTTTACCTGCGCGCAACTGTTCTGGTGGTACAACATGCACGCTGCGGTCGATTACTCGATCACGCCACGTCCGCTTTACCCGGCGGATGGCCGAAAGGTTTTCGATATTCACACCGGGCCGATGGACCTTCGCCATGCGATTAAAAAGGATCTGGGGGACTTTCCGTTTACGCGATTTTGGGGTCCGGCGGCGGGAATCGAATCCTCACGCTGGATCGCCGATTCGGCACTTTGGATTGAAGAACGGCATCAACCGACATTGAGCCTCGTTTACCTGCCGCACCTCGACTATGACCTCCAGCGATTAGGTCCCGACGATGAGCGGATCAAAAGTGACTTGAAACTGATCGATGATCTGGTCGGCGATCTCATCGATTATTTTCAAAAGCGCTCGGTCCAAGTCGTTGTTCTCTCTGAGTACGGAATCACTGCTGTCGATGCGCCGGTGCATTTGAATCGACTCTTCCGCAAGGAAGGATGGCTGGCGATCAAGGACGAGCTTGGTCTGGAAACGCTGGATTGCGGGGCGAGCCAAGTATTCGCTGTTGCCGATCACCAAGTCGCGCACGTCTATATCAATAATCGCTCGATCACCGGAAAGGTGGTCGCGGCTTTGCAGAAGGAGCCGGGGGTCGATTTGGTGTTGGATCGAAATGAACAAATCGAGTGGGGCATCAATCATCGGAGAAGCGGCGATTTGGTCGTGGTAGCCAAGCCGAAAAGCTGGTTCACCTACTACTATTGGTTAGACGACTCGCTGGCTCCCGACTTTGCCCGCACCGTCGATATCCACCGCAAGATCGGCTACGATCCCACCGAATTGTTTATCGATCCGAAACTGGTTCTGCCGAAAATGCGTGTGGCCCTGTTCTTGTTAGAGAAGAAGTTGGGACTGCGCGGACTGCTGCGTGTTGTGCCCTTGGATGCTGGCTTGGTGAAAGGATCGCACGGACGATTGCCGCAAGAAGAAAACGATTGGCCGTTGCTGATTCTCGAGAAAAAAACGCGGGCCATTGAGAAGCCCGTTGCGAGTCAAGTGCAGGATATTTTGTTCTCGGCGGTTGCCGGTTCCAGCAATCGCGATTGAAAGGAAACGCTCCGGCTACTTTTCTGGCTCGTCTTCCTCGTCATCATCCTCGACTTCGATGGGCTCACCGCGCTTGATTTTCTCTAAATCATCCCGGATTTCACGGCGCTCTTCAGAGGAGATCAGGTCGATTAAAAGCCGACCGTGCAGGTGATCTGTTTCGTGTTGAACGGCGCGACCCAGCAATCCTGCCGCATCGAACTCGAACGACCCGCCGTCCATGGTTTTGGTCACGACGGAAACGCGTTGAGACCGCGAAATTTCCAGTGTTAATTTCGGGAAACTCAGACAGCCTTCCGGTCCCAGCACTTTGCTCTTGGTTAAACGGAGGACTGGATTGATCAAGATCAGGGGCATATGTGCCTCAGGATCGACTGGCGTATCTTTCACCCACATTTTACTGGGGCGATGTTTGATTCCAGTCACGTCGATGACCGCGATTTGCAACGCCTGACCGATTTGTTGCGCCGCGAGGCCGACGCCCTTGGCGTGTCGCATCGTATCGAGCAGATCATCGACCAACGCTTTGATCTCGGGCGTAATCTTCGTGATTTCCCGCCCTTTTTGCCGAAGCACAGGCGCATCGTAATGGACGATTTCTCGGATCATGGGTTGTTGGGAGCGTCGGCAGGTTTATTCATGTACGTACTTTGATCTTTAAAGCCGCAATCATGCAAGGTGTCATTCACCTTCACGATCGTGCCAAATGAAACGTCTTCATCTGCTTTTAGCGCAATCTTATAATTGGGATTTGCCGCGAGTTTGCCCTTTAAAAGTTCCTTGAGCTTCTCGATTTCGACGGGTTGATTCTCCAGGAATATCTTCTTGTCCTTGGTAACGTAAAGCGTCTCTGGGGGGACTTCTTGTGTCGTCTGCGCTTGGCTCGATTTGGGCACCACAATCTTCACCATCGGCTGGGCCTTTTTAAACACCGTGGTCGTGATGTAAAAAATCAGCAAGACGACCAGAATATCGATTAGCGAAATGATATTGATGAACGGCGTCCGGCGTCGTTTCCGAGCAAATTGCATTGGATAAAAAGGTTAGAAAACCGATGGCTCCGAGGTCTCTGCCTGGCTATAGAGCTTACCGAGCAGTTCAGTGCAATGCGATTCCAGCTCGATGCTCAATTCTTCAACGCGCCGCGTGAAGAGGCTAAACGAGATCAATGCGGGAATGGCGACGAACAGGCCGGCCACGGTGCAATACATCGCCTCTGCGATACCGGCAGCGATTTTTGCGCCTTGATCGTTCAAATCTCCTGTGGTCGATCCGAAAATGTGGATCAAACCGAAAATCGTGCCCATAAGACCCATCAGCGGACCAACGCCGGTGAAAATCTCGAGAATAACCAGACCCCATTCCAGCCGCGCGATTTCACGACGAGCACGTGCTTGAACCGCCTGCGCGTTCTCTTCTTTAGGCCAACTGGCGTACATGAGACACGCCTTCACCAAGCGGGCCAGAGGAGTCGTCTCCGCGGCGCATAAGCTCTCGATGAGAGTGGTCTTACCGCCATAGCGCAGGTTTTGGATGGCGCGTGCCAGTTCCGGCTCGACCACGGCTCGCTTTCGCAGCCAATAAACGCGATCTCCAATGACTGCCAGCGTCCAAATGCTGCACAGCGCTAGGGGAACCATGACATACCAAGAGTTGTAAAACGTGTCGAACCACGGGCCAAGCATAAGCCCCGAAGGCTAGATGGCCCGTCCGCAAAAAGCGATTCTTTTTACCGCATTCTTGTTCTTGCGCTCAGTAGCCACCGTCACAATACTGTGCCACCATGACCAACGCTCTGCTCGCTCTCGAGGACGGTTCCATCTGGCGCGGAACCTCTTTTGGCGCTGAACTCAATTCCCACGGTGAGGTGTGTTTTAACACCTCCATGACCGGCTATCAGGAAATCCTCACAGACCCCTCGTACAAAGGACAAATCGTCGCAATGACGTACCCGCTTATCGGGAATACGGGCGTCAACCTGCTGGATCAAGAATCGGGCGTGCCCCACGTTTCCGGCCTGATCGTTCGGGAGCTCTCCCCGATCACCAGCAATTGGCGCTGCGAATCGTCGCTCTCGGATTATTTGAAAAAGTACAAGATCCCCGGCATCAGCGGAATCGATACCCGCGCGCTGACTTTGCGCCTGCGTCAAGGCGGTTCTCTGCGCGGCGTCATCACCACCGAAAAGCTTTCCGATGCCGCTGCCACGGACCTAGCCAAGAGCTGGTCGTACCTGGGACGCGACTTTGTTGACGAAGTGTCAACGCCCATCCCCTATGAGTGGGACCCGACAGACGAATTGAGCCGACGTTGGACGCTGGTTCAAGGCAGTCGCCCGGTAAACGCCAAGCCGTACGAACCCTCCGATTACTTCGCCCCGCTGCCGCCCGTTAAATACAACATCGTGGCCTTTGATTTTGGGCTCAAAATGAACATTTTGCGCAATCTGCGCCAGGCCGGTTTTAAGGTGCGTGTGCTTCCCGCGCGTGCCACGGCTGAAGACGCGCTCGCACTGAATCCCGACGGCGTCTTTCTTTCAAACGGGCCAGGCGATCCTTCCGTGCTGACCTATGCGCACAAGACCGTGCGGGATCTCGTGGGTAAAGTGCCGATCTTCGGCATCTGCCTGGGACACCAACTCTGCGGCTACGCCATGGGCGGGACGACCTTCAAACTGAAGTTTGGCCATCGCGGTGGAAATCAGCCGGTGCAGGATTTGCAGACCGGAAAGGTGACGATCACCTCGCAAAATCACGGATTTGCCGTCGATCTTACATCTCTTCCCGATTCCGATGTGGAAACGACGCATATCAATCTCAATGACCAGACCAGTGAAGGCTTGCGCCACCGGAAAGAGCCGCTCTTTACCGTTCAGTATCACCCAGAGGCTGCGCCAGGGCCGCATGATGCCGATTACTTATTCACGCAATTCAGTAAAATGATTGATCAACATAAGGAAAAGTCGTTATCGTAAGCAATGCCTCGCATCATTGCGCAATCTGCCGATTTCTCGGGTCAAGTCTTTGAACTGACGGGCGACACCGTCACCGTGGGTCGTTCCGATCAAAACCAGATTCACCTGCCGCACTCCAGCGTCTCTGGAAAGCACGCCATGTTTCAGCTGGACCAGCTCGATTACATCGTAAAAGACCTCGGTTCGACCAATGGCACGCGGGTGAATGGAGATCGCATCTCCGGGGAAGTGAAGCTCCGACGCAATGACACGCTCAGCTTCGGAAACATCGATTTTCATTATGATTCCGAGCATCTTCCGCCGGGTCGCCCGCTGCCTGAGCTTTTCCCTGGGATTGACGTGACGAAATGCTCGTTCAGAGCGAAGCCACCGACCTACCGAAACGCCTCGCCCATCCCGAAGACAAAGGCCTCGTCGCTCACCCCCGCCTGGAAATTTTCGTTGATCGGCCTGCTAGTCGTCTTCTTGGGTGGCCTCGGCTATTTGGGCTTCGTCTTGCTGACCCCTCCGAGTTCTTAGTCATCCGGATTTTGAGATGTCATGACATTCGGTTTGAGGTATTGAAGAGGCGGGGCTCGGGTTCCGAGCAGATTATTTACCGTCCCGACAATTCCGTTAACCTATCGTAAAGACGTCAAAGCGGGATTGCTAAAGGCAATCATCCGACATCTTTGGTTAGACAATCGGTAGAAGCTCACTTTGGAAGGTGATTCCAGAGAACGGACGAGGTAGGATTCGGACTGATTCTGTGTCTTATCTACTGAGAATAATAAGTCGTAAGTACCTCGAAATCAAGACAATTCGTGTCTACAGTTGGTTTACTTCATACCTATTCAGGAAGGCATTTCTCTGGCACTTTCTCTGGCAGTTTCATGGCACTTACAGGTGATGGAATGGTCCCGTGGAAGGCACCTTGCTGGATCAACTCGTAACGAGTACGGGTGGTTGTTGCGCCAGCATGGTCCGGATCTGGACGGTAGAGGTCTGCGTGCGCAGCAGACGACGCCCGCCCAATTGCGGTGCGCGGAGGCCGGCGCTTGGTGCCAGTCCCGTCTCATCCAGGTAAAACGTGTCCTGCTCGTTTCGGGCCGGGTGATCGGGCAGCGTGTTTAGAGCGTCGAAGTTAAAGACTTCGTTCTCGATATCCGGTCCATCCGCAAGCACAAAGCCCAGTCGCTTAAAGATGGCTAGCGCACGGTCCCGAACACGAAGAATCGGATGAAGCGAGCCGTATACCGGCTGGCGCCCCGGCAAGGTGGGATCGAATTCAGCAGCTTGCTTCTGAACTTGGAGCGCTTCCGTGCGTTCCGTAAAGGCGGTCTGGACGGCTTGGCGGGTTTCATTAGCGATTTTGCCAACTGCAGGGCGCTCTTCTTTGGGGATCGTCGAGAGTTTCTCCAGAAGAAGAGGCAGGGAGCCTTGGCGAGAGAGGAAACGTATGCGAATGGCTTCCAGCTCGTCTAAAGTGCTGGCAGCGGCAATCGCTGCGAGGATTTCGTTCCGGAGGGCGAGAATTTCGGCTTGCATGGGAGTGGAGAGAAAACCGGAGAAGTGGCGGAAAGGCAATGTTAAAGGCTGAAATGCAGTAGTAAACGTGCGTTAGTTTTTAACTATATTTGAGTAAATAGTCTTTGACATTGCTCGCCGCCCTCACTTACTTTTCTCCCTGACTAACAAACACTTACCTCCGGGAACAATAGAATGAAGAAACTAATTTTCAGTGCTAGGCAGATGATGAAGGCCGTGCGTGCCGTGCTCGTTGCTTTGGCGTTAACCTGTATCGTCCATCCCTTGCAGGCCGCCCCGAATCTGGTGCCTGCAAGCGGCGTGTGGCTATCGAGCGGTAGTGGCGGCTACACAGCCGTTTCATCCAGTTCTAATGTCTATTTTCAATCAACTGGTTCCTCTGCGTATTCCATAACGGTGAATCCTGGGGTTAGCGTCAGCACCAGCTCAACTGAATACACCATTAGGCTCAGGTCGGGTTCCGTACAAAACTATGGGATTATTGGGAATAGTTCGAATTCATCGTATCCAGCCGCGTTGAGTTTCAGCAGTGGGTCTGCATATGTGAACAATCACAGCTCGGGTTTCATTACAGCTTCCGGTTACAAGTCGAACAGCATTTATGCCTTCGCCTCTTCATCCTCTACGATCACGGTTGTGAACAGTGGAACGATCGCTGCCTTCACCTCGATTAGCGGAAGTTACTCCGACGGTATCGTGGCCAACGGTGCAGGATTAGTTAGCATTACAAACTCTGGCGTTATCTCTGGATTCAGCTCCTCTCACTATAACAGCCCGACGGTGAATTCAGGCTATGGGATTTTCATTAAGTTATCGGCAGGAAACGCGGTAGTGAATAACACCGGTCTTATCTACGGCTCGGGGGATGGACTCGTCTCGCTCGCCGCGAACACGGTGGTAAACTTATCCGGCGGTACAGTGACCGGTGCAACGGGTGACGCGATTATTCTTGGCGGTACGAGTACGGTAAATGTTAGTGGCCGTGCCCAACTGATTTCTCCTTCCACGGGAATCGTCGCAACGGGCGTTACGGGTACTTTGAATTTAAAGCTGGTCGGGGGTACACCGGCAGAGTTGGCAAATGCGCAAGCGGCGGCATTGGGCAAGAGCGGGTCATTCATTTTCGGGGGCTACACCTACTCGTGGTCGAACTTTAACGTGAACTTGAATGCGGTGTCTTTGGAGGCAGTTAGCGCGCCTCAATATCACGATTTAGCCACGAAGATCGATAACACCCAATTGCCACAAGGTTTTCAGCCCTTCTACCTAGCAGCGTTCGGCAACCCAAATGCAGCACTGGATGAATTGTCTGGCTTCACGCTAATTCAAGGCATTAACCGTTTGGAAGTGGAGAGCCAAAACACGTTCCAATCGAACTTAGAAGAGCAGTTGGAATTCCTAAGCGGTGCCAGCGGCGGTTTCAGCACGGCGAACGCAACGATCGGCACATCGTCCATGGCAGCGGTTAACAGCGCTACTAGCCAGCTCGATAAGCTGGTCGAGTACGCCGGCTCTCAAATGAACGGAACGGATGCACCGATGCTGGCCCCGAAGACCGAGACTTGGGACACCTGGATCACCGGTAATGTAACGCTCGGTAACCAGGATGGTTTGCCCGGCGCGCCAAGCTACAGTTCAGTAAACGGATCACCCGTGGCAGGTGTCGATTACATCTTTAATTCCGACTTCAAGGCAGGTCTCCTCGTCGGGGCGACGCTCGATGGTGCAAACTTCGGCGATGGCAGCCGAATCGAGGCTAACACTGAGATCGTAGGCATGTATGGCACCTGGAACCACGGTCCCTGGCTGGCGAACCTCGTCATTGCGGGTGGACCGAGCCAGTACACGGATCGTCGGGCGACCTTTGGTGGAACCGCGACGAGTGACCCGAATGGTTACTCGTTCATGACGCAGGCGACCACGGGGTACACCTTCAATCTCGGGCAGAATTTTACGGCCACGCCGGAATTTGGTCTTCAGTACACTCACCTGGGCGTAGACGGCTACACAGAGAGCGGCGGCGGAATCTTTGCCACCTCAGTGGCCAGCCAGGATATCGATTCGCTTCGGACCCATCTGGGTGGTAAAGTCGACGGGACGTTCACCACGGGTGCCGATTTAAAGTGGATTCCCGAGTTCCGTGCCGCGTGGTACCACGAGTGCCTGGATGATTCACGCGGAGTGGCTACCAGCTTGTCCGGAGCACCTGCGTTCGGCTCGTTTAATGTGACCACTCTCGATCCGGAGCGTGATTACGCCCTGGTCGGGCTGGGGCTGAATTCCATCTACACGGGCTTCCAAAGAATCCCAATCGGGATGTTCGTGAATTACGACGTACAAGTCGGCCAAAGCACCTACATTCAACACTCCATCACTGGTGGCGTGAAGATGTCCTTCTAACCAGCGCCAGCGTGACGCTGAACCCAATAGAGGGCTTTAGTCGACTTGAAAGCCCACCGAAAAGACATCTTTATTTGTGTCCGTCTCATGTTAACGATTGACAAATTCAGGGAAATTCTCTTGTCTTCCGGTCGTAGTGGTGTCGGCAGCTGTGTAGTTACCACTGCACTGCCATCGCCGTACCAGCAATACACGTTAAAGCCATCGCGACAAAAGCGGCGCGCACCGCTTTCATGATCTGCTTGGTACTAAAACTTAAGTTATTCATTCTCTTTTTCTCCTAGGGGTTGGTTAAACTCGAATTACGAGTGCTTATTTTGCGGTAGGCGGCACATTTTCTTCGTACAACGTCACAGTGGCTTCGGGTGCGAATCTTTCGAACTCTACTTACCGGTACTGCGTATAGCGTTAGTCTTTATAACAATGGCACTAACACAGCTGCTACGGCTGGAGCTTTGCTGGTCTATAACTCTGGTTCGATGACTGCAGTGAGTCAAAGTGGGAATGCAATTGAAACAGCGTTAAACGGATATTCTTTCACAACCGTTAACTTGTTGAATAACACGAGCTCGATAACTGCCTCGACTGGCAGGGAGTGCCTATGGTGTTCAGATCATCTTCGGTAAATCCACGATTATCACCAACAGTGGCTCGATCACAGCTTCGACCTCGCCAAGTTTTAAGGGTTACGGGATCTATTTGAACCCGTTCGGAATCGCAAGTGCCAACCTTGCAGTTACCAACACGGGTACGATCTACGGGTCAACCTATGGGATATATTCTCTTGCTGGCTCCGATACAATATCGTTAGCAGGAGGCTCAGTTACCGGTGGTACCAGTAACTCTATCTTTTTGACGGCGGTTACCTCTCCTATAGTCAGCATCACGGGGCGAACTCAACTCATCACTGGCTCCCTATGCAGGTAGGCACCACGGAGGAATTTGGACCTCACTCGGGTCTCAGTTGATTTCAACTTATCCTGTGCGGATATCAACGTAACCCTGTCATCCCGCGTGGCGTTCTCGTGTTTTTGAGGGGCTTAACGATTCTCCTGTTTCAGGCTTGCGTCCGTAGGCCGCATGGATCGCCCGAGATTGATGTCCGAGGTGATTCATCGCATCCCGTTCGGGCATCCCTGCCGCGCGCGCCCGCTGAGCCCATCCATAGCGGTACGAATGGAGACTCTTTCCCTTAATCTTGCAGCTTATGCACACTTTTCGGAAGTAGCCCGCACGGTTCTTCGCAGGTTGCTTACCGATGCCCGGGAACAAATAACCCGTCTGGGGTAACTGATCCAAAATCGCTTGGATTCGAGTCCCGATACAGAGGCAGCTTTCTCCGCCGCCGGTCCGTTCGAGCTTTTGCCGGAAAAAGCACAGGGTTCGATTCACCAGATCAATTCGGTCCCAATGCAGATTCGCGATGTCAGACTGCGTCCCACCCGTTTCCCAGAGCATTTCGTAATAGAGGCGTCGCTCGGGGTTTTTCTCCCGCTCGATAATTCGACGATGTTCATCTGCCGTCAGACCGACCTTCTTTTGAGAACGGATAACGGGCCAAGCGGCATCGGCCATCACGGGCGACAAGAGCCAGCCCAGATGGAGGGCATAATTATGAATCCTACGTAGATAGTGATGGGCCGAATTTCCCGCCTTGCGGTGGTCGAGGACGGCAAAAAGATGGTCGGCTTCAGTATCAATCAGCGCCACTTTTAAAAGGCGCTGGAAAGGCGTGCTCGAAAACGCGCGGAGCTTTCGCTCCCTCGTCGACTCCACACCCGATTTGCAGTAGTGATCCATGACATTTGCCCATGTACGTGTGGCCAACTCCGGAGACTTGGCCGAGAGATAGGCCTTGGCAAGCGTTCGATTAAGCGAGGGTATTTCTCTGGCACTTTCAGGGACTGGTCCCGTGGAAGGCACCTTGCTGGATCAGCTCGAGATTAACGAGACGATGAGATTAAAGTGGTGTCGTGAGTGTTTCAATGTGAGCAGAGCGGGGTCAATCGCCACTTTTATTAGGATGGGGCCGATCCCCACGAGGGTGGGGAGATGGGCGTCAGCCATTTCAGCCTCAAAATCAATTTCGGGCCATCCCCAGGATACTGGAGAGGTTGTGTCGATAGCAGCTTGCATGGACAAATTCAACAAAATAAACCGACTTATGTTGATCTAATGAGGATTGTTTGGAAGGGTCGAAGACGATCGGGCCGAAACAATGGATTTTGTGACAGTTGGGCCGGTTATGAACCAGGCTCCAAGGTGTTCTTGTGCTCTATGAACGTTTTGAGAGGGCGGAGATATCGGATCACTATGCCGTTTGGTTCTTGCGCATTAGCCCAGTTTACCTGGAGATATTTCGGCGGACCGGACGGCTCTTGAAAGTACGGCTTTTGAAGGAGATGGGTTGGTCCGATGGGTACCCTGCTCCTTCGCCAGACTGCTCCAATTGGCCTGGGGCAGTGAGTAGGTTGATTTCGAATTCCTTTCCAGAGTTTTTGGCGAGGTGCGCGAGAAGTGTTTGAACCGCCGATTCTTTATCCGATCCTATCGTAGGTAGCAATGGGCTGGAGGGGATGCAGCATTTGCGTCCGAACCAAATTCCCCAAACGGGGTTCAAGAGGGCCGCTTGGCATTGGGTGAGGACGGTTTCATCGCCTTCCAGGATAGCTACAAATTGCGCGTCTGTGAGGTAGGTTCTGTAGGTTTGCACCGTACCGAACATGGCCCCGTCTTTGGCCTTGCTAGGGACGCTGAGTTTGTAGATCGACTTGGGATCGATGTCGTAGAGTTCTTTCCAACCACCGCCGACGGTATGGTAATCCGTTAGTCGTTGGACTAGGGCGGGCTTGATTTGAAAAACTGAAAACCGTAGAGATGCCAAAGGTGCCAATTGGTCTGCCTCGTTTTCCGTTTCTTTATCAATACCGATTGCGGCAGCAAGCATTCCAAGTATGCCGCTTTTTGTCGGGAAAGCCTCGGTTGCCCGCTGCTGATATCGAGAAGCAACACCCCAAGATTGCATGGGGCTTTCGAGATAAAAAGCCAGGGCGTTAGTCGACATGATCGGTGAGCTGTTTAATGAAGTTCTCTAGCTTGGCTTCCGTGAGCCAAACTTCTGTGTCCGGCTTAATTCCCCAAACATCTTTGAGGGTTTCGTGGTGGTGTTTTAGAGCTTCCAGAGACGTGCCACCAAGGCCTTTTCCATTGGCTGAGACGGGTGACTCGAATGCATTGATCAACTGGAGCGGCTGGCCTTTGCTTTTAAAGAGTCCCAAGACTTCAACTGGCAAAGATGCTGCATTCATTGAATTCTTCCGGGCACCGGGAATCGCCATCAAACAGGCCCGGATGAAGGCGTCCAGAATGGATTTGCGCTCTTTCACATCCATGAGGCCGATATGGGAGGCGCGTTTCAGGATGTCCAGGTTTACCCCTACGTAGCGGTAGTAGGTTGCCGAATTGTACTCGAGGGTTCCGATCATGCCGGCACCCGCGTCCGTGGCGTCGATTTTATTATCATCGACAGCTGAGTAGAAATCGATGTCATTGAAGGCTTTATGAGTGGAGAGAGCATGAGAGAACATGGAGGCTCCTTCGATAGTTAGTGAAGGGTCGTTAGCTATCATTCGTCCGAAAAGAGCGATGTCAGCGGCATCGAGTCGGTCGACATTACGGATGGCTTTTTCTGGAAGAATTCCCTCTGAAATTAGTTTAGCGATTATTGAGATTTCACCGGGTGACAAGTAGACGGCAGTGGTGATTTGGTCCGGTTTCTTTGTGTCGCTCTTACTGAATAGTTCACAAAGTTTTACGGCCATAGACTCCGCATCCTTTGGGACGAGTCCCGCTTGGATGAGGGCATCCGTGAAGGGTTGCTTCAGATAGCGCGAGCGAATTCCTTGGAAACAAGGTGAGTATTCCCGGGCCTCCATCCGGATGGCTCGTTTGAGGCACTGACTCGAGATTCTGGCGCGGGGAACGCCGCCAAATATCGCGGATTTAGGGGAGCCTACATCATCGCGATTGAGGCAGCTAACCGGGAAGGATTGGACGATGTGGAGTTCTATTAGTTTCATGGTAGTTCGAGGGGCGAAAGACAGAGCATGCCGAAGCCAAAGGCTTTAGCGGAACCGATGCCGGTGATGGCGGCGTTCTTGAAGGTTGTCTGGTCGGTGACGTGTAGGATGCCCTGAAATTCTGTGACGAAGTGTTTGCCAATACTTACGTTTTTCACGAAAGTTTGGGGCACTCGGGCATGGGTCTGTACTTGATTGAGCTCTGGAATTGTAAAGCCACCTTGAGCGGCTTTACGCTCCAGCCACGCGAGCAGTTCTTCCCGTTTTGTTATCGCGAGGCGTCTGCTGTTTTTGAGGACGACTCCCTTCGCATTCGATCTCACTTTCCTCGTGGGATTAGCGACGAGGCTAAATCGAAACGACGTGTGCTCGAAGAAGCCGGGGGGTACGGATTTGCTGTTCCATCCATCGGAGGGGCACCATTCGGGTTTTACCGGCTCTGTTTGGGAAAGGACCAGAAGTCGAAATCCAGCATCGATTTCATCCAGCCGAGTTAGAAAATCTCGTTTAGCTAGCCCATCATTCGGGAAGGCTTGCCAAACCTTTTGGTGCCACGCGTAGCTATCGCAAAGACCTGCTTTAAAGGCGGACTTGTAATCGATTTCGATCTTAGTCAGAAAGCACTTCATAACGATGGGGTTTCGTCTCCTTTAGGACGTTTGGGTAAAAGTCGGACGCCCAGCGACTCTTTACGTCGTTCCCTTTCCTATACAGGGTGCATTTTTAAAGGTTAAAAACGTTCGCCTGATTTTACTTTTTGATACAAAAATGCTGCTTTTTGCATGGAAATATATAGGACTATTAGCTTTTAGCTTGGCAGTCGCTAGGTTCGCTAGTTTCACCAGCGGGACAGTTTTTGTAATCTCATGACCCTACTGTTCATTCTCTATACTGTGGTTAATAATGCCAGCGTAACCAGATAAATATTGTTTAAGTACTGCTATGACCTATTCGAAAGTACGACCGTCGTACCGCTATCCATTCTTCCGTTTTGCTCACCTTTGGTACAAATTTTCCTGCCTTTCAGTCAGAGGCGTATGCCAATGAAATTCGTAAGGTTTCTTTTTTGTAAGCACTCTTCACTCAGCATCAATACACATAACAGAACATACGCCAAAAGTTTCAAAAACGCATTTTACTACGTATTTTGCGTTTGACACTCTGCAACTAAACGCAAGTACGCCCCAATGAGTCGATGACATCAGACATTGTGTCGTTATCGTCGTTGTTGTAGCAATAAAATGTCGCGTTGTTGCGTTCAGACGCAATGTCGCTTATTTTTATAGCATTTCAGCGCTCCTTTTGCACATTTTTTACTCTCGCAAACTTTTTTTGACATCTTTTAAAACTT